>CAJMOF010000032.1 GCA_905215065.1 uncultured bacterium | reverse complement strand
ACGCCACAAAATGGCGCATGTCGGCGCGATTGGACACGACCATATCGCCCTCGCAGCCAATGCCCCAGTCTTCACACACGGCGACGATGGCAGAAAGCTTACACGTCATGCCCGCCACCTACACCGCGATGGGAATGTTCTTGACCTGCGGGCCGTGCTCGTAGCCCTCCACGATCAGGTCGTCGGTCGTAAACGCATAGAAATCGTGCACGTCGGGGTTCAGCGTTACCTTAGGCGCCGCAAACTGCGGACGCTCGATAAGCTCGCGTACGATATCGACATGACGGTCGTAGATATGGGCGTCGGCGATCACGTGCAGCAGCTCGCCAGGAATCATATCGACCGACTGCGCAACCATCATGAGCAGAATGGCGTACTGGCACACGTTCCAGTTGTTTGCGGCCAAAATATCCTGGCTGCGCTGGTTGAGAATCATGTTGAGCGTGGGCTTATCGTCCTGCGGACGCTGCGTCACGTTATACGTCACGCTGTACGCGCACGGATACAGGTGCATCTCGGACAAGTCGCTGAACACATAGGTGTTCGTCATAATGCGGCGACTGTACGGCGTGTGCTTAAGGTCGTACAGCACACGGTCCATCTGGTCGAAGTCGCCCTCGACGTAATGGCTCTTCTGACCAATCTGATAGCCGTAGGCTTTACCGATGGAACCGGTCTCATCGGCCCACTCATCCCAGATATGGCTGTTGAGATCATGCACGTTATTGGACTTCTTTTGATAGATCCACAGAATCTCGTCCATGGCAGACTTAAGCGCCGTACGACGCAGGGTAAGCGCGGGGAACTCCTCGCGCAGATCATAGCGCGCCGTGACACCAAAGTTTTTAATGGTATAGGCAGGGGTGCCGTCCTCCCACACCGGGCGGACCTTTTGGCCCTCGGTGGTGGTGCCATGGTCCAAGATATCGCGGCACATGGCTACAAACTGTTGATCAGCCTTGCTCATTGACCCTCCTGTCAGTCGCCTACAAGCGAGATTCATTGTAGCCCAGGCGCACGCGGCCCCACAGCCCAAACATAAGCCCTCATTTTCTGACATATGCCAGAAATTCATTGCGCAAATCTGCACGTTCGCTATTCTATTGTTGACATATGTCAGATAAGGAGTGCGCATGGCAGGAAGACGCGAGAAACTGCGCCACGTCGGGATCATCCCCGAATATCGCGGTTTTACCCCCGATGGCCTGGCGAGCGGCGATGCCATCGATATGACAGTCGACGAGCTCGAGGTGCTGCGCCTGTGCGACTTGGAAGGCCTTAACCAAGAGGCAGTCGCCCAACACATGGGCATTGCCCGCACCACGGTGGCTGCAATCTGCAGCCGCGCGCATCGCAAGGTGGCAAACGCGTTGGTCAATGGACGGGCGATTGTCATCGAGGGCGGCAATATCGCATACTCCCCCATCACCACGACAACGGCCGCATGGCCAGCAAAGGAGGTCGACACCATGAGGGTGGCAACCACGTACGACAACGGCAACATCTTTATGCACTTTGGCCGCAGCGAACAGTTCAAGATCTACGACATCCAGGACGGCAAGGTGCTCAACGAGCAGGTCGTAGGCACCGGCGGCACCGGTCACGGCGCCCTGGCGGGCCTGCTCGCCAACGGCGGCGTGGACACGCTCATCTGCGGCGGCATCGGCGGCGGCGCCATCAACGCGCTTACCCAGGCCGGCATTAAGGTCTATGCAGGCGCCCAGGGTAACTGCGACGCATGCGTCGAGGCGCTCATTGCCGGCACGCTCGCGCAGACCGGCGAGGCCACCTGCGACTGCCATGGCCACGACCACGAGCACATCCATGAGCACGGCGGATCCTGCGGTTGCCACGGCCATCACGAGAACGAGGGTCACGAGGGCTGCAGCTGCCACTAACAGCAGGCAATCGATGCCATCACGCGTCTGCTCACACAACATATAACGCACCAACGGCGAAGGCCGCCTGGAATACCATCCAGGCGGCCTTCGCTGTACTCGGCTAACCAGCCGTTACTTTTTATTGCGCATCTGCGCTTCCATCTGGCGCAGCAGGTCCATATCGGACTTGGGGCCACCCATACCAAGGCCGCCCATACCGCCCATGCCGCCCAGGCCCATGGCATCCAGGCCGGGAATATTGGGCATGCGCATCTTTTTGCCCTTCTTACCCTTCTTGCCCTTCTTGCCGCCGGCCTGCGCCTGATTGGCCATCGTGCGCATACGGCCCATCATCTTGTTCATCTCGCCCCACTGCTTCATAAGGCTGTTGACCTCGGTGGGGGTCACGCCGGCGCCCTTGGCGATACGGGCGCGGCGCTGGCCGTTGATGATGGAGGGACGCAGGCGCTCCTCCTTGGTCATCGACATGATGATGGCCTCGTTCTTATCGAAGATGCCCTCGTCAAGGTTACCGCCCATCTGGTTGAGCGCGCGCTGGCCACCGGGAAGCATGCCCAGAATGCCCTTCATGCCACCCATCTTCTTGACGGCCTTCATCTGGTCGAGCATATCGTTCATGGTAAAGCCCTCGCGCAGCATGCGCTCGGCAGCCTCAAGCTGCTCGGCATCGGCTGCCTCCTGGGCCTTCTCGATGATGCCGACGACGTCGCCCATGCCCAAAATGCGCTTGGCCATGCGATCGGGATAGAACGGCTCCAGCGAATCGGGCTTTTCGCCCATGCTCACGAACTTGATGGGCTTGCCGGTCACCTGGCGCACGGAAAGCGCGCCGCCGCCACGGGCATCGCCGTCGAGCTTGGAGATGATCACGCCGTCAAAGTCGGTGCGCTCGGCGAAGGTCGAGACCACGTTGACGATATCCTGGCCGGTCATGGCATCGACAACCATCAGCACCTGATCGGGCTTGACGGCCTTCTTGATGTCCACGGCCTCCTGCATCATCTGTTCGTCGATCTGCAGACGACCGGCAGTATCGACGATGACCACGTCACGCAGGTGGTCAACGGCCTCCTGAATGGCACCCTTGGCAATGTCGACCGGGTGCGCGCCGTCACCGCGGAAGACCGGCACGCCGATCTCTCCGCCGAGCGTGGCCAGCTGGTCGGCAGCGGCGGGACGGTAGACGTCGCACGCGGCGAGCAGCGGCGAGCGGCCCTGCTTCTTGAGCAGGTAGGCAAGCTTTACGGCAGCCGTGGTCTTACCGGAGCCCTGCAGGCCCACAAGCATGATGACGTTGGGAATACGGTTGCTAAAGACGAGCTTGCTCTCGGTGGAGCCGAGCATCTCGGTGAGCTCGTCGAGCACGATCTTGACGACGTTTTGCGCTGGCGACAGCGACTCCATGACCTCTGCGGTCATGCAGCGCTCCTTGGTCTTGGCGACGAACTCCTTGACGACCTTAAAGTTGACGTCGGCCTCGAGCAGCGCCATACGGATGTCGCGCATGGCCGAGGTGATATCGGCCTCGGTCAGCTTGCCCTTGCCGCGCAGGCGGTCAAATGTGTCGTTGAGGCGATCGCTCAGGGAATCAAACACTAGTCACTCCTTAATTGGACTCGCCCACCAGGGCGCGGCAGAAATCTTTGGCATTGAACTCCTGCAGGTCATCGACCTGCTC
>CAJMOF010000031.1 GCA_905215065.1 uncultured bacterium | reverse complement strand
TCAATTGGTGCGGCGTATAGGATTCGAACCTATGACGTTCTGATTCGTAGTCAGACCCTCTATCCAGCTGAGGTAACGCCGCAGCGCAAAACATATAAAACCACTTTAGCTTATTGGAGTCAAGCACAATCTCAAACTTTTTTTTGGAACGCAGTTTTGTCATGCTGCTCCGCATATACCGTCGTTCCCCGTACGATCGATTGGCTTTTCGATCACGTCAAACTTAGCATCAAGTTCCCTCAGGAGCGATCTCACCCGCTGGGCACAATCATAATCGGCAAACGAGATACTCAACATGCGAGCAACCTGGTTAGATGTCCGGACCCCATAGAAATGCTCCAGGGCCACAAGCCCCTCGTGCGCCACAAACGTCTCAACCACATGCGGCGACTCCTCGTAGCACCATTGGGTCAACGGACCCTCGCTCGTCTGTCGAACCACCAGGCCACCCATGCCAGACGGCTCACACGTCACAAGCAGGTACTCCCCGCCCTCGTCGCTCTCAAACAAAACCACCCGCTCATCAAACAGCTCCATCGCGTCCCCTTTCTCTCGCTCTTATTTAGCAAAAGCATAGCAGGTAGATGGCTGTATACAGAACAGTTGTTCGTGTGTTTTCTATTGAGCTGTCCGCACAGCATGGTATGGCCGCACACAAAAAGGGCACCCCAAAAAGGAGTGCCCTAGCAAATCGCTTATGCAGCCAATCTACGCGACCGGCTCGATCTTCTCGAGGCCGCCCATGTAGGGACGCAGAACCTCGGGGATCGTGATGGTGCCGTCAGCGTTCTGGTAGTTCTCCAGAATGGCTGCCATGGTACGGCCAGCCGGCAGACCGGAACCGTTGAGGGTGTGCAGATAGCGCGAACCCTTGAAGTTCTCGGGGTCGCGATACTTGATGTTGGCGCGACGGGCCTGGAAGTCACCGCAGTTGGAGCAGGAGCTGATCTCCTTGTAGGCGTTGTAGCTCGGCAGCCAGACCTCGACGTCGTAGGTCTGACGGGCAGAGAAGCCCAGGTCGCCGGTGCACAGGCTAATCACGCGATACGGAAGACCCAGCTGCTGCAGCAGGAACTCGGCCTCGGCGGTCATGCTCTCGAGCTCCTTGTCGGACTCCTCCGGCTTGGCAAACTTGACCATCTCGACCTTGTCGAACTCGTGCTGGCGAATGATGCCGCGGGTATCGCGACCAGCGGAGCCGGCCTCCTCGCGGAAGCAGGGGGTGAAGGCGGTGTAGCGGCGCGGCAGGGTATCGGCGTCGAGGACCTCACCGGCGTGCAGGTTGGTGAGCACGACCTCGGCGGTGGGGATCAGGAAGTTGTCGCCCGAGACGTGATAGGCGTCGTCCTCGAACTTGGGCAGCTGGCCCGTGCCGAACATGGTCTGACGCTTGACGACGATGGGCGGCCACCACTCCTTAAAACCACGGCTGGTGTGCGTATCGAGGAAGAAGTTGATGAGGGCGCGCTCAAGACGGGCGCCGGCGCCACCGAGAACGGTGAAGCGGCTGCCGGAGAGCTTGTTGCCGCGCTCGAAGTCAAGGATATCGAGGTCGGTGCCCAGATCCCAGTGCGGCTTAAAGTCGAAGTCGAACTCGCGCGGGGTGCCCCAACGACGGCGTTCGATGTTCTCGTCCTCGTCCTTGCCGTACGGCGTGGCCTCGCAAGGAATGTTGGGCAGGTGAGCCATGAAGTCGTACTGCTCCTGCTCGAGGGCGGTGCGGCGCTCGGCCAGACCGTCAATTTTCTCGTTGACGGCGCGCACGGCCTCTTTGGCGGCCTCAGCCTCGTCCTTCTTGCCCTCCTTCATCAGGGCGCCGATCTTCTTGGACTCGGCATTGCGCGTGGCTTGAAGTTCCTCGACCTCGGTGATGACGGCACGACGCTCGTCGTCGAGCTCAAAGAACTTCTCGCGATCCCAAGACGTCTGGCGGTTAGCCATGGCGACATCGATGGCATCGGGGTTCTCGCGAACAAACTTGATATCAAGCATTAGATCCTCCGGCGATATACATTCCATTTAGGTTGCAACCTTGTACATGTATGGGCAAGTATATACTTATGAGCGTTTACGACCCAACTCAACTACGCAAGAAGGCACCCAATGGACGCAGTTTTTTCCTTTTTGTTTGGCACCCGCACCGGTTTTGCCATCCTTTTCGCCGGCGGCATCCTGCTGTTTGCGATTATTGCCTTTGTAATGGAGAAGCGCACCCATAAGATGTATGTCGACCGCGGCCCCAAGTCCGAGGACGAAGAAGACAGCTTCTGGGACTAACCTGCCAAAAAGGGACAGGTTTATTTTGGTCGGTTTTATCTGGGCAAACGCAAGTGCCCCGCAACTGGAATTGAGCCAGTTGCGGGGCACTTTTCGCTAAAAGGACAAAACCGCAGGAAATACCTGCCAACATAAACCTGTCCCGTTTTTGGTCGGTTTTACTGGAGGGTTGCGTCGATTGCCTTGACCAGGGCGCTGCGCATGCCGGCGTCCTCGAGCGCAACGACGCCCTTGATGGTGGCACCACCGGGCGAGCATACGGCATCCTTCATCGCCGCAGGATGCTGGCCAGTTGCAAGCTGCAGCTTTGCCGTACCCAGCACCATCTGGCTCACAATGCGATAAGCATCCGCACGCGGGATACCGTGCTTGACCGCCGCATCGCCCAGGGCCTCGATTGCCATGGCGACAAACGCCGGAGCGCAACCACCCACCGTGCCGCCCACAAACAGCAGGCTTGTGTCGAGCTCGACGACAGCGCCAAGCTTACCGAGCAGGTCGAGCACCACAGCACGCTGCTCGTCGTTAAGCGTCGAAGCCTTCTCGCAGGCGATGACGCCCTCGCCCACCGAAACCGGCGTGTTGGGCACCGTCGAGATATGCGCGACGCCCGGCAGGACCTGCTCCCACTTGGCACTGTCCCAGGTCCAGGCAACCGACAGAACGACCTTTTTGGCAAAAGCATCCTTGAGCGGGGCGAATACCTTCTCGATCATGTACGGTTTGACCGCAGCGACCACGATATCGGATGCGGCGACAACCTCGGCGGCATCGTGGCAGGCGACCATGCCGCGCGCCTCGCAGCGCTCAACCAGTGCGTCGTAGCGACCCGCGCAGGCGCACATGTCGCTCGCAGCTACACCGGCAGCGATCCAGCCATCGGCCATAGCGCTCGCCATATTGCCAAAACCGACAAATCCAATCTTCATATCGCATAGTCCTTTCAGACACATTCCTCAAAACGAAAGGTATTGTCCCACGCCATTGTTTCGTATTGCCGACCTATTTGTGATACGGCTCGCCACGACTGATCTTACAGGCACGGTAAATCTGCTCTAGCAGCACCACACGCGCCAGGTTATGCGGCAAGGTAATGCGTCCAAAGCTGAGCATCTCGTCGGCTCGTGCGCGCACGTCATCGCTCACGCCGTCCGAACCGCCGATTACAAAGGCAATGTCGCTGCCGCCTCGCAGCATAAGATCGTCGAGCCTCGCCGAAAACTCCTCGCTCGAGCGCTCCTTGCCCTCGATAGCCAGCAGGATCACATGCGCTCGAGATGGCAAGGCGGCAAGAATCGCCGCCCCCTCCTTGTCGCGCGCGGCATCCACGCCGCCCGCCTTAGCCGGGTCGATATCGGCCACCTCGCGGATATCCACCTTGGCATAGGCACCTAGGCGCTTGGTGTACTCAGCGCACGCGTCCTTCCAAAAGCGCTCCTTGAGCTTACCGACGCAAACGACGGTGTATTTCACGCGCGTCTACTCCTTCGAATCGTTTTGAACTTTGCCGGCGGCCAGCATCTGCTCGAACATCGAGGCCGACTGCGAAAAGTCGCTCGGCAGCACGACCGTCGAGGTTTTACCCGTGCGAGCGAACTCCGTCATCATCTCGGACCACTGCGTAAACATGAACAGTTGGTTGGCCTCGTCATTGCCGACACCCGTCTCCTGGATGATCTCGAGCGAATCTTTGATACCCAGCGCGATGGCCTTGCGCTGGTTGGCGATGCCCTCGCCCGCCTTTTCCATAGCCTCGGCCTCGGCGGTCGCCTCGGTGACGCGCTTGATGCGGTCGGCCTCGGCGAGCTCCTGCGCGGCAGCGCGCTTGCGCTGGGCAGCGTTGATGTCGTTCATGGAGTTCTCAACCTCGGTCGGCAGTGCGATTTTGGTGATGAGCGTCGACACGAGGGTGAAGCCGTAGGCGGCCATCTGCTCGGAAACGGTAGCGTTGACATCCTTGGCGATGTCATCCTTCTTGGCAAAGACCTCATCGAGTGTGTAGACGGGGATGGAGGAGCGCAGGGCGTCGGTGATGAAGTCGCGCATCTGGTCGACGGGCTCCTGCAGCATGTAGTAGCTCTTGTAGATGCCCGAATCTGCCGGGCCGGCGCCCATGTCGTAGCTCACGTGGTACTGAGCGGAGACCTCAAGACCGATGGTCACGTTGTCCTGGGTCTTAACGTCGATGCCAAAACCGTTTTTCATGGTGCGCAGGCTCACCGTGGCGGCCTTGCGGTCGATCACGGGCACCTTCACGTGGAAGCCCGCGTTGACGATACGGTTGAACTTACCCAAGCGCTCGATGATTACGGCGTGCTGCTGCTCAACGACATAACAGGCGTTGGGGAGCAGCAGCAACAGGATGATGATGGGAATCAAAAGGCTGGTAAGGGCGGCGATGATACCGGAAAACAGCATGGTCTCTCCTCTGATAGGCACACGTT
>CAJMOF010000030.1 GCA_905215065.1 uncultured bacterium | reverse complement strand
GGAATTGTAATTGATGGTGAAGGTTCAAAGGTTATTTGCAAAGACTAATTTAAAATTCCAGTTTGCTACACTCGTTCCTAGCAGGGTCCGGGGCAGGCGCGCCCCAACAAGAAGCCGTCCCAAAGGGGCAAGAATGGGGACGGCGGACGATTTCTTGGACCGTTACGCGGCCCTTCCCAGCGCGGAGCGGAACTCGGCCGGCGTGCGGCCACCGAGCGCATCGCTGCGCCTCTCCGTATTGTATCGGCCGATCCAGCCCCCGAGCTCCTCGATGAAGCGGGCGGGGGGTCCAGTCCGACCAGTCCCTGCCGTGCCAGAACTCCTTCTTGAGCAGGCCGAAGAAGCCCTCCATCGCCGCGTTGTCCGGGCCGCAGCCCTTGGCGGACTGGATTGACTACACTGATGTGGACAGTTCCGGGAGGGGCGCAAGAGACGGGAGGGCCGTGTACGCGTTCCTGCGCGAGGGCCGCGGGGAGGGGCTACCTGGGTACGTGCCTGTCAACTCGGTCTACGTCTTTGATGACCGGGTCGTACTCAATATAAACTTCACGGATGATGCCAAAACGGTCACCCGTGAGGAAGTGTTGGGTTCGAGTGCTATGGACAATGTTCCAGTATGCTGGGGTCGAACTCACTTGCGGGAATCACACGATACCCGTGGTGCAGCAGTAGGTCGACAAAAACACCGTTGCCCGCAGTGAGCGTACCGCTGAACGTTCCGTCGTAGATGAGACCCGCACCGCACGAGGGACTACGATCTTGAAGGATGCACGCAGCGATTTCGGACGGGCCGCCCGCCTGCTCGCACATATCGAGTGCGCGCTCTGCGCCCAGGCGAAACTCGCGATCGATCGAGACGCCCTCGCAGGTACGGACCTCGCCGTTCACAATCTCGGACGGCTTGCGCGGCGTGGGCAGGCCGCCAAAGACCTCAGGGCACACCAAGAGTACCTCGGTCCCCGTGCATTCGCACGCTTCGACCAGCTCGCGATGGTAGTTATCGAGCCCGTTATACTTGCAGCTCTCGCCCATCAAGCAGGCACTTACCACGATTTTCATATTCAACTCTCCCCACGCAAAACGCCCCATTTGAGATGGACACTCAAATGGGGCGATAGACACTGCGCAACCAGTATTACTGCTGCTTTGGCATCAGCGGATTCTCGCGCGTGAGGAGATTCATGAACTCCTCGCCCGTGATCGTCTCCTTCTTGTACAGATAACGAGCCAGCTCATGGAGCTTAAACTTGTTCTCCTTGAGGATCTGCAGAGCGCGGTCGTGCGCATCCTCGATCAGCTTGGCGACTATCGCGTCCACGCGTTCGGCCGTACCGGGGGCGCAGGTGAGCGACGTATCCTGGTTGAGGTACGCATTCTGAACGGTACCAAGCGCCATCATGCCAAACTCATCGGACATGCCAAAGCGCGTCACCATGTTGCGGGCGAGCTTGGTGGCCTGCTCGATATCGTTGGCGGCACCGGTCGTCATCTCGCCAAAGATAAGCTCCTCGGCTGCACGGCCACCGCAATAGACAGCGAGCTTGTCCAGGACTTCCTGGCGCGTGGTCAGGAAGCGCTCATCCTCCTCGACCTGCATGGTGTAGCCCAGAGCACCGCTCGTACGCGGCACGATGGTGATCTTGGTAACCGGCGCAGAACCCTTCTGGCGGGCGGCAACGATGGCATGGCCGATCTCGTGATAGGACACGACCTGTTTCTCGTGGTCGGACAGAACCGTGGACTTACGCTGCTGGCCGGCGATGACGACCTCCACCGACTCCTCAAAGTCATCCTGAGTCGCGCGCTTGCGACCCTCGCGGACGGCACGCAGCGCGCCCTCGTTGATGATGTTGGCCAGGTCGGCGCCCGAGGCACCGGGCGTGGCGCGGGCAATCGCGGTCAGGTCGATCGGCGGCTCCGTCTTCACGCTCTTTGCATGCAGCTCGAGGATGTTCTTACGTCCGGTCAGGTCGGGCAGCTCAACGGGGATGCGACGGTCAAAACGACCGGGGCGCAGCAGGGCCGGGTCAAGGCTGTCGGGACGGTTGGTAGCAGCAAGAACGACGATACCCTTGTGGTTATCGAAGCCGTCCATCTCGGTCAACAGCTGGTTGAGCGTCTGTTCGCGCTCGTCGTTGCCACTAAAGCCGCCGCCATCGCGCTTCTTACCGATGGTATCGATCTCGTCGATAAACACGATGCACGGGGCCTTTTCCTTGGCCTGCTTAAACAGATCGCGAACCTTAGCGGCGCCGCGGCCAACGAACATCTCAACAAACTCAGAACCAGAAATACTAAAGAACGGCACGCCCGCCTCGCCGGCCACAGCCTTGGCGAGCAGGGTTTTACCGGTACCCGGAGGGCCGACAAGGAGAGCACCGCGTGGCAGTTTGGCGCCGATCTCCTCGTAGCGCTGCGGCTTCTCCAGAAAGTCGACGACCTCCTTGAGGGACTCCTTGGCCTCTTCCTGGCCGGCGACATCCTTAAAGGTCACGCCCACGTCCTTGGAGGCGATCACGCGCGCGCCGGACTTGCCCAGTCCACCGCCGCCAAAACCACCGCCGCCAAAGTTCATCGACGGACCGTCATCACCCATGGCCTTCTTCATGCGGCGGTTGAGCCACCAGCCAATCAGGAAGAAAATCGCCATGGGAAGAATGAGGGTGAGCAGGTAGTAGGTCATCAAACCCGAGTTCTTGTCGGGAACGACCGATTCCAGGGACGCACCGGATTCAAGCACGCGATCGGTAAAACCCGCATCATTCGGCACACCGGTCGTCTTGTAGGCGATGTTCTCGTCCTCGCCCTTCTTGGTGTAATAAATCGTGTAATCGTCCGTGTTGTACTCGACCTTGTTGACGCTCTTCTTATCGAGCGCTTTGACAAACGTCGAGTAATCGGTCTTCGTAATCTGCTGCGTGTGACCGATGTTGGGGAACAGAACGGTCGAGAGCACGAGGTAGACGACGAAGGCGATGAGCACGTAGAGGATCATATTCCGTCTACGTTTGTTGTCATCCATCTCCATCTGCTTGAACTCCATCTACTGGGGTTGATAATGGTTTCTAGAATACCCAACCCGAGCGACGATAAACCGACGCCGGGCACGAAAGGACAGAGATGGCATCACTGGAAGTCGGCAAGGTTCAGATCTACACGGGCGACGGAAAGGGCAAAACCACGGCCGCCTTGGGGCTGGCTTTGCGTGCCACAGGTTATGGTCTCAACGTACTCATGCTGCAGTTTGCCAAGAAGCTGCACTGCGCCGAACACGATGCCGCGCCGCGCCTGGGACTGCGCATTGTGCAGGCCGATCGCGACACGCCCGAGGCTTGCGCCGCGCAGATCATGGAGCTCGCACGCGAGCAGATTAGCCAGGTAGACATGCTGATCTTGGATGAGCTGGGAGAAGCCATGCGCCGAGGCTTTGTGACGCGCGAAGATGTCGAAGCGTTGATCGCAATGAAACCGACCACCACAGAGCTCGTGCTCACCGGCCGCGGCTTGCTGCCCCTCGCCGACCTTGCCGACCTAGTAACCGAAATGCGTCCCATCAAACACTACTTCGACGAAGGCCTCCTAGCCCGCCAAGGCATCGAATACTAATCCGGCACTTGGGGACGTTTCTTTTTTGCCGGCAGTTGGGGACACTCCTGCGCCGTCACCTATCCAGTAACCTAAATCTTCTTCCAACCTGCCGTACCAGAAACAACAGACGTACGACCAATGCCAACGACCCTCACTATTTGATTAATCGTGAGACCCGCTCTTCTCAATTTGCAGAGAATGGGCTTCCGCTCAGATGGTTTCATGGAAGCAAGCTCGGGAAGTGATATAGGGGCGGCAACGCTTTTGGCGACCTCAAGAGCCTCATCATCCAGGATGCGTGGTCGAGGCTCAGCATCGTAGGGCGCTTGGTCAATTCGATCGGCAAGATAGTGACGATACTCAAGAGATCCACCCACGAGATCTAGAACAATCCCGGGGTCACAGAATCCAAATCCATCATAACCGTAAGCATACGCTCGGTAACTGGACCAACGATATGTATCAACGGCGGAAATGCCTGCCTTGACCGGATTCATATGAATATAGTCGGCAAGCGAAATTGCTTGTACATCATTCTCGACCGGAATATTAGTAAATCTATCTTGGAACAAGTGCCCAACTCGATCTGTTTTGCGATTGAAATACATCGCATACGAGGTAAGAACGCCGCTCATGCACGAAGATATCTTCTCATGATGATCGTCGACCATAAGATGGAAATGATTCGACATGAGACACCATGCTGTAACGCCAACGCCATTACCGACAAGTTTATCCTCGAACAGCGTAAGCATCCGATAGCGATCTTCATCGTCTTCGAAGATGCAGATGCCGCCATTACCGCGTGCGATTATGTGGTTATAGCCTGTTAACGAAACGACTCTACCCGTTCTTGGCATATCGCCCTCCCATCACAAACCCACCGGGCAACATCTGATAGGCGCGGACGATCTAATTTGCTAAGCCCGTTTTGACAGTTTACAGGGCACGACAAACAGAGTCTCCGAAAAAGGCGAAATTACTTCCCAAGGAGTGTCCCAAAGTGCCGGCAGAAAAGGAACGTCCCTATGTGCCGGCAGAAAAGGAACGTCCCCAAGTGCCGGCTAGGCGGTGGCGCGGCCTAGCCAGTTCCCAAGTGCCGGCTAGGCAGTGGCGCGGCCTAGCCAGTTGCCGCTGTGGTGGTAGATGGTGAACATCGTGGCGGTTATTACCCAGGTTACGGGGTAGACCAGCAGCAGATGCTCGAGCGAGGGGTCGAGCGGCATAATCGCGAACACCCACGCCACGCGGAGCACGACCGTGCCGAATATCGTGAGCATCATAGGCTGGAAGCTCACGCCAGCGCCGCGGATGGAGCCGGACGCGTTTTCGATAATCGAGAAGATCGCGTAGAACGGCGCGATGAAATGAAGAATCGTCGTGGTGTAGGCCGAAATTGCGGCATCGTCGATAAACAGACGCGAAAGCGGGCCCGAGAATACCAGCAGCACGGCAGACAGGCCACCGATAAGCACAAATGAAAGCACGAGCGACGTGTGGTATCCCTTTCGCATGCGATCGTAATTGCGCGCACCAAAGTTCTGCGCCGAGAACGTAGTAATCGACACACCAAGCGCCTCGGTCACCATCCAGATAATGCCGTCCAGGCGACCGGAAAGACCCCAAGCGGTCGTGACATCGGCTCCAAACGAGTTGACCGACACCTGAATCAAGACGTTGGAGATCGAATACGCCGCCGATTGAAAACCAAGCGGCAAACCGCACGAAAGCATGCTCTTGCAAATGCCGCGATCGATGCCGAGCTTAGAGAGCGACAGGCGCCACGCGCCCGGAGCGCGCATCATGCGAATCACAATCATCGTGGCATTGGAGCAAATGGTCAGCGCCACAGCGATACCGCAGCCCAGGGCCTCCATATGCAGCACGGCGACAAAAATGATATCCAGTACCACGTTCACGAGGCAGCCGGAGGCAATGATCACGGCAGGGCCACGCGTATCACCCACGGCGCGCAGCAGCGCGGTGCCCATATTGAGCAGCAGCGCCGCAAACATGGCGGCAAAGTAGCAACGGGCATACGCCACACCCTCGGCCAGCAGCTCATGCGGTGTATTCATCAGCACAAGCATCGGCTCGACAAACACCATGCCCAGAATGGAAATGACAATGCCGCCCACCAGCGCGAGCGTCATGGCCGTATGGACCGATCGGCTCAAGCGCTCGTCATCGTGCTGACCAAAAAACTGGCCGGTAATAACGGCACATCCAGCACCAACACCGACGCAAAAACCAATGCAGAGCTCCGTAAGCACCATCGTGGCCTGAATGCCACCCAGCGCGAGCTTGCCGCCAAACTGACCGACGATATAGGTACCGATAAGCGTGTATGCCTGCTGAAAGAACGAACTAAAGAAGATGGGGACGCACAGCGACAGCAGCTGTTGCCAAATGACACCCTGCGTTACATCGATAGCCGTAGATTTCTTAGCCACACGCCCTCCCCGCCAGTGTACGTCAAACAACAAAACGGCAATTTAAGACCAAAGCCAATACCAGCTTAGCACCGACTGGCGGCGACCGAAACACCCCGAATCAGAGCCTGGTGCGAAATATCTGCCTAGTGATACAAACCCGGCTGGTAGTGATACTCATTGCTCACGTGCGGGCACAGCTGCCAAAAGGCGACGGCGCTCGCCGCGGCCACGTTGAGCGAATCGACCCCGTGCGCCATCGGAATGCGCACGGCGCGGTCACAGCCCTCAATGGTCTTGGCTCCCAGGCCGGCACCCTCGGTACCCATAAAGATCGCCAGGCGATCGATCTCCCGCAGCACTGGATCGTCCAGCGACACCGAATCATCCGTCAACGCCATGGCGGCACACGAAAAGCCGGCATCGTGCAGTGCCGCCAGCCCATCATGCGGCCATACGCGCGCCTCACTGCCAATACGCGTCCACGGAACCTGAAACACGGTGCCCATGCTCACGCGGGCCGAGCGACGGTACAACGGGTCGCAGCACGTCGGGCTGACCAAAATACCGTCAACGTTCAATGCGGCAGCCGAGCGAAAAATCGCGCCGACGTTGGTGTGGTCGACAATGCCCTCAAGCACGCACACGCGCACCGGACGATCTCCCGCCGCCTCGACGACGCCGCCCAAGAACTCATCAACCGGAATCTGACGCGGGCGACGGAACGCCGCGAGCGCACCACGCGTCACGTTAAAGCCCGTCAACTGCTCCATGAGCTCCATGGAGGCCACGAACACAGGAACAGGACCCGCGCCCTCGCGCACAACCAGGCGCTCGAACAGCGGCATCATCTGGTCGAGCCAGCGTTCGCCCAACAGAAAGCTCACCGGCTGGTATCCGGCGCGAACCGCGCGCTCGATAACCTTGGCGCTCTCGGCGATAAAGATGCCCTTTTGCGGCTCCAGCACGCAGCGCAGCTCGCGCTCGGTCAGTCGCACATAGGCATCGAGCCGCTCGTCCTCGAGCGAGTCGATTCGCAGCACCTCAACGGCATCAGTCATAGTAGCCAGCCCGAACCCTTCTTTACAGCATATCTATACCAAACGAGGCGACGCAAAGCGCCGCCCCATGCATTCAATCAAACCGATGATACCGTTCACGCCAGACGATTTACGCCTCAACGCGACGATACGTCACGAACTCATAATCGAGACCATCATCACCCTCACCGGCGGCAATCGTCGCGACCCCGCTACGCTGCGCAATCTCCCACGCAGGATCGGCTTCCAAATCGGGAAAGTACGTATCCACGACATGGACGCAGTGGTTATGTGTGACCTCAGCCTCGGCGCAATACGGCAGAAACTGCCGATACACCTCGCCGCCACCGATCACCCAGGCAACGGGCTCATCGGCAACCGCAGCGAGCGCCTCGTCGATGCTATGCACCACGTCGACGCCCTCGGCAGCAAAGCCCTCGTCGCGGGTAAGCACGATATTGCGGCGGTTCTTGAGCGGACGCCCGCCGGGAAAACTCAGCAGTGTCTTGCGCCCCATAATAACCGGGCAACCTTTGGTGCACGCCACAAAATGGCGCATGTCGGCGCGATTGGACACGACCATATCGCCCTCGCA
>CAJMOF010000029.1 GCA_905215065.1 uncultured bacterium | reverse complement strand
ACAACGTTGTCGTGACTGAACTGTAGAGTTACGCGGTTTTACCAAACCGCGTAACCAGCCGACGCTGCAAACCCGCCAGAGCGGCAATCTGCCTTTCAACTGCGGCGGCATGACCAGAAGGTCAATGCCGCCTTGTTTCAAGGCACCTTGCTCGCTCTGGCGGGTTTTCGCTGTCGTTGCCAAAACATCGACGTAGCCATTGGGGACGCTCTTTAATGACTGGTCGTTTAAGAACGTCCCCAATGGCTACACTCAAAAACGGCGCCCGTCGGCGATGTTGCCGGCGGGCGCCGTTGTCGTGTGGGCGGTTATGTCGTGTGGACTGCCGTTGAGCGTCCGGGTCTGTGCTCTACAGTGAGTCGATAAAGCGCTGCTGGGCGGCGCGGCCGGCTTCGTCCCACTTAAAGACGCCGGCGTTGTCGAGCACGTGGCCAAACACCACGCCGACCTCCTCGTGCAGGATGTCGATGGCGTTGTCCGCCGTAAGCTCGTTCGCGCGGCGAGCAAAGACATCCTCGGCCCATGCGGCGTGGCTACGGCAAAGGTCATCGCTCTCGAGCGCTGCGGCAAGGTCGTAGCTGGCATCGACCTTGGCCGCCAGCAGGTGCTCGCGGACAGCGCCGAGCTCGGGAACCAGGCGCGGCGGCAAAATGGCCAAGCCCATGACCTCGATCAGGCCGATGTTCTCCTTCTTAATATGGTGATACTCGGCATGCGGATGGAACACGCCCAGCGGATGCTCGTCGGTCGTGATGTTGCAGCGAAGCGCCAGGTAGGCCTCGTAAGTCTCGCCGCCGGCATTGCCGCGGGAGTCGACGCGGCGGATGACCGGCGTCACGGTGTTGTGCGCCACGCCGTCGGCCGTGTGCGCGATGACGCCCACCGACTCATCGGTCCACTCGCGCCAGGCGAGGATAATCTTCTCGGCGGCGTCGAGCAACTGAGCACGGTCGTGCGAGCGCAGGCGCAGCACCGAAAGCGGCCACTGCAACACGGCGCCCGTAACGCCGTCAAAGCCGGGCACGCTAAACTGCGAGACCTCGGCGGCGTGCATCATGGGGAACTCGTGCGCGCCGCCCTGGAAGTGGTCGTGCGACAGAATCGAGCCGCCCACGATAGGCAGGTCGGCGTTGGAGCCGATGAAGTAATGCGGGAACAGGTCCACAAAATCGAGCAGGCAGGTCAGTCCCTTGCGGGCGACGTGCATCGGACGATGCTCGGAGCTCATGGCAATGCAGTGCTCGTTAAAGTACGCGTACGGGCTGTACTGGAAGCCCCAGCGCTCGCCATTAAGCTGGATGGGGATAACGCGCAGATTCTGGCGGGCGGGGTGAGCGCCGCCGTCGGCTACGGCGGAGCGTCCGGGATAGCCCTCGTTTTCGATGCAAAGCTGGCAGGCGGGATACTTCTCGCCCGTGTTCTTTGCGGCACCGGCCGCGGCGATATCGCGCGGGTCCTTCTCAGGCTTGGAGAGGTTGATGGTGATCTCAAGATCGCCCCAGTTGGTGGGGGTGCTCCATTTGATGTTGCGCGCGATGGCGGCACGGCGCACGTAGCCGGCGTCGCAGCACAGGCCGTAGAACCAGTCGGTTGCGGCGCGGGGCTCGTTGACGCCCATACGTCCGTTGAACTCCTCGTTTACAACCGAAGGCCTCGGCATGAGCGCACCCATGATGCGCATGGCGATGCGGTCGCGGCCCGACGCCGTGTCCTCGGCGGCGCCATTGGCAACGGCAGCCTCGGAAAGCGCGGCAAGCGTGCCTTCAAGATCAAAGTCGGGCAGGGTATTGGGGTGCAAGAGCGAGAGTTTCTCAACCTGGAGCGCCCAGGCCATATCGAGCGCGGGACCCGTAGCGCCGATACACTCCAGAATGGTGTTGTATGCCCAGATGCGATCGTCCTGGCCGATCATCGATCGATGAATGGCGTACTCGATCAGGTTCTGCGCGGCTTCGCGCACGTCAGTCATTACAGCCATGCCGCGTAAGCCCCCTTGTCAGAGATGGCGTAGTGACGGGCAGAGCCCTCGCCCAGCCAGCCGTTCATCTTGGCAATGAAGGTGTCGACCAGATCGAGCGGCACGAAGGCCTGGATGGTGCCACCAAAGCCGCCACCGTGGATACGGACGGCGCCGCGGCCGTCGAGCACGTGCTCGGCCAGCGCCAGGGCATACATGGAAGGCTGCTCGGAACCCAGCTTGGCAACAACATTCTGCAGGTACATGGCAGAGCTGGCGCCGGACTCGCGCGTCAGGACCAGGAACTGGTCAATGTCGCCGGCGTTCAGGGCTGCCCAGCGCTTGTCGACCAGGCCGTTCTCGTACCAGTAGTGAACGGCGCGCAGGCAAGCGCGGTCGCCCAGCTTGGCGCGCAGCTCGGGGAGCTTGGCGTCAAAGTCGGCAACGTCGACCTCGCACAGGCGTGCCTTGCCAAACTCGGCGGCGACGTCCTGCATCTCGCGCGGAACGGCGGCGTAGTCGTCGGTAGCCGCCACATGGTCGGCGCCAACCTTAACGAGCACGAGCGCATAGCCGTGATCCTCAAAGTTGAGCTCGAGCTTCTGGGTCTTAGGCTGAGCCTGATCCTCAAAGTCCATGTAGGCAAGGCCGCCCAGGCACACAGCCGCCTGATCCATAAGACCGCAGGGCTTGCCGTAATAGTTGTTCTCGGTGCGCTGGCTCATCTGGGCGAGCGTGACGGGCTCAATGGCGGGCGCGCCCCAGAGCGTCTCCATGGCGCGGCCGTAAGCCGCCTCGACAGCGGCGGAGCTAGAAAGGCCGCCACCCGAGGGGACGGAGCAGGTAAAGGCAAAGTCGAAGCCCTGGGGCTCAACGCCAAGGGCTGCAATTTCGTGGGCCATACCGCGCACGAGGCTTGCGGACGTGCCCTTCTCGGACTCCTGAACATCCAGCGTGTCGAGCGTGATCTCAAACGTGGGATAGCCTTCGTCGGCGATGCGAATCTTGTTGGAGTCGGTCGCCACGGCAATGCCGTCGACGGCGACATCGAGCGAGCCGGCGATAACGTGGCCACCCTCGTGATCGGTGTGGTTGCCGCTGATCTCGGAGCGCCCGGGCGCGTGCACGTAGAGCACCTGGCGGTCGCCAATGGGGCCAAACTCCTCCTCAAACAGCTTGGTGAGCGTGGCGAGTGTCTTTTCGTCGGGGGTGGTCATGGGAGTCCTTTCCTTGGCGCGCACGGGTGAGTTTTGCGTTGTTATGAGTACGTTAACAACTTGAAGCGGCATGAACCAAGTGTTCACGATACCGCACGTTACGGGCTATGTTAACGTACTCATAACACATCGCTTGTCACTTTTTGAGAATCTGGTAATCGGTAGAAATACAGCCGTGAACGGTACTGTCGTATGGACTTATAAAGCAGAAAAGATGCAGATAGAAAAAGTAGAGTACGTTAACATGCGTCCGACGATAGCGGGCCTCGGTGCAGGGCGTGTTTCTGCCCGGGCCGGCATTCACGCTATTCAGATCTCGCAAGGGTGAAGGTGATCCTGTGGCAAGGCGCCCGTCCAACGATACAGGTATGCGTCCGGTCTCCATGGCCGACGTCGCCCGCGCTGCTGGCGTTTCGCAGCAGACGGTTTCGCGCGTCGCCAACGGTTTGCCTAACGTCAACGAGCAGACGCGCCAGCGCGTGCAGGCCGCTATGCAAGAGCTCGGCTTTCGTCCGAGTTATGCCGGTCGCTCGCTGCGCGACGGCCGTTACCATTCGGTCGGCCTGTGCGTCAACGATGTCACCAAGTTTGGCAACCTCTCAATGATCGACGGCATCGCCAGCGCTGCTCGCGAGCATAATTGCGCCATCACGCTGGTCGAGATGTCCAAGACCGAGGAGTTTTCGCTTGCCGAGGCCACGCGTCGTATGGCCGCGCTGCCCGTGGACGGCATCATTATCGGCATGAGTCGCATGGCACCCGATTTTGAGACGTTTGATCCGTTGCCGGGCATTGGCACGGTCATCGTTACCATGTACGCGCATCCGCGCGTGACCACAGTCGATTCCGACCATTACGGCTGCTCGCTATTGCTTATGGATCACCTGTTTGAGCTGGGACACGATCAGATTCGCTATATTGGCGGCCCGTCGTTCTCGGTCGACGAGCAGTTTCGTCGCGCCGGTTGGCAGGATGCACTCGAGCGTAAGCACATTAAGCCGCAGGCGCCGCTCGAGGGCGATTGGTCTGCCAACAGCGGATACGAAGCCGGCAGATATCTGGCCGAGCACGACCGCACCATGACGGCGATTTACGCGGCAAACGACCAAATGGCAAACGGTGCCATCGCCGCGCTGCGCGATAGCGGCTTGCGCGTGCCCGAGGACGTGAGCGTGGTGGGCGTCGATGATTCGCTCGATGATTTTGTAGCACACAACGAGCTCACGACCGTTCGATTCGACTTGCATCAGCGTGGGCGCGAGGTGTTTGAGCATGCGGTTCCCGAGGCGGGTACGGTGGGCAAAACCGTTGCCATTCGTATTCCCGGCCAGCTCATCATTCGACATAGCACGGCGATACCGCGCTCATAGTTTGTGCTGGTAAACGGCGATTTATCGCATTTCAATAACAATCGGTAAGGATGCCGGCAGATAGCTGTTGGGATGCAGCCGAGTGCTATGATAGACGGGCTCTTTTGTCTATCTAGGAGGCTTTGCCTGATGGAGATCACCAAGGATATCCGCTACGTTGGCGTCGACGATCACGACATTGACCTGTTCGAGGGCCAGTACGATGTGTCCGAGAACGGTATGGCATACAACAGCTACGTTATCTTGGGCGAAAAGATTGCTGTCGCCGATTCAGTCGACGGCGGTTTTGTCGACGAGTGGCTCGGTAACATCGAAGCCGTGCTCGACGGTCGCACGCCCGACTACCTGGTTGTCCATCATATGGAGCCCGATCACTCCGCTGGCATCGCCGCCTTTATGGAGCGCTATCCCCAGGCACAGATCGTGGCAAGCATGGGCGCTTTCCGCATGATGGTCAACTTCTTTGGCACCGATTTCCCCGAGCGCAAGATAGTCGTCAAAGAGGGCGACGTGCTCGATCTGGGCGGTCACAGCCTAACGTTTGTCGGCGCCCCCAACGTGCACTGGCCCGAGGTACTCTTCTCCTACGAGTCCACCGATAAGGTGCTCTTTAGCGCCGACGGCTTTGGAAAGTTTGGCGCCAACGACATCGAGGACCCCGAGGGTTGGGCTTGCGAAGCGCGCCGCTACTACTTTGGCATCGTCGGTAAGTTCGGCAAGTTCGTGCAGGCCGTGCTCAAGAAGGCCGCCGACCTGGACATCCAGATCATCTGCCCGCTTCACGGCCCCGTACTGACCGAGAACCTGGGCTACTACCTCGACACCTACAACACCTGGTCGAGCTATCAGCCCGAGGACGAGGGCATCACCATTGCCTATGCGAGCGTCTACGGCCATCTGAAGGCCGCCGTCGAGGAGCTCGCCGCAGCGCTCGAGGCTCGCGGCCAGAAGGTCTCCGTCTTTGACCTGGCTCGCGACGACATGGCCGAGGCCGTTGAGGATGCGTTCCGCTATGACCGCCTGGTGCTCGCCTCCATTACCTATCAGGGCGAGGTTTTCCCGTTCATGAGCACCTTTATCCACACGCTCGCCGAGCATGCCTACCAGAACCGTACCGTGGCGCTTGTCGAGGCCGGTTCCTGGGCGCCTGCAGCTGCCAAGGTTATGACCAAGGAGCTCGAGGGCATGAAGGACATCACCCTGGCGCAGAATAAGGTGACCGTCCTGGGTTCGCTCAACGACGCCTCGCGCGCTCAGATCGAGGCCCTCGCCGACGAGCTTTCCAAGTAGCGACACGTTCACTTTTGACGCTCAACCATCACAACCACCACAAAGGGGACAGGCACCTTTGTGGTGGTTTTTGTTTAAGCGCCGGCGATGACGAGATTTGGGCGGGCGTCGTCGGCGGTCTCGGCGATTGAGGTGGCGACGGCATCGTCGGGGTCACGGTCCATCACGATAGTGTTGACGTCGGCAAGCTCGGCAAAACGGTACATGCCGCGTCCGTTGACCTTGCTGCCATCCATGAGGGCGACGTTTTGACGGGCGGCACCGACCATAGCCGCTTTGGTTTCGGCCATCTGCGGAAAGTCGGTCGTAAAGCCGCAGCCGGGAACAAAAGCGCCAGGGCACATGACAGCAAGGTCGGCATGGACCATTTGGAGCGCCTGCATGGTAAGTGGGCCGTACAGATAGCGATGACCTTTGCGCAGTGCCCCGCCCAGCATGACGACATCGACCGAGGGCATGCTCTCGTCGATGTAATCGGCGATGGTAATGTCGGCCGTGATAACGGTGATGCCGTTGCGTTGATCGAGGAGCCGAACGAACTCGAGCGCCGTGGTGCCCGAGTCGACGAGCAGCGTGTCGCCGTCATTGACGAGCTCGATGGCGCTTTGCGCGATGGCCTGCTTGGCGGCGACATTGACGTTGATACGGCGATCCTGGGTGGATACGGTCAGTCGCTTCTGGAGCGACACAGCGCCACCATGCGTGCGGCGCAGCTTGCCGGACTCGGCGAGCGCGTCTAGGTCGGCGCGGGCGGTAACGGAGGACACGCCAAAAGTCTGGGCGATTTCTGCCACTTGCACTGAGGCGTTATGTTCGAGCATTTCCATAATGGCGGCGCGACGCTCATCGGCGAAAGCTCGGGTTGTTGCATGGGCCATATCCGCTCCATCATCGTCTGAAATTTGCAGGAATTGTGTTGAGTCTATTTTCGTTCATTTTCTTTTTAAGTAAGAAAACGCCTTTCGATTACTTACTTTTTCTATAAAAGAAAGATGATCAAAGCTCAAAACTCAATTTCGAACACGCACGCTCGGGTTCGACCCCTTCCGTTTGCTTTTCAAAAATGAAGGTTGGACCTCGCGCGATGACAATATCTCGCACATGCATACCCGCTGAATTTCATACAATGAGCGAAGCAAAACGCAAGGTAAAACGCCTTGCGGACACGTACGCCCGATGTCCAGATGCGGGCGAGGGAGAGGAGCAAACGCTCATGGCACTTGTTACCACCGAAAAGATGCTCAAGGACGCTCAGGCCGGCCACTACGCCGTTGGCGCTTTCAACGTCGAGAACCTCGAGTTTGTTATGGCCGTTCTGGCTGCCGCCGAGGAGACCAAGTCCCCCGTCATCATGCAGACCACCCCGGGCACCATCAAGACCGCTGGCCTGGATTACTTCTACGGCATGGTCAAGGCTGCTGCCGAGCGCGCTTCCGTGCCCGTCGCTCTGCACCTCGACCACGGCGATGGCTATGACCGCTGCATGCAGGCTTTCCGCACTGGCTACACCTCCGTCATGATCGACGGTTCGCACGAGTCCTTCGAGGACAACATCGCCCTGACCAAGTCCGTCGCCGACGCTGGCCGCGCCATGGGTGTGCCCGTCGAGGCCGAGCTCGGTAAGGTTGGCGGCAAGGAGGACGACGGTCCCGCGGTTGAGGGCGAGAGCCCCTACACCGATCCGGCCGAGGCCAAGGAGTTCGTCGAGCGCACCGGCTGCACCTCGCTGGCCATTGGCGTTGGCACCAGCCACGGCGTGTACACGAGCGATCCTCACATCGAGCAGTCCGTGGTCAAGGCCATCCGCGACGCCGTCGACGTGCCGCTGGTTCTGCACGGTACCTCCGGTGTGCCCGATGAGCAGGTTGCCGAGGCCGTGAAGAACGGCATCTGCAAGGTTAACTACGCCACCGAGCTGCGTCAGGCTTACACCAAGGGCTTCATGGCCTACATGGCTGAGAACCCCGCCTGCTTCGATCCTAAGAAGCCGGCCAAGGAGGGCATGCGTGAGATCACCGAGCTGGTTAAGATCCGTATGACCAACCTCAACTCTGTGGGCAAAGCAGAGTAACAGCAAGGGTACTCCGACTCGCTACATATCCCGGGGAGGGACGAGGGCTTAGTTCCCCAATCGTCCTCGGGCATGCAAAAAGCCTCGCTGCGCACTTCGTGCGGCGAGGCTTTTTGCCCCCTGCGGAAAGATTGGGGAACTAAGCCCTCGTCCCTCCCAGGTTGACCTACTCGAGGTCGTCGCCCTTGTGGCGTTAG
>CAJMOF010000028.1 GCA_905215065.1 uncultured bacterium | reverse complement strand
CCAGGGCGCGGCAGAAATCTTTGGCATTGAACTCCTGCAGGTCATCGACCTGCTCACCCACGCCGATGCGCAGGATCGGGAGCTTGAGCTTCTCGGCCACGGCCATGGCGATACCGCCCTTAGCCGTGCCGTCGAGCTTAGTCATGATAATACCGTCCAAGCCCAGTGCCTCGTTAAACTCGAGCGCCTGGTTCAGACCGTTCTGGCCAGTGGCGGCATCGATCACGAGCACGACTGAGACGGGCATGGGGCCGGCGGCCATATTGGCGGCGCGCTTACGGGTCACATTGACCACCTTGGCAAGCTCGCGCATGAGCTCGGGGCTCGTGTGCAGACGGCCGGCGGTATCGATCAGCACCAGGTCGCTGCCGCGCTTATCGGCCTCGTCGAGCACGTCGTAGCAAACACTTGCCGGGTCGGAGCCGCGGTCGCGCTTGATGACGGGGACGCCGGCGCGCTGGCCCCACACATCGAGCTGCTCGATGGCGGCGGCGCGGAACGTATCGGCAGAGCCGATTACGACGTTCTTGCCGCGGGCGGCCATGGCGCTCGCGATCTTACCGACCGTGGTGGTCTTACCGGCACCGTTAATGCCCACAAACAGCACGCAGCTCGGCGTATCGGAGAACGGATCGCACTCGATGGGCACAAAGTGCTGCTCGAGCTGCTCGGCCAGGGCGCGTCGAAGCTGCGGAGCGGTCTTGAGGTTCTTCTTGGCCGCGGCATCGCGTAGGTCATCGGAGACCTGAATGGCGACCTCGGCACCCATGTCACCCATAACGAGGGTGTCCTCAAGGTCCTCCCAAAAGTCCTCGTCGACCTCGCCGCCAAAGTAGAAGACCTCGTTGAGCGCCTCGCGGCTGCGCTCAAGTCCACGCGAGAGAGCGTCAAAGAATCCCATTATGCATTCACGACCTTTCCGGTTTCGCGATCGAGTTTTTGCGAGACGACGCGACTGACGCCGTCGGCTTGCATCGAGACGCCATAGAGAACGTCAGCGTCCTCCATAGTACGGCGCTGATGCGAAATGACCAAGAGCTGCGTATCGGAACGCAGCACATCGAGGGCGCCGATGAGCTTGGACAGGTTGGCGTCATCAAGCGCCGCCTCGACCTCGTCCAGCACATAGAACGGCACCGTGCGCGTGCGGTACACGGCAAAGAGCAGGGCAAGCGCCGTCAGACTCTTCTCGCCGCCCGACATGAGCATCATCTTGGTGATGCGCTTGCCGCGCGGCTGCGCCACAACCTCAATGCCCGTCTCGGCCGGATGCTCGGGATCGGTCATCTCAAGGTGAGCCTGACCGCCCGGGAAGAGCATGGCGAAGATCTCGCGGAAGTTCGCGTCGACCTTCTCAAACGTCACCAGGAACGCCTTGCGCATCTTGCGGTCGATCGCCACGGTGATCTTGGTGAGCGCCTTGCGCGCGCTCTCCAGATCGGCAAGTTGCTCCTCGATGTAGTCGGCGCGGCGCTTGAGCTGCTCGTACTCCTCCATGGCAACTTGGTTCACGGGACCTAAGTTGTTGATCTGGCGCACAAGCTGGTTGAGCTCGCGCTCGGCGGCATCGCGGTCCGTGGGCGCGGGAAGCATGAGCGCTTCCTCGAGTACCGTGGTGCCATCGGCGGTAATGGCCTTAATGGCGGCCTCTACCTGCACCTCGAGCTTGCCACGCGCGACCTTAAACTCGTTTTGCGTGGCGGCGGCGGTATCGACCCGCTCCTTAGCGCGGGCAACCTCTGCCTTGGCATCCTCGATGGTCTTCTTGAGTGAAGCGGAGTCCGCCTCTTCCAGAGAGGCCTGGTCACGCAGGCGCGCTGCCCAATCCGACGCGCGTTCCAACAGGGCAGAATAGCGTTCGTGCATGGGGTCGACGCGCAGGCGCAGCAGCTCGAGCGAGCGCGAAGCCTGGCGTGTTCCGCGGATACGACGGTCGATGCCCTCAAGACGATGCTCCAGGTCGGGCACGCGGCCCTTCAACGAACGCAGGCGTTCGCTTGTCTGGGCTAGGCGAACCTTGGCATCGGCGAGCTTGCCGGCAGCCTCGGAATCGTCACGGCGTACGCGATCGAGCTCGTCGTTGGCCTCGGCAATCTGCAAGCCCAGATCGCTTGCCTGTGCACGGGCCTCGTCACGCGAACGGGTGAGCTCGTCCACGCGCGGGCGCGCGGCGCGAACGGCCTCTGCGGCCTGCTCACGGCGCTTGGAAATGCGCACGCACTCGACCTCTGCGTTGTTGGCGCTTTGCTCTAGGCGGCCGATCTCGGAGAGCAGGGAGCGGCGCTCGCCCTCAAGGCGGGCAATCTCGCCGGCGGCATCGCCCTCGGCGGCACGCGCTTCCTCAACGGCCGCATTGGCCTCGACGACCTGATCAGAAACATGCTCAAACACGGCAGCCAGATCGGGCTCCAGGCCCTCGAGCTCACGAATGCGGCGCTTGCGCTCCAAGGCACCCGATGCCTCACCGGCATCGAGGCCCACGCGTACCAAGCCGCCGCAGGCAACGCGGGCACCATCAGGGGTCACATAGGTCACGCCATCCACAACCGGCGCCGCCAACGCGGCGGCCAAGTCATCGACCACGTAATAGCCGCCGAGCAGAGCCTCGACAACAGGACCGTAGCCCGCACGAACGGACAGGCAATCAACCAGACGGGTACCGAAAGCACCCTCGGCGGTCGCAGAACCGCTCACGCCGCGCGCCACCAGCAGCGCCTCGCCCGAGGCCTTCTTCTGGTCCAGAGCAGCACGAACGGCACGCTCAAGCGCGGACGTATCGTCGAACAGCAGCGCATCGATATCGCCGGCGAGCAATTGCTCAACCAGGCCCTCAAGCTCGCGCGGGGCCTCGAGCACGTCGCCCAGACGGCCTGAGACATCATCGCCCAGCGCGCCCACCAGACGGCTTACGAGCGGCGAGCTGTCGGCCATGCGGGCATCGAGCTTCTTTTGGCTGGCAAGCTCCGAGCGCACCTCGGACAGCTTGTTACGCGCCTCGCTCTCGCGGGCACGCAGGTTCTTCAGGGACGCGCGTGCCGTCTCGGTTGCCTCACGCGCATCGACCTGAGCTTGGCGCGCTTCCTCAAGAGCGCCCTCAAGCTCCTCGGCGCGGTCGCGACGGCTCTCGAGCGAGGCCGTGACCTCCTCGAGCTGTTCATCGATCTGCTCCAGGCGCGAGGCATACATGTTGTCCTCGACCTCGGCATTGCTCAAGGAATCCGTCACCTTAGCGAGCTCGAGCGCGGCGTTATCGGCCACGCGCTGCACATCACGTTGTTCACGCGTAAGCTGCGAAATCTGATTGTCGAGCGCCACGCGGCGCTCGTGGAGCTCGGCAGCGGCAGGACCAGCGGCGTCAACGTCATCCTGGGCCTGCATGTGCGCACCGGTCACTTCCTCAAGCTGGGCACGCGCGTCCTCGAGCTCCTCGACCACGCGACGACGCTGATGCTCGGAGCTCGAGATCTGACCGCGCATGTCAGACAGGCGCGACACCATGTTGTGGCCCTTTTCCTCGAGCAGGCGCATGTCGGAGTTAATGCGGCCGACCACATCTTGCATATGACGGCGCTGCTCGCCTAGGTCGCCCACAAACAGGCCCTTTTCCTCGAGCATGACCTGAAGCTTCTCGAGCTCGCGCTCCTTTTCGCCCAAGCGGTACTGCGCAAGCTCAAGCTCGGCCGCGCCCTCTTTGGAGCGGCTCTCCAGGTCGTTCCACTGCGACTGCAGCGAACGCAGCTCGTCGACGGCTAGCATCTGCGTAAGCTCGTTCGCGCGCGAGGACAGCTCCTTGTACTTGCGCGCGCGATCGACCTGACGCTCCAGCGGTCGCAGCTGACGGGCGATTTCCTTATTGATGTCGCGGGCACGCGTCAGGTGCTCGTCCATCGACTTAATCTTTTTGAGCGCACGCTCCTTGCGGCGCTTGTGCTTGGAGATGCCGGCGGCCTCCTCGATGAGGGCACGGCGCTCCTCGGGGCGGCTCTGCAAAATGGCGTCGAGCTTGCCCTGGCTGATGATGGAATGCGTATCCTTGCCCAGGCCCGAATCGTGCAGGATGTCCTGAATGTCCATCAGGCGGCACGGACTCGAGTTGATGAGGTACTCGCTTTCGCCCGAGCGATACATGCGACGGGTGATGGCGACCTCGTCAAAGTCGACGGGCAGCATATGGTCCGAGTTATCGAGCACCAGCGTGACCTCGGCGACACCCACCGGCTTGCGAGCCGACGAGCCCGAGAAGATAACATCCTCCATGGCCTGGCCGCGCAGCTGCTTGGCGCTCTGCTCGCCCAGAACCCACAGGATGGAGTCGGAGATGTTCGATTTTCCCGAGCCGTTGGGACCGACGATGACGGTCAGGCCCGGCTCAAACGTCATATGGGCGCGGTCGGCAAACGACTTGAACCCTTTGAGCGTGAGGGACTTGAGATACACGGTTCCTCGCTTAAACAGGCTTCTTGTTGAGAATCACGCCGTTGGTGGTATAGCCCATGCGGTCAAGAGCCTCGAGTGCAGCGGCTCCCTCGGCTTCCTTCTTTGAGGAGCCGGAGCCGCGACCCTGACGAATACCATCGATCAACACCACGGCGGTAAAGGTGGGCGCATGCGCCGGGCCCTCGGAGCCAACAAGCTTATACGCCGGGGGTTCGTGACCGTCGGCTTGCACGCACTCCTGCAAGAACGACTTGGGGTTCGCAGGATGTTCGGCACGCTCGGAAGCCAAGTGCGGCTTAAGCGTGCGGTGAATAAACTCCGCTGCGGCATCCCAGCCGGCATCCAGGTACAGCGCGCCCACGAGCGACTCATAGACGTTCTCGAGCGCCGAATGCAGGCCGCGCGCACCGGTACCGGTCTCGGAGGCACCAAAGATGATGATGTCGTCGATTCCCAGCTCGTGAGAAACCTCGGACAGCGTAGCGCCCGAGACAAGCGACACCTTCAGGCGTGTGAGCTTGCCCTCGTCAAACTCCGGATAGGACTCAAACAGGGAGCGTGCGACCACGGCGCCCAAAATGGAATCGCCCAAGAACTCAAGGCGCTCATAGCTGGCAGAAACCGGCTGGCCCTCGACTGCCGAGGGATGCGTAAGGGCCGCGCGCAGCAGCACCTTATTATTGAACTCGTGGCCCAGGATTTCCTGGGCGCGCGTAAGTCGTTCAGACAAAGCCAAGACCTAGGCCTCCCTGGCGTTTTCGATCGCGTCGACGGCGTCGGCGACAGAGTTGAGCGAGAGCAGAGTCTCGTCATCGATCTCGAGGTTGAACTCGTCCTCGATGGCCGTAACCAGCTGCAGGCGCTCGAGCGAGTTGGCATCGAGGTCGTCAAAGGTGGTCTCATCGCTAATTTCGGCAACATCGACGCCCAGAACGTCAGCAGCGACCTCGGCGATCTTGTCGAAGATTTCGGAGCGGTCCATAGCGCTTCCTCTCATAGTGCATGAATACCAAAAGAATGGTACCGCCCGGGCGGTACCAAGACACGGTTCTGATTCTACCCCACGACGCACGCCCCGAGACGCATAACGCCGCTGTTATAAAACGATACCGTCCATAGAGTTGGCGACGTTCTCGACCAGCCCGGCGCGCACGGCTTCGGCCGCCGCGAGCGTACCGTTTTTAACAGCCTCGACCGAGGTGGCGCCATGGCCGATCAGGACCACGCCGCGCAAGCCCAAAAGAATCGCGCCGCCCTTGGCGTCGCCCGAAAGCTTGGCCTTTATCTCGCGCATCTGCTTTTTAATGAGCAGCGCGGCGATCTTGGTGCCAAGCGAAGACATAAAGACGCCCTTGAGCTCCTGCAGCAAAAACTTGGCAGCACCCTCGGTGGCCTTGAGCGCGATGTTGCCTGACATGCCGTCGGCGACCACGACGTCAAAATTGCCCGACGTAAGATCGGTGCCTTCGCAGTTACCCACAAAGCCGGGAACGGCGGCTTTCATGGCCGGGAAGCAGGCCTTGGTAAAGTTGGAGCCCTTCTCGTCCTCGGTGCCATTGGCAAGCAAGCCCACGCGAGGATGCTCGATGCCCAGGACAACGCGGGCATAAGCGCTACCCATCTGGGCAAAACGCACCATGTCGTCCACCTCGACATCGGGGTTGGCGCCCATGTCGCACAGCACCGTCAGGCCGCCGGCACGATTGGGCAGCGCATTGGTCAAACAGGGGCGCACCGGCTGCTTCTTGCCTTCGGCCATATATCTAAACGGTGTGACGTAGGCGGTCGCGGCAGCGGTCATGGCGCCGGTGGAGCCGGCGGAGAAAAACGCGTCCGCGTTGCCCTTTTTGATGGCGCGGCAGGCAAGCACGATCGAGGACTTGCGCTTGGTCATCACGGCGCGAATGGGATCGTCATCCATGGCGATAATGTCAGGGGCTTCCAGAGCCTCCACACGTGCATGGGCCGCGGCAAAGAGATTGACGATTTCGGCGGGACCGACTGCCAGGACCTCGATATCGGGATCGGCGGCAAGTGCAGCCTCGATACCATCGAGAACAACCTGAGGTTTCTCGTCTCCGCCCACAACGTCTACACAAACGCGAACGTTACTCATATACATACTCCTTATACAAAAATGGCCGACTCATTGAGCCGGCCATTGTGGTTCCATTTGGAACGGCATCGCATCCAGAGTATACCGTTACTCGGTAACGATAACCTCGCGGTCCTTGTAGAAACCGCAGCTGGGGCACACGTGGTGCGGAAGCTTGACAGCGCCGCAACGGGGGCACGTGGACTGAGCCGCAGCCGAGATCTTCATGTTGGCGGAACGACGGGTGTGAGTGCGGATACGACCCTGCTTTTGTTTAGGTACGGGCATAGTGACCTTCCTTATGAACTATCCAGTGTGGCGATTACGCGCAAGTAGCGATACTACCACAGTTTTACTCATCGAGCTTGAGATTCTTCAATGCTGCAAATGGATTTTCCGTGGCAGCGGCCCATTCTGCCTCTGCCTGGGCGGCGCAATCGCATTGCTCGACGTTGAGATTGCAACCGCAAGTGGGGCACAGGCCGCGGCAATCGGGCTTGCACAGAACGACAAACGGCGTGTCCATGACGACCGCGTCGTTGATGGGCTCACCCAGATCGACGATGCGGTCCTCACCCAGGAGCTCGTAGCCGTCCTCGTAGGCCTCGGGATCCTCGGGCTCCTCAAAGAGGTAGAACTCCTCGATCTCGCCGGCGATATCAAACGAGGCAGGCTCCAGGCAACGGTCGCACTCGCCGGTGGCGTGCGCGCGGACCATGCCCGTGAGCAAGACACCGGTACCGGCATTGGTAAAGACAACGTCGTAGTCGATGCCGTCCTGTAGCTGGTACTCCTTCTCGCCCACCGTGTAGGTGGCAACATCGACCTTGCCGGTCAGCGGATACGAATCACCAGGAAACTCGAGCTGCTCAGAAAGATCGACGGTAACGCTCGGGAACTCAGCCATTACCACTGACCATTCTGTTGGGCGGCACCCTCGTTGAGCTGCTGACGGCAACGGGTAACGGTGCCGGTCAGGCTCTTGAGGTTCTCCTCCAGGTGCGTAAAGACCTGCTCTGCGTAGTCCTCGGCAGCATAACGCGTCTCGCGCTCGTACTGCTGGGCACGATCGCGGATGTCGTCGGCCTGCTGCTGTGCCAAGCGGACGATCTCCTGCTCACCGGCAATGGTGAGGGCCTGCTGCTGAGCGTCGGCGATGATGGAATCGGCCTGAGCGGCGGCGGAAGCCATAAGCTCCTCGCGCTCCTTAAGGATACGGCGGGACTTCTGCCACTCCTCGGGATAGCTCATGCGGATCTCGTCGAGGATGTTGAAGAACACGTCGGCGTCGATGACCTTGAACTGAGCGTTCTTGCCGAAAGGCGGCTTGGCTTCCTCGATCAGCCCTTCGAGCTCATCGACCAAGCTGACGATCCTATCGCCAGGAAAATTCTCGCCCGGCATCCGGTCTCCTTTCATAGGTAACATATCATCGTGCTAGTTTACCACATGCCACCAGGCAATAAAAAACGTCACGAAAAGCGGTGTCTGAGCGCTTCGACCACGTTGGGCGGGACAAACGTCGATACATCGCTGCCGAGCGAGGCGATCTGGCGAACGACCGAACTCGAGATATAGCCGTACTGCGGCGCACTCATGACAAAGATGGACTCCAGCTCGTTATCCAAGCGATAGTTGAGGTCTGCCTGCTGCAGCTCGTACTCAAAGTCGGTCATGGCGCGCAGACCCTTGACCACAGCCCCCGCCCCCTGCTCGCGAGCGAAGTCGACCAAGAGGCCGGTAAAGGGCAGGACCTCGACGCCGTCGATATCACCGAGCGCCTCACGAGCCAGCGCCACGCGCTCATCCAGCATAAACGTGGTGCCCACACCGTTTTTACCCTGCGACTCGGCGACAGCGACGATCACGCTGGGAAAGATGCGGCGGGCGCGGCGGATGACGTCGATATGGCCAAACGTGATGGGATCGAAGGTGCCCGGGACGATCACGCGGTTGATGGTGTCATTCATGAGCATCCTCCTGAAACGTCGTGGCATCGTTGTTGTCAGCATCGGTGCCGGCGCAATCTTCCTCACCATCGTCATCGCCGACCCAACGAAGCAGGTCGACCGAGGTAATGCCGTAGCGCTTCTCGCGCACGATCTCAAAGCCTGCCGGATGCGCGCCCGCATCGGCGGCGGCATGCTCAAACAGGGCATAAGCGCCAGGTGCAAGCAGACCCTGCTGAGCCAGGTTCTGCAGCAGTATCTCGACCGGCTCGGTACCAAAAGCATAGGGCGGGTCGAGCAGGACCAGATCAAAGGGGCCGCCCGGCACACGACCGCGCGAGGCGCTCGCCAGCATGTCGCCCGTTACCACGCGCCAACGCGCACGGTCACGGCAGAGCGACTCGATATTCTTGATAATGAGCCGCGCGGCATTCCGATCGATCTCGAACGTCGTGAGCGAGCGGGCGCCACGTGAGAGCATCTCTAACCCTAAGGCGCCGGAGCCGCCAAAGGCGTCCAGCACGCGGACCTCGTCCAGATCGAAGTCAAATGCCGACATGACCATAGATGCGCATGCCTCGCGCACACGATCGGTCGTGGGGCGGGTGACATCGCGACCACGGGGCTCCTCGATCTTACGACCGCGCCATTCGCCGCCGATGATTCTCATCCTCCGCTGACCTCCTTAAAAATGTGTCGATATCGCATGGCGACCGCATCGCGCAGGGGGCGCGTCGCCACGGAGTCAAGGTTGCAAGCATACCGCAAGAGCTCGACCGCGTCCAAATGGGCCCACTCGATCAGCTCCTCGTCGGCATCCAGGTCGACAAAGCGCAGAGTCACACCGCCATGCTGGCGGTACCCCAGGATTTCGCCCTCGTGGCGCAGACGAAGGTCCATCTGGGCGAGCGTAAAGCCGTCCGAGGTCTTTTCGAGCGACTGGAGACGGTCTTGCGCCGCCGAAGCGGCGCCGTTGCCCTTGGAGTGCGTCATGACCAGGCAGGTGCCCGACACGCTGCCGCGGCCCACGCGGCCGCGCAGCTGGTGCAGGGCCGCCAAGCCAAAGCGCTCACCGTTCTCGATGACCATGACGGTGGCGTTGGGCACGTCGACGCCCACCTCGACCACCGTGGTCGAAACGAGCACGTCGATCTCGCCGCGCTTGAAGGCGTCGATCACGCGATCCTTCTCCCCCGCCGGCATGCGGCCGTGAAGACGCTCGATGGTAAGCCCCGGCAACGCCAGGCGTAGGCGGTCGAGCTCGGTTGCCGTATCGTGCAGCGGCACGGGCACGGTTACGCGACCCTCGTCGTCACGGACGATACCGGGCACATCCTCAAGCTCATCGGCCGAGTCGCTCGGCTCCACGAGCGGGCAAATCACGTAGGCCTGCTGACCCTTTTCATGCGCCTCGCGGATGGCGCCATAGGCAAGGTCGCGGCTCGACTCGGTAAGCACGCGTGTCGTCACGCCAGCGCCAGGGACGGGCCGATGGCGGATGATGCTCGTGTCCAGATCGCCGTAGACCGAAAGCGCCAGCGTACGTGGGATGGGCGTTGCCGTCATAACGAGCAGATCGGCACCAGGGCCCTTCGCACGCAGGGCGTTGCGTTGGCCGACGCCAAACCGGTGCTGCTCATCGATGACCACGAGCGACAGATGCTTAAACGCCACGTTATCCGAAAGCACCGCGTGGGTGCCAAAGAGGACATCGAGCTCGCCCGATTCCAGCTGGGCATGGATGCGCTCGCGCTCTGCGGCCGGCGTGGCACCCGTCAGAAGCGCCCAAGACATGCCGGCCTGCGAGAGCAGAGGGCCGGTCTTATCGGCATATTGACGCGCCAGCACGCCCGTGGGCGCCATAACGCAGGCCTGTGTGCCGCTATCGGCAGCCACAGCCAGCGCGCAGGCGGCAACGGCGGTCTTACCGGTACCGACATCGCCCAGCAGCAGGCGGTTCATCACGCGCCCGCCATCGCACATATCGCGCAGGATGTCTTGGAACGCGGCCTCCTGCTCGTCGCTCAGCGAAAACGGCAGGGCCTGCTTGAGCGCGGCCAGGTGCTCGCCCGCGGCGTGGGCGTAGGGAGCGACTTCGACCAAGCCACCGTCGTTGCGCAGGCGCAGCGCCAGCTGCAGGTAGAGGCACTCCTCGTAGGCAAGCCGTGCGCGCGCGATATCGCGCTCAGCCATGCTCGAGGGAAAGTGGATCGATCGAAGGGCACGGGCATGGCTCATCAGGCGACGTTTAACGCGTAAGCGTGCCGGAATGGGATCAAAGGGATTGCCGACGACCTCGAGCGCGCCACTTACGATACGGCGCATCCATGCCTGACTCACGCCGTCACTCACGTAATGGACCGGCAGGATAGTGCCCGCGGCGCGCCCTTCCTCAAGCTTTTCAAAGTGCGGCGAGGCCATCTGCTTAAAGCCGTAGGCAAACTCGACCTTACCCATTACGGCCAGGCGGTCGCCCTGCTTAAGCTGCTGGGCAATCCAGGGCTGGCGGAAAAAGGCGACCTGCAGCACGCCCGTCTCGTCAACGAGTGAGACCTCGGTCACCTGCATGTGCGGACGAGGCTGCTTTTGGACGATACGGTCGACCGTGGCGATGATGGTACACACGGTACCGATGGGCGCCATCTCGATGGACCAGGAGCGCGTAAAGTCCAGGTATCGATGAGGGATATGGAGAAGGAGGTCCCCCACCGTCCGAATTCCCAGACGGCGAAGGGCCTCCTCACGTTTACCCGAAACATATTTGAGTCGCGCGATATCCTCGTCGAGCGCATTGCTCTGGGCAAAGCGCTCCGAGACGCGCGGCACGGAGCACAGTTCGGACATGGGCAGTTGCCTACTCGATCGAGAAGATCACGGGATAGAGCGGCTGCTCGCCACGATGGGCGTCAATCTCCAGATCGGGCTGAGCCTCCTCAATGGCATCGACAATCTCCTGGAAGGCCTCATTGGACAGTTCCTCGCCTGCCAGAATCGTCAGCGCGTCGCCCTCCTCTTCCTCCTGCATACGGTTAATGCAATCGAGCGTGACCTGCTTCACGTCGGAGCCGACCACATCAATGGAGCCGGCAATGATACCCATGACGTCACCGGAGTGAATCGGCGAGCCGTCGGAGGCGCTGGAATCGCGCACGGCACGGGTGACCTCGCCATCGCGAACCTCACTGATGGCGTCGACCATAGCGGCGACGGCATCCTCAAGCTCGGAATCGGGTAGGACCGCGAACAGCGCGGAGAAGGCCTGCGGAACGGTCTTGGTGGGAACGACGGCGACCTTCTTGTCGGTGCAGGCTGAAGCAGCGGCCTCGGCGGCCATGCGGATGTTGCCGTTGTTGGGCAGGATGATGACCGAGGTCGCGTTGACCTGGTCGACGGCGCCCAGCAGGTCTGCAGTCGAAGGGTTCATGGTCTGGCCACCCGAGACGATCACGTCAACGCCGAGAGACTTGAGGATGTCTGCCTCGCCGGAACCGGCGGCAACGGCGACAAAGCCCAGGGCCTTCGCGGGCTCGGCGGCCTTTTCCTGGTCCTCGTGGATCTTGGCAGTACGGTCGTGGGCCTCCATCTCCATGTTATGGATAAAGACCTCGTAGATCTGACCAAGCTGCAGCATGTGCTCGAGCACCAAGTTGGGGGTGTTGGAGTGCACGTGAATCTTGTAATCGGGGTAAGCACCCACGAGCAGCTCGCAGTCGCCCATGGAACCCAGGAACTTGAGGCACTCGTCCTCGTCAAAGGGAGCGTCGGCCTTAAAGAGGAACTCGTTGCAGTAGCGGAATTCCGAGCCCTCCCAGTCGTCGTTGGCCTCGATCTCAACACGACCAAGGGCCGCGTCGCGGGCAGAGCAGGCGGAATCAAACGTGGCGGAGAAATCCTCGACAACGGTGCTGCGACCAAGCGCGGCGGCAACAAAGTTCTCAAGGAAGATGGCAAATCCAAAGGCGCCGGAGTCGACCACGCCGTTCTCCTTCAGAACGGGCAGCAGGTCGGGCGTACGGGCGACGGACTGATAGGCCTCGACGACGATGGCGTCGAGCGCGTCCTCGGCCGAAAACTTCTTCTTCTCGCACTCGTCGGCCTTGGTCGAGACATCGCGCAGTACCGTGAGGATCGTGCCCTCGATGGGCTTGCGGACGGCCTGGAAGGCAACCTTGACGGCTCGGCGGAACGCATAGGCGATGTTGGCGGACGTGATGGGCTCATCAGCAGAGACAAGGCCCTCGGCCACACCACGCAGAATCTGCGAGGTGATGACGCCGGAGTTGCCACGGGCACCCATGAGGGAGCCATGGGTGATGGCACCGGCGATGGCCTCCATGTCGGCGTCGGCAGGAAGGGCGGAGAGGTCCTTGGTCACCGAGGCGAGCGTGAGCGACATGTTGGTGCCGGTATCGCCATCGGGTACGGGGAAGACGTTGAGCTTGTTGATCTCCTCGGCCTTGTCGGAAACGGCAGCCGCAGCGATCGGAAAACAGGTGCGAATGGTCTTTGCAATCATGGGTATTTGAATCTCCGTTTTCGGATGCTAGTTCAGACGGCTCTTGAGCGCGTCGATGTGAATGCCGATCTTAAGGCTGGCGGGATCGATCTGGGCGATCTCCTGCAGAGTGAAGGCAACGGAGCTCGAAAGATTGTGGCAGACGGACTTCATGTTGACGCCGTTCTCGAGCACGACGTGAAGATCGACCGTAAGGCCGTTCTCGTCGGCGGAGACAAGCACGCCCTTGCGGAGGCGCTGACCGGCAAGCAGGCGCACGCTCTCGGCACCCTGGAGCTGCTCAGCCATACCGACAACGCCATAGCACGTCATCGCGGCATAACCGGCAATATCGGCAATAACGTCGTTCGAGACGCTCAGGCTGCCGTTAATGGTCTCAGACACAAGAATCTCCTTATCTGGTGCTCGCGGCACCATCTCGTGGGAGCAATCATTGCATTATTCTACAACGACCGCGCCATGTTGAGGTGGTGGGTCGCGGGATTACATCCTCGACACGAAATGTTGATATGGTAACGTTCGCGCCAGGCGATCGCGGTATGAAAAAACCCGCCGCATAAGCGACGGGTTTTACAACCTGGCTCCCCGGGTAGGACTCGAACCTACAACAGCGCGGTTAACAGCCGCGTGCT
>CAJMOF010000027.1 GCA_905215065.1 uncultured bacterium | reverse complement strand
AGGCCCTGCAGCGCGCTCTCAACGTTTTGGGCTTTGCCTGTGGCGAAGACGACGGCTACTTTGGTCCGCATACCGAGGCCGCCCTGCAGCAGTTCCAGGAAAATGTCGGCCTGTTTGCCGACGGCATGGCCTTCCAGGACACCTACGCCTACATCAACCGCCTGCACCATGTGTGGGAGGGCAAGCCCTCGGTCACCGAAGCCGAGTCCCGCATCGGTTTTGCTCGCGCCGCCAACGTGCTCGAGCGCTTCCAGATCGCCGTTATCGGTGAGGACCCCATCGCACGCAGCGTTGCTTCGCGCATGTGGAACATCGCCACGGCAACGACCGACAACAGCGGCATGATGCTCTGCGACTCCGAGGTCCCAACCGACGTTGACCTGGTGCTCGAGATCGCAAGCGACGAGCTGCCCGCCGACGCCGCGCCACGCGCCACGATTGCCCTCGCCGAGTGCCACAACCTGGCCCAGCGCATCCGCACCGCCAATGTCGCCGCGCAGCAGAAGCCGGCTCGCATTCGCATTGAGCTCACGGGCATGACGCGCTACAACGGCACCTTCACGGCCAGCGACGCGCAGACGCTCGCCGTACGCCTACTCGACGGCGTTTGCGATGCCCTCGCAGATTAGGTAAACTAGACGAGTTGCTTTTGGGCAACACCACACATTGGGACGTAGTTCAACGGTAGAACTCCGGTTTTTGGTGCCGGCTGTTGGGGGTTCGAATCCCTCCGTCCCAGCCATTAAAACTGAGCGCCCTAAGCCTATAACGGCCCAGGGCGCTTTCTTGTGGGCAAGCGGAGGGATTCGAACCCGCGAGGGTGCGGAGCTGAGGAAACGCGAAGCGTTTTCCAGCGCAGCACGCAAGGAGCGAAGCGGCGCAGCGGGGCGCGGCCGCCGACCAGGCGGACGCGGAATCCCTCCGTCCCACACCAGCCAAGAGCCCCTCACGTCAAGCAAATCGAGCCAACGCCGCCAAGCGGAGGGATCCGAACCCGCAAGGATGCGGAGCGACGCAGCGGGGCGCGGCCGCCGCAGGCAGACGCGGTGTCGGCACTTAGGGACGTTCCTAAAGTGCCGGCTCGGGACTATTTTCGAGGACTCTCCGAAGGACTGTGGTCAAAAAACGGCAAATATGAGTACTGCTACCGTTGTAGCTACATTATTTTCGTTAATAAAAGAAGATCTTAATGAGATTTATTCGCATCAAGGTCTTCCTTTAATGAACACTTGAGGAGATACGGCAGCTTATCTGCTCGATCGACACGTCAAATCACCTTAAATGTGGTCAAAATTACTGCTACTAAAAGAGTATCAGTACTCATATTTGATGTTTTTTGGCCACGGCTCTTTATAGACACCCTGCACAGCGACGGTAATAGATTTCGGAACGTGTCCGTCAGCCCCGTTCCGAAAAGCGAGCCGCATGCAACGGCCAAGCCACGACAGGCCCCGGGAGAGCGGGGACACCGGCTTAGGTTTATCGCGAGTTCCGCACGAACAGGAGGCCACTTAATGTGGCCTCCGTCGTGAGCAGGACTGTAGAGCAGGAAACCTAAGCCGGTGTCCCCGCTCTCCCGGGGCCGGCGGAATTTAGTTGTTAAGCATGCGGTCGAAGCTTCCCGAGTCGCCATCCCGATAGTCGGCGGTCATCAGAATCTCCTGCGGAATGCGCCCGCCTTCACGTAGCACATTGCGGAACTGCACGCGCGTGACCATGGGCAGATCCTTGATCGTCGCCGCCAAGTTCTGCGGCACGCCCTGGTTGGCAGCCGCGGGCTCGCACTCTCCGCCGGCCTTCACGCGACGCTTATGCTCGGCGAGCATGGCGCGGTACATGCCGGCATGCAGGCGAATCTCAACCACATTGGCATTGCGAGCCTGCTCGACGATACGCGCGCCCTCGCGGTCGATATCGCCCACGTAGTAGACGTAGTTAAAGCGATAGCCGATCTCGGCCAGATAATCGTCCAGGGCATGCGAGACGCTCGCCTTGCATCCGCCGCCAAAAATCACGCCGCCCACCTTGATGCCAAAGAGCTTGGCGTGCTTGCGGCCACGCAGCAGCTTGACGATCTCGTCGTAGGTATCCAGGTTCTCGACCATAATGAACGGCTTGTCGGCGCCCAGCGTAAAGAAACCCGTAAAGTGCACGGGGCGGTTGGGGGCGACCTTAATCGCCTGCATGCTGATGCCCTTTTCGGTCATACGCCGAATTAGGCGCTCACCGTGCTTGCCGTCAAAAGCCTTCTCGTCGTTAAAAATCTGGTAGGCACGCTGGCGGCGCGAGGCAGCCGGCGTATCGGCACCTCGGTTTTGCTCGATCCAAGCCTGGATGATTGCGATTTCCTCGGCAATCTTGCGGTTGGACATCTCGTTGTGCTGAGTGCGCTGCGGAGCCTTTTTGCCGTCCTTGCCCTCGACCTTTACGATCTGTGTCTGCTGCTCCTTGATCTTAGAGAGCGCCGTAGGCGTAGGGACAACTTTGAGCAGCTGCCTGCCTAAAACGCGGGCAAGGGCAAACGCCGAGACCTCGCCGCGGACGGCCGACTCGGGCTGCCGGGCAGCAGTATCTGCTGCGGCAGACTCCGGCTTCTTCTGAGACTTGCGCTTAGAATCGCCTTGGGAATTGAGCTCGCGCTTCGGCATAGACGCCTGCTTCTGCGGGCGATCGGACTTGCTCTCCTTCGTCGGCTGACGCTTAGGCTGCCCCGAAGAAACCTCGGCCTTCGCATCCTCGTCCTGCGGCGTGGTCTTCTCGGCTGCAGTCTCGGCATGGGAACTGCGGCCCCCGCGATGGCGACGGCGGCGAGGCTTGCTCGACGCGCCCCGCTCCGTCTGCTCATCAGTAGGCTGCTCGCCCTTGGCCTCGGCATCAACCTCAAGCTGCGGCTCAACAGGCTTCTGTTCGCGAGCCGCCGGCTCAACGGTTTTCTCGGTTTGTTCGGCCTTCTTGTCCTGAGTGGTCGAAGCCGGCTCGCCCTTCTCCTGACGCCTTACGGGATACGCGCGCCTCGCAAAACCACGTCCGGGACGGCATGAACCCGGAGCCTTCTTGGCAGACTCCTCAACATCGTCTGCAACCTCGGAAGGCTCTTCAACCTCACGCGCGACATCCTGCTGCGCAGCCTTAAAGTGAGCACCGCGACGACGCTGGGGCTCTTGGGCCTCCACGGGCTTTTGCTCCTTCGCGGGCTTCTGCGACTCGGCAGCAACCTCGTTCTCAACAGCCTCGGCATCCGTCTCACCCTTTTGAGCAACGGCGCGACGGAAGCGCTCCTGCTGGGCGCGGCGCTGCGCATCGCGCTTGCCACCCCCGCCAAAACCGCCGCGTCCTGCCTTGGCCGTAAAGGCGCGCACGACGTTCTCATCGAGCAACTCATCGGTATCGACATGCTCACGCGGAGCAACTTCTTCCACAGCAGGCACGTCAGCGGAATCCTCGACGACAAAATCTTCGACGGACTCGGCAGGCTGCTCCTGGGCATCGCGGATCTCAGCATTGATGGTATAGAACGCCGGGCGCCCGTTAATGCCGCTACCCTCGATCTTGGTCACGATATTTGCCTCGATAAGCTCATCGCGCATCGCCTTGGTGTCGCATTCCTTATCGACGGAACGGAAAATCTGCGCCAGCGCGCTCGACTTGATCTTGAGCGCCTTGCGGCAAAGCAGGTCGTAGGCAACCAGCTTGGCACGCTCAGCAGAAAGCGACGTCTGGCTGCTCAGGCGCTCAGCCAGAGCATCGACATTGTTTTGATTATCGGAATATACCGTCTTGGCCACGGGGCCCCTTTCATATGCACACATATACGTCCATATGGTACAACGCACGAGCCTATCCACGCAAAACATCTGCGAGAACGCCCTTGCACCACCTGCTCTCACAAGAAAAAAGACCGGGTCCGCTTGATTGCGGACCCGGTCTTTCCGAGTCAAATAGATGGGAGATTCAACCCGTCCGACCGACTAGGCCTTGGCGGCCTCGGCGTCGGCGGGAGCCTCGGCGGCAGCGGCGCGACCGTACTCGGCCTTGCCCATCTCGGACCACTCGGGCTCCTCGTCGGGCATGGAGCCGGCCTCCTTGCCGAAGAACTCCTTGAGGCAGTTGACGGCGACGATGAGGCCCAGGACCATCAGCAGGACAGCAAAGACGAGCTGCAGGCCCTTGGTGGCGGCGACGGAGACGGCGGCCGTGGTGGCGGTAGCCGGGATGGTACCGAAGAAACCGTAGGCCTGGACGGCGGTCATGCAGCCCATGGCGCTCTGGACCAGCGAGGTGAAGGTGCAGCAGAGCAGGAAGGCGACGGGCACGTAGAGCATCCAGCCCTTGCGGCCGGTGCACTTGCAGAACACGGCGAGGGTGATCATGGTCATGCCGCCGAGCAGCTGGTTGGAAGCACCAAAGAGCGGCCAGATGTTGGCATAACCACCAAAAGCGAGGGCGAGACCGGGAAGCAGGGTGACGACCGTGGCGAACCAGGGGTTGCCGAGGACCTTCATGTAGCCGGCCTTGGACTCGATGGCCAGGGCATCGTTGGTCTGGGCAAAGAACTCGGAGAACGAGGTGCGGGCGATGCGGGCGACGGCGTCGAGCGAGGTCAGGGCCAGAGCGGAGACGTTCATGGTCATGAAGACGGTAGCGAGCGTGCCGTCAACACCGAAGGCCTGCATACCGCGGGAGATGCCAGCGGCGAAGATCTGGAACGGGGTGGAAGCGACACCAGCGTTGAGGGCGCCGGTACCGGCGGTGTTCATATCGGAGAACATGATGCCGGCGACGATGATGGCAAGGATGCCGACGAAGGACTCGACGATCATTGCGCCGTAACCGACCTTGACGGCGTCCTGCTCCTTCTCGACCTGCTTAGAAGAGGTGCCGGAAGAAACGAGGCTGTGGAAACCGGAGAGAGCACCGCAGGCAACGGAGACAAACAGGACCGGGAACATCATGCCGGAGGCAGTGGAGAAGCCGGTGAAGACCGGAGCGGTGATAGTGGCCTGACCGTTGACGCCCAGGACGACGATACCGAGGACAGCGCAAACGATCATGACGATCATCATGATGGAAGTGAGGTAGTCACGCGGGGTCTTGAGCATCTGGATGGGCATGGCGCCAGCAAAGACCAGGTAGACCATGACGACGGCGAACCACTGGAACTTATCCAGGTAGACCGGGAACTGCATACCGACGGCGAACATGAGAACCATGAGGACCACGCCGGTGACGAACTCGGCAGCGCCGGTGAGGTTGAACTTCTTCTGGGCCCAACCAAAGGCGATAGCGACGAAGGTGAACAGGATGGAGATGGTGCCAGCGCAGCCAGCGGCATAGGACTTGGTGAAGTCGATAGCACCGGTAGCAGCACCAGAAGCGTCAACGGCCGGGGTGAACATGAACGTCTTGCAGACCATGTCGGTGAAAGCGGCGATGACGATGATGCAGAACAGCCAGCAGAACAGCAGGAACAGGCGACGGCCGGTCTTGCCGATGTACTTCTCGATGAGCTGAGCGAGCGACTTGCCGTTGTTCTTCATCGAAGCGTACAGAGCACCAAAGTCGTGGACGGCGCCAAAGAAGATGCCGCCGACGAGGACCCAGAGCACGACGGGCAGCCAGCCAAAGGCCATGGCGACGATCGTACCCGTGACAGGGCCAGCACCGCAGATCGAGCTGAACTGGTGCGAGAACGCGGTAAAGGCGGAGACGGGCGAGAAGCTCTTGCCGTCCTTCATGCGCTTGGCCGGCGTGAGGGCCTCTTTGTCAACGCCCCACTTGTTGGCCAGCCAGCGGCCGTAGCCCAGATAGCCACAGGCGAGCACCGCCGCGGCCACAACCATGAGCAAAACTCCGTTCATTACATTTCCTCCTCTAAAAAGAACTTCCTAGACATAAAAAATGAGGGCCGTCGGTTGCGCTCGACGGCCCTCATCTTCATCAGCCGCCCGTTATCGTACGGGCTAGCTGTATGTGCTAACCCGCATCAGATAATTACTACGCTGATAATGTTTAGCTGATGCGTGAACATGTCTAAGAAATCCTCTTCAATCATGATGCGAACGATCCGTGCGTGTTCACATCCCCCAGTGGATGAAAAGCAGTATGAAACTTTAGTTACCTAAAGTCAACGCAAATTTGTAATGAATTTTCAACTTTTTTGAATTTCTCGGTATAAAACGCCACTGACCTCGGACTTTACCCAACAAAAGTTTTTGCATGAGAGATGCCCCTCGGGAGCGGGCGGGCGTATACAAGGTTTCCTGCTCTACAGTCCTGCTCGCACGGAGAGCACATTAAGTGCTCTCCGGCTCGTGCGGAACTCGCGATAAACCTTGTATACGCCCGCCCGCTCCCGAGGGGCTCCGATCCCAAATGCGGAGCAAAGCTCCGCATGCCATCTTTTTCTTTCAGCTAAAGCACGCCGGAAATTCGACGCAGGCTGGCCAACCTTGCCGGACGTTGTCGACGCCAATCCAGCTCAGAAGCCATATCGGTACAGAAAGGTCCCCGGCCCTGACCGGCCCGGCGGCCCCATATGAACTTTATCGCGAGTTCCGCACGAACAGGAGGCCACTTAATGTGGCCTCCGTCGTGAGCAGGACTGTAGAGCAGGAAAGTTCATATGGGGCCGCCGGGCCGGGCAGGGCCGAGGACCGCACCCGTACGACTACAGCGTCATGTTCGGATCGGCATCGACGTCGAACGGCGAGATTTCACCTCGGTCGAATTTACGGCGGGCGACCTCCGCGATCATGGCGGCGTTATCGGTGCACGCCGAAAGCGGTGGCACCGTTACGCGGATCCCCTGACGCCCAAGCTTCTTGATCATCATCTCGCGCAGATGCGGGTTGGCCGAGACGCCGCCACCGATGCAGTATTCCTTGCATCCGGTAGCGTGCAGTGCGTTTTTGGCCTTCTTGTACTGCACGTCAAAGACAGCTGCCTCAAACGAAGCCGCCAGATCGGGCAGGTGAATCGTGCGCCCGGCCTTGGTCTCCTGTTCAATGTAGAGCGTCACGGCCGTTTTAAGCCCCGAAAGCGAGAAACGATAGTCTCCCCTGCTGTTAAGCGCGCGGGGAAAATCGATCGCCTTGGGGTTGCCCGTCTCGGCCAGCTTGGAGATGATGGGGCCACCGGGATAGCCCAGACCCAACGCCTTGGCCACCTTGTCGAAGGCTTCGCCCACGGCGTCGTCGAGCGTTTCGCCAAGCACCTCGTAGTCGCCCCATGCCTTTACATGCACGAGCATGGTGTGCCCGCCCGAGACAAGCGTGAAGATAAACGGGGGCTTGAGGTCGGGCTGCGCCAACAGGTTGGCAAACAGGTGGCCCTCCAGATGATTGACGCACACGAGCGGCTTGCTGGCAGCATACGCAAAGCCCTTGGCAAAGGCGACGCCCACCACCAGGGCGCCCACCAGGCCCGGACCTTGCGTCACGCCCACGGCGGCGAGCTCGCCGGGGGCAATGGCTCCACCCTCAAGACCAAGCGATGCTGCGGCATCCTCGAGCGCCGCATCCACGACACTCACAATCACCTCAACGTGTTTGCGCGAGGCGATCTCGGGCACCACGCCGCCAAAGCGGGCATGAAAATCAATTTGCGTCGACACCTGGTTGGCCAGCATATTGCCATCCGCATCGATAATCGCCACGGCCGTCTCGTCGCAGGAACTCTCGATGGCAAGCACTAGGCGGCGGCGCTCAATTTCGGCACGCTCCCCCTCGGAGCGCCTAGGCGCAGGCAGCGGCCATACGCGCTGCTCGGCTGCCGTCGGCTCGGGTGAAGCATTGTCGACCGGAAGCACCAGGGGCAGCGGAGCCGTCATGACGATGGCATCCTTGCCGGCACCATAGTAGCCGCGGCGCCGTCCTGCCTCGGTAAAGCCCAGAGCGTTATAAAGCGCGATCGCTCCCTCGTTGCCGTCCTCGACCTCGAGCGAAGCCGTGGTGCAGCCGAGCATCTGGGCATCATAGCTCACATGCGACAGCAGCTTGCGGGCAATGCCCTCACGGCGATATGCCGGGTCGACGGCGACATCCAGAATCTGCACATCACCGTCCACGACCATACCGCCGGCAAGGCCCAGCAGCTTGCCGTCGTCGTGTGCTACCCACCAACTACGCGGCGCAGCGACGTCCTCGCCCAGTTCGGACAGGAACATGCCCGGCGTCCACGCCTCGTGTCCGGCACCTTCAAAGCAGGCAGCCTCCAGCGCGCTCGCGCCCTCGGCATCCGCCGCGCCCATGGGACGGAACTGCAGATGACGACCGGCGAGCTCATCGGCAACGCCCGTAATTTCGCTCTGCGCACTCTCGGCAAGACCAAGACGCTTGCGCTCGTTTTCCTCGGCATCCGAAAGGCGCGTGTAAATCGGCAGGACGCGGGCCGGATCGCCGTCGCCCGCAGCGTGCGCGAGCAGCAAGCCCTCGCCCGAAGGCCACCACAGGTCGCGCTCCACGCAGCGGGCGGTCTCGTCCTCACCCAGCAGCTTGCCATAGCGCACGAGACCGTCACCGGTCAGTTGAACCTGGTCCCAGTCCGCTGCTTGGCGCCACTCATCGAGCGCCACGGCGGCCTTGACCACGTGCTCGCGCTCAAATTGACGCTCGGGACCCTCATCGACCAGCATATACAGCGCTGGATATACCTCACCGCGCATAGCATCGGCCAAGATACCAAGCTTGCCGCGCACGCCAGCCTTCCACGCCGTCCAAGCACAAGCGTCGAGCGTCGATACGCCCAGCAGCGGAACGTTGGCACCGCGCGCGAGGCCCTTGGCGGTGGAGATGCCGATGCGCACACCCGTAAAGGACCCCGGGCCGCGGCCGACCACATAGCAACCAACATCGCTGCAATCCAGACCGGTTTGAGCCAGCACGCCATCAACGGTATTCACGAGCTCAACGTTGGCGTGACGGCGACACATGTGGTCGCCACTCACGAGCTTCGTCTCGCCCGTCTGCCCATCAATCCAGCTTGCCGCGCAGGCAAGCATGTCGGTCGAGGTATCGAGCGCCACCACCAGCGCGTTGTCGTTATGCAAGCTCATCTTGTACAGCCTTATCAATCAAATGGGAAAGCTCCATTGCGCGGTCACCGTGCGCCTCAAGCGTTATCGTCCGCACATCGCTGTCGCCCTCATCACGCTTGAGCGTCACCGAAAGATACTCATCCGTCAGCTCGTCCTGGAATTGTTCGCCCCATTCCAGCAGGCAAGCACCCTCATAGCCCAGCACATCGAAAATACCCGTATCCTCGAGCTCGTAGGCATGCTCCAGGCGGTATAGATCAAAGTGAAACAGCGGAATACGACCTTGATCGTGAACGGCCATGAGCGCGAACGTAGGGCTCGTAACCATATGCCCATCGCCCAGCCCGCGCGAGACGCCCTTGGTAAAGTGAGTTTTGCCCACTCCCAGGCCACCGGTCAGGATGAGCACATCGCCGTCCTCAAGGCACGGTGCAATTAGCTCGCCAAAGTACTCCGTATCGGCAGCGCAAGTCGTTTTGTAAGTACCTACCCCCAGGCGCTCCAGGGACATATATGCTCCTTATTATTCCGAGGCGTCCTCTGGCGCGGGATGTCGCTCCAGATAGTCGCCCAGCATCTTAAAGTCTTCCTCCAGCAGCTCCTGCCACGCCGGATTGCGCAGCGCTGCTGCCGGATGGAACGTGGGCATTACCACAAAATGCCCCATCTGGTGGAACCTGCCGCGCAGCTTAGTAATGCCAATCTCGGTCTTTAGCACAAAGTGTGTCGCGGGGTTGCCGAGCGTCACAATAATATCGGGCCAGATGCTTCGAATCTGCTCACGCAAAAACGGCGAGCAAGCCAGCACTTCCTCGGGACGCGGATTGCGGTTTCCCGGCGGGCGGCACTTAAGCACGTTGGCAATGTAGACGTCTTCGCGTTTGAGCCCCGCCATCGACAAAATGCCGTTGAGGTCCTCACCTGCCGCCCCCACAAAGGGCTCGCCCTGCAAATCCTCATTACGGCCCGGCGCCTCGCCAATAAACATCACGCGAGCGCGGGGGTTTCCCACGCCAAACACGATGTTGTGGCGCGACTGGTAAAGCTGGCAAAGGTGACAGTCGCCCAGAACGGCCTCGATCTCCTCGAGTGCGACCTCACGCGGCGCCTGATGGCTATGGCCGGGAATGTGCATGACGCCCATAGCGACTCCTACACGTAGACCTTGTCGAGACGCATGCCAAAGCCGCAAGCGACCTCGTAGTTAATCGTGCCGCGTAGGCGCGCCATCTCGTCCATGGTAATCTCGGCATCTCCATCGCGGCCGACAATGATCATCTCGTCACCATACTCGGCCTCGGGAATCTCATGCGCCGGGTTGGACTGAATGGCGACCATAAACTGGTCCATGCAGATATTGCCCACCTGACGCACACGCTCGCCGCGATACAGCACGTCCATACGATTGGAAAGCGTACGCGAAAGGCCATCGGCATAACCGATCGGAAGGGTGCAGATCTGAACGCGCGTGCGCGGTACGCGGTAGGTAAAGCCGTAGCCCACGCCCTCGCCCATCGCAGGATGCGCCACGCGCGTCACACGCGCGTGGACGCTCATGACGGGATCAAGCTGCATCACGCGACCACTCAGCTCACATGGCTGCAGACCATACAAACCGATGCCGGCACGAATCATGTCAAAGTGCATTGAAGAATCGAGCATCGAGGACGGCGTATTGGCACAATGCACGATACCGCATTCAAAACCTGCGTCCTTAATGGCCTGAACGGCCTCGGTAAAACGCTGGCACTGCAGCTTGTAGTCCCAACCCGAAGGTTCATCGGCCGTGGCAAAGTGCGTAAATACGCCGTCGCACTGGATGCCGCGATGGAAACTGATGCCGCGTACAAAGTCGAGCACCTGTGTGTAGTGAACGCCGATACGATTCATGCCCGTCTCGATGGCAAGATGGTACTTGCCCACCTTGCCCGCCGCGACGGCGCATTCGCCATACGCAAGAGCAAAATCGGACGTATAGACCGAGGGCATGATATCGAACTCGAGCAATGCAGGAATAGCCTCGATAGGCGGCTCACTTAGAATCAGGATGGGCTTAGTAATCCCGCCCTGACGGAGCCCAACGCCCTCGTTGACCGTCGCCACGGCAAACATGTCGGCACCGGCCGAATACATGATCTTGGCACACTCAACAGCTCCATGACCATAAGCATCGGCCTTGACCACGCAGCACAGGCGCTGACGTGGATTCAACAAGTTCTTATAGGCCCTCGTGTTGCGACGGAGTGCCCCGCGGTCGATCTCGACCCAGGACCAGCGCGTCAAATCGGCTTTATTCATGATTAGTCATCCGACCCTTCGTCCATGATTCCCAGATCTTCGAGCGCATCCTTTGCCGCCAGCTCCATGGCAGGACCGATCAAGTCGATAAGATCGGTCGCGATAACGCTCTTCTCACCATACTCCGTCGCCGCAGCAAAACCGGCGTAGCTGTGAAGTGCAACGGCGTACGAATACAGTAACTCCCAACGATCCATCTCGTCGCGCATGGTGGCAAGCGTGCCGGCCAAAATACCCGCGAGAACATCACCCGAACCGGCAGTTGCCAGAGAAGCCGGACCCGAGAGTGGCAGCAGCACGCGCTCAACGCCACAGATAGCCGTCGTCGGCCCCTTGGCTATGACCACCAGATTGTCGGAGCCTGCAGCCCAGACAACCTTCTGCGCAGCTGCAATCGCGGTACCAAGGTCGTTCACCTCGTCACCGGCAACCAGACGCGAAAGCTCACGATAGTGCGGCGTCATAACCAACGGCTGCTCGCGACGATACATCTCGGGGTTACTATCAATACCGTCAATGGCAATCTTAGCAAGGCAGTTGAGTGCATCGGCGTCCAAAATTAGCGGTACATCAAGCTCGAGCAAGCCCGAAACCACCTGCATAGCGCCAGCAGACGTCGTCATACCGGGACCGCACAGCACGCAGCTGTACTTCTTTGCGATCTCGCACACCGTCATGCGCGCAGCGGCGCCAAAGGAGCCGCGCGAATCAGACGGAATAGCAAAGACGGGAATCGAAGGAAGTGCCATGCGAATGAGATTGGCACAGGCGTCAGGAGCCGCGACTGCCACGTAACCAGCACCCGCGCGAGCTGCAGACTTGGCCGCCATAATGGCAGCACCAGGATATTGCGCAGATCCGGCGACAATAAGCACAGAGCCACGGGAATACTTATCGATATTCGATGGTAGCGGAGCAAAGTAATCAACTAAGTCACCGGGCTCGACAATCTCGGCGGCGTGGTCGACATCATCGATGACTTCGTCAAGACGGTCGTAAAGATTGCCGCAGATCAAATCGCCAGCATACTCAGGGCCATCAGCGCTATACAGACCAATCTTGGGCGCAATCATCGTCACCGTGCGCTCGGCACGAATGCAGTCGTCATCAACAACGCCCGTCTCGGCATTCAGGCCCGAGGGGACATCAACGGATACGACACAATCGGCGCATTCATTGACCGTAGGAATCCAGATGGAGAACGGCGCACGCAAATTCCCGTGGAAACCGGTACCAAAAATGGCATCGACAACAACATCGGCCTTATCGATCAAAACCTCGAGTTCGTCACGCGAGGGGCCGACGCAAACGTGCACATCGCGGCCGGCAGTACGACGAGCAACATGACGTGCCAAAGCAGCAGGAATCTCATCCGGCTCAACCGGAGAAACGATATCGACGTCCACACCCTTATGGCTCAGGATATCGGCGGCAACCCAACCGTCGCCGCCATTATTACCAAAACCGACCAGAACGAGAACCCGATCGGGATTGAGCTTCAAGACCTCGTTGGCGGCAAACTCACCCGCTAGCTCCATAAGCTCGGCCTTCGAAGTCCCTTCGCGTTCGATGATATCCTCGAGACGAACGACTTCTTCGGTACTCAAAACCGGTTTCATCTATGCTCCTAGCGTATCTTGCGAAGCATCGCCCAGGTGCTCCGTCAATGCTGAATTCTGCAGCTGCTCAAGCTCATCTAAAACAGAGCGAGCCTCTTTAAATGTCTGCGCAACGCGTTTCTTGTTGCTCACTATTTCTTCCTTAGGCTTAGGTCGAGCATCCTCGGTGATTGCAATGGCATTAGCGACAGCCAAGTCACCCGTAAGAGTAATAGAAAGAGCGACCTCAACAACACCCAAATCCTGGGCGATTTCGAGAGCACGACCAGAAAGCAGCGCCTTCGGTTTGCCGAGTTTATCACGCGTTACCGAAACATCCTTGCGACCCACGCCTTGACTAAAACCCGTGCCGAGAGCTTTAAGCACCGCCTCACGCGAGGCAAAGCGGCTCGCATAGTGAGCAGCGGGACGCGATGATGCATCGCAATACGCACGCTCTTCTTCGGTAAACACACGCCGAGCAAACGACGGCGTCTTTTCAAGAATTGATTTCATGCGGGAAATCTCGACGATATCAACGCCGATACCAGCTTCAGCCATGTTCACCTCCGTATCGCACAGACTAAGTTATTGTAGCCCGTTCACAGAAGATGCGACAAACGAGGGTTATAAAACACAGCTACTATGTGAGACAAATTGCCCGAGATACAAAAAAGGGGGAGGCCGCGAGGCCTCCCCCTTCTTCAAGTCATCCGACGGCTCG
>CAJMOF010000026.1 GCA_905215065.1 uncultured bacterium | reverse complement strand
ACGCGCATAAAGAAAGCCTCCCATTTCTCATGTCCAAGAAATGGGAGGCAGTTCACAATTTGGGACGGGGCTTTTTTAGCTACCCATTGTCAATTTTGGCTATGAGTCAAGAATGCTCTGGATGGGTAGCTAAAAAAGCCCCGTCCCAAATTGGCTACTCTTTGATGCTGGCGATGAGGGCGTCGGCTTTAGTGGCGATGACCTGGTTGATGTCGGCCTGCAGCTCCTCGTAGACCGCTATGGCTCGCTCGCCGGCCGGCGTGAGCGTGGATCCGCGGGCGCCGTCGCGCTCGATGAGCTTGCAGTCCAGCTGTCCTTCGGCCTCGTTTACAATACGCCACGCTTTGGAATAGGCCATGCCCATGCTCTTGGCGGCGCGGTTGAGCGAGTGCTCGCGGGCGATACCTTGCAGCAGCAAGACACAGCCGTGGCCGAAGACGCCCGGCAGATCCTTGTCGCACGCTTGAATGACCAACTTTGCCGTCGTCTTGTACTTCATACGCTCCACGTCTCCCCGCTAAAGTGTTTGCTGGGCAAACGCAAAGCCTGCGTCAAGCCCTCGTGTGCTCTTCTAAATCATGCATTGTAGCAGTCAAAGTGCGTTAAGATACTTCCCCAGTATTGGGCGCCCAAGGTTGGGCTGGGTCCTACGAGGCCTGCAGCCGACCGGTCGCATGGAAAAAGGAGAAACATGGCTACGTTCTTTCCCGGTGAGTCCCACACGTTTTCGGAGTATCTGCTGGTCCCTGGTTACTCGTCCTCGCAGTGCATCCCCAACAACGTCTCTCTTAAGACGCCGCTGACCCGCTTTAAGCGCGGTGAGAAGCCGGCAATCACCCTGAACATCCCCATGGTTTCCGCTATCATGCAGTCCGTCTCGGGCGTCGACATGGGTGTCGCGCTCGCTACCGAGGGTGGCCTGTCCTTCATTTACGGTTCCCAGAGCGCCGAGTCCGAGGCCGCTATGGTCAAGGCCGTCAAGGATCACAAGGCCGGCTTCGTTCAGTCCGATTCCACGCTGACCCCCGACATGACCATGGAGCAGGTCATTGAGCTCAAGGAGAAGACCGGCCACTCCACCATGCCGGTTACCGACGACGGCACTCCCAAGGGCAAGCTCCTGGGCATCGTCACCAGCCGTGACTATCGCCCCAGTCGCGATGACCACCAGACGAAGGTCTCCGAGTTCATGACCCCGCGTGAGCAGCTCATCGTGGGCGACAAGAACATCAGCCTCAAGGTTGCCAACGACGTCATCTGGGACAACAAGCTCAACGCTCTGCCTATCGTCGACGACAACGATCACCTTATGGGCATCGTCTTCCGCAAGGACTACGACAGCCACAAGACCAATCCTAACGAGCTGCTCGATAACGACAAGCGCTACATGGTCGGTGCCGGTATCAACACCCGCGACTATGCCGAGCGCGTGCCTCTGCTCATCGAGGCCGGTGCCGACGTTCTGTGCATCGACTCCTCCGAGGGCTTCAGCGAGTGGCAGAAGCGCACCATCGAGTGGATTCGCGCCAACTATGGTGAGGACGTCAAGGTCGGTGCCGGTAACGTCGTCGACGCCGAGGGCTTCCGCTTCCTGGCCGACTGCGGTGCCGACTTCATCAAGGTCGGTATCGGCGGCGGTTCCATCTGCATTACCCGCGAGACCAAGGGTATCGGTCGTGGCCAGGCCACCGCGTTGATCGACGTCTGCCGCGCCCGTGACGAGTACTACGAGGAGACCGGTGTCTACGTGCCCGTGTGCTCCGACGGCGGCATCGTCTACGACTACCACATGACGCTCGCCCTTGCCATGGGTGCCGACTTTATGATGCTGGGCCGCTACTTCGCCCGCTTTGACGAGAGCCCGACCGAGCGCGTCAACGTCAACGGCCAGTACATGAAGGAGTACTGGGGCGAGGGTTCTGCGCGTGCCCGCAACTGGCAGCGCTACGACCTGGGCGGCGCCGCGAAGCTCAGCTTCGTCGAGGGCGTCGACTCCTACGTCCCGTACGCCGGGTCCCTCAAGGACGGCGTGGGCAGCACGCTCTACAAGGTTAAGTCCACGATGTGCAACTGCGGTGCCCTCTCGATTCCCGAGCTCCAGGAAAAGGCGCGCCTGACTCTGGTGAGCTCGACCTCGATCGTCGAAGGCGGCGCCCACGACGTAGTCGTGAAAGACTCTCAGCAGAGCGTTTCCTATCGATAAGGTAAGAGCTGCATATCAAAGGTTGATTCTCAGCCACGTTATTTAGATAAAGCGAGATGCCCGCAAGTCGCAGGCATCTCGCTTGTCGTATTTGCTATCATCAGTCAAGTTAACCTTAGGGTCGGTCGGCTTAGCTTTGTTCGCTACAAGTTCCGCACGCAAAGAAGAGCACTTAATGTGCTCTTCGTCTTGCGCAGGACTGTCCGCAGTAGCGAATAAAGCTAAGCCGACCGACCCCAGCTAAGATTAAAGGAGCTGATATGTGCGATTGCACAGATCATAAGGACGAGATCCCTGTCTACGACGCGCAGGCCATTGAGTCCCGGTGGATGAAGGCCTGGGAGGACTCCAACCTCTTTGCCGTCGACACCGACGACAGCAAGCCCAAGAAGTATGTGCTCGAGATGTTCCCGTATCCGTCGGGCGACCTGCACATGGGCCACGCGCGCAACTACACCATCGGCGATGCCATGGCCCGTCAGGCCCGCATGCGCGGCTACGACGTGCTGCACCCCATCGGCTTCGATGCCTTTGGTCTGCCCGCCGAGAATGCCGCCATCAAGCACAACACACAGGCTGCCGCATGGACGTATAAGAACATGGACCAGGCGCTCGCCACGATGAGGCGCATGGGCTTCTCCTACGATCTGGATCGTACCGTTAAGACCTGTAGCCCCGACTACTATCGCTGGGGTCAGTGGATCTTTGAAAAGATGTGGGAAAAGGGTCTGGTCTACCGCAAGAAGAACCCGGTCAACTGGTGCCCCACCTGCAAGACCGTTTTGGCCAACGAGCAGGTAACCGAGGGCAAGTGCTGGCGTTGCGGCACCGAGCCCGAGAAGCGTGACCTCGAGCAGTGGTACTACAAGATCACCGACTACTCCCAGGAGCTGCTCGATGACCTGGAGAAGCTCCCCGGCTGGCCCGAGCGCGTCAAGCAGATGCAGGCCAACTGGATCGGCCGCTCCGAGGGCGCCGAGGTTGACTTTACCCTGTGCGACGCCGATGGCGAGCCCATCGAGGGCGACGAGGGTAAGATCACCGTCTTCACCACGCGCGCCGACACGCTCTTTGGCGTTTCCTTCTTTGTCCTGTCTCCCGAGTACGCGCGCCTGCACGAGCTCGTCGAGGGCACTCAGTACGAGGAGGCCGTCACCAAGATCGTCGAGGACTCCAAGCATATCTCTGCCGTCGAGCGCGCCCAGGGTACCCTCGAGAAGCACGGCGCCTTTACGGGCCGCTACGTGGTAAACCCCGTCAACGGCGAGAAGATCCCCGTGTGGGTTGCCGACTATGTCGTTGCCGACTACGGCACCGGTGCCGTCATGGCCGTTCCCTGCGGCGACCAGCGCGACTTTGAGTTCGCCCGCAAGTACGACCTGCCGATCGTGCCGATCATCCTGGACGATGAGGATCGCGCTGCCGTCGAGGCTAGCGGCGAGACCATCGACACCTTCCATGCCGAGACCGTCGACTGGGATTGCGCCCACGCTGCCGAGGGCACGCTGGTCCAGTCGGGCAAGTACACCGGCATGCGCGGCGGCAAGCACTCTGAGGGCGAGGCTGCCATCGTGGCCGACCTCGAGGCCATGGGCTGCGGCCGTCGCAAGGTCGAGTTCCGTCTGCGCGACTGGCTCATCAGCCGTCAGCGTTATTGGGGCAACCCCATCCCGGCCATCCACTGCGAGCACTGCGGCATCGTGCCCGTGCCCGAGGACCAGCTGCCGGTGACGCTGCCCGAGAACCTGGACCTGGGTGCCGGCGAGACCCTCGCCGAGTGCAAGGAGTTCTACGAGACCACCTGCCCGGTCTGCGGTCGCCCGGCCAAGCGTGAGACCGATACCATGGACACCTTTACCTGCTCCAGTTGGTATTACCTGCGCTATACCGACCCGCACAACACCGAGCTGCCCTTCTCCCGTGAGGCTGCCGACCGTTGGATGCCCGTCGATAACTACATCGGCGGCATCGAGCACGCCATTTTGCACCTGCTCTACAGCCGCTTCTTTACCAAGGCGCTGCGCGATCTGGGCCTGCTGAGCGTTGACGAGCCCTTCACCAACCTGCTGTGCCAGGGCATGGTCAAGGACGAGAACGGCGACACCATGTCCAAGTCCAAGGGCAACGTCGTGCCCCCGAGCTCGGTCATTGAACCCTACGGTGCCGACACCATGCGTCTGGCGATCCTGTTTATCGCCCCGCCCGAGAAGGACTTCGACTGGGATCCCAAGGCCGTCGAGGGCGCCAACCGCTTCATTAAGCGCGCCTGGCGTATCGTGTGGCAGCTCGTCCAGTCCGGTGACGCCAACGTGGCCTTTGACAAGTCCGCGCTCGACGAGGCCGCGATGAAGCTCTATCGCGAGCGTCACCGCACCATTGCCAAGTGCACCGAGGACTTTGACCGCGGCCAGTTCAACACCGCGATCTCGGCCGTCATGGAACTCGTCAATGCCGCGAGCGCCTACCTCAACGCTACTGAGGGCGCTTCCCGTGACAAGGCCCTGTGTTACGGCGTGGCCAAGGATATCGTGAGCGTCCTTGCCCCCATCTGCCCGTTCTGGGCCGATGAGCTGTGGCATGAGGCGCTCGGCTGCGAGGGCAACGCCTATACCGCCGCCTGGCCCGAGTTTGACCTGGCCGAGTCCATCGAGGACACGGTGCAGATTGTCGTACAGGTGCTCGGCAAGGTCCGTGGCCGCATCGACGTCGCCCGTGACGCCTCCAACGAGGAGATGCAGGCTGCCGCCGAGGCCGCCGTTGCCAAGTGGCTTGAGGGCAAGACGGTCGTCAAGGCCATCTGCGTGCCCGGCAAGCTGGTCAACCTGGTGGTCAAGTAAGCGCTGCGCGCTTAGCTGACACATTAAAGACGAGGGACGATCCGGCTGGGTCGCCCCTCGTCTTGCGTGTACCCGACCAAGTGCTTGCGGTCAATTGTCCTATTCTTGTGGAGAAGCTGTGCGCACGCTGACCTGCAGATTCGTACTGTGCTTGCACGTTTTCGCAGCTATTGGTATAGTTTGCTTGCAAATGAAGTTGTAATTGAAAGAAGTGGGGTTTCGGCCCCGCTTCTTTTTTGTATGGATGGAGGTGCCGCAATGGTCAAGACCAAGACCGAGCAGGCGATCATCGACGCGCTCGAGGCCGTCGCTCCCCAGCACGATGTCGACATCGTCGACGTTGAGCTCGTGGGCGCCACCAAGGCCCCCTGCGTGCGCGTACGTATCGAGGGTGCCGAGGGTCAGAGCCTGTCGCTCAACGACGTCACGGCCAATACCAAGTGGGTCGGCGACGTGATTGAGGAGCTCGACCCCATCTCTTCGAGCTATACGCTCGAGGTGTCGAGCCCGGGCATGGCACGCCCCCTGCGCCGTCCGCGCGACTTTGCCCGCTTTGTGGGCGAGGACTGTGAGCTCACCTCCACCGCCACCGAGGGCCGTCGCAAGTACACCGGCAAGATTGTCGCCGCGACCGAGACCGACGTTACCCTCGAGCTCGAGGACGGCGATTCCGTCACCCTCGATTTCTCTGATGTTAAAAAGTGCAAGTTGAAGCCCACCTACGACTTCAAGCCCGCGAAGGAAGGAAAGTAAGATGGCAGCATCCGACATGATGTCCGCCCTGATGGAGCTTTGCCAGGAGAAGCACATCGACCAGCTCTACCTGATCGACCGCCTGGAGCAGTCGCTCGCCAAGAGCTATGCCGAGATCCTGCATCTTGAGTGGGGCGCTAAGGTGACCATCGACCGCACCACCGGCAAGATCTACGTCTACCGCCTGGAGCCGATCGACGATTCCATGGACGAGGAGGGCAACTTCACCGAGTTCGAGGAGATCGACGTCACCCCCAAGAACACGAGCCGCATCGCTGCCCAGCACGCCAAGGCCGAGATCAACGCCATCGTGCGTAACTCCGCCCGCGAGCAGATCTACGAGGAGTTCTCCGGCCGCATCGGTGACCTCATCAGCGGTACCGTGCTGCAGTCCACGCCCGACTTCACGATCGTCAAGATTCGCGAAGGCGTCGAGGCCGAGCTGCCGCACTTCGATCAGCGTCGTTACGAGAACGAGCGCAACGAGCGTCCGATGGGCGAGCGCTACCTGCACAATCAGCACATCAAGGCCGTGATCATCGACGTTCGCGACCCCAACTCCAACCTGCAGCCGGTTCGTGGCGAGCACAGCCGTCCGCCGATTGTCATCTCCCGTACCCACCCCGAGCTCATGCGTCGTCTGTTTGAGCAGGAGGTGCCCGAGATCTATGAGGGCACCGTCCAGATCAAGTCAATCGCCCGCGAGCCCGGCCAGCGTTCCAAGGTTGCCGTCCACTCGCTCGACGACCGTCTGGATCCCGTGGGTGCCTGCGTCGGCCCCAAGGGCAGCCGTGTTCGCGCTGTCGTGGGCGAGCTCCGTGGCGAGCGCGTCGACGTCATCCTGTGGGATGCCGATCCTGCCGTCTACGTCGCCAACGCCCTGTCGCCCGCTAAGGTCACCCGCGTCCTCATCGACGAGGAGAAGGCCTACGCCGGCGTCATCGTCCCCGACGACCAGCTGTCCCTCGCCATCGGCAAGGAAGGCCAGAACGCCCGCCTCGCTGCGCGCCTGACCGGCTGGCACATCGACATCAAGTCCGAGACGCTTGCCGCCGACATCCTCAAGAACGTTCCCGTTCACGAGGAGCCCGCCGCCGACCTGATCGGTGACGAGGAGGACGAGGATGTCCGCCGCTGCGAGTATGTGTCCGAGGACGGCATCCAGTGCCGCAACCAGGCTCGTCCCGGCTCCCGTTTCTGCGGTGTCCACGACACCGACGCCTTCGATGATGCGGAGGACCTGATCTAGCGCGCGGTCGCGCCGGGCAGGTCCCGGCGCATCTCCCACGCTCGTTCAGTCTCTAGGCACCCAAGGTGCCAGAAAGGGTAGGTGAAGTCATATGGCAAAAGTCCGTGTGTCCACCCTGGCCAAAGAGTTCGGCATGACCTCCAAGGAACTGATGGGTCATCTCGCCGATATGAAGATTCCCGCTAAGTCCGCTTCCTCCACCTTGGAGGACGCCTATGTCGCCATGGTCCGCAAGCAGCTCGCCTCGGTGATTGAGGCCCGCGCTCAGGAAGTCGAGGCCGCCAAGCAGGCCGAGGAGCAGGCAGCTGCCGCCGAGGAGGCCGCTCGCGCCGCCGAGGCCGAGCGCGAGCGCATCGCCGCCGAGAAGGCACGCGAGGAGGAACGCCGCCAGTTTGCCGCAGCCCAGGCTGCCGAGGAGGCTGCCCGCGCCGAGGCCGAGGCCAAGAAGAAGGCCGAGCAGGAGCGCCTTGCTCGCGAGAAGGAGGAGGCTGCCCGCGAGGCCCAGCGCCGCGCCGTTCCCGCTTCCGACTCCGGTTCGCGCTTCCGTTCGCTGCTCGACCAGATCGCCGCACAGGAGACCGTGCTCAAGGAGAAGAAGGACGCCGAGGACAAGGCCAAGGCCGAGCGCGCCGCCGAGCGCGGTAACCGTCGTGGCGGCAACAATGACCGCCGCGGTGGCCGCCGTAACGATCGTAACGCCTCCGACAACAACTCCGAGCGCAACGCCTCCGAGAGCCGTCCGCACAGCCATCGCACCAACGCCAGCAACAACGTCGCTGCCGGCATGGACTTCCCCAACCCCGATAAGCAGGGCAAGGGCAAGAAGCGCAAGGGCGGTCACAACAACGAAGAGGACCACTACAGCCGCATGGCTCGTGAGGCCGAGGAGTACAGCCGCGAGAAGGTGCTCGAGGAGGCTCGTGCTGCCGTCGAGGAGGCCTCTCGCGAGTCCACCGGTCGCCGCAAGAAGCGCAAGGAGAAGCGTGAGCGCGAGGCTGCCAAGGCTCAGGAGGAGCGCAAGATCGAGGAGGCATTGGCCCAGGGCGTGAACCCCGAGGAGCTCGACGCCATCAAGGTTTCCCAGGGCGTTACCGTCCAGGAGCTCGCCGAGGCGCTCGACGTTCCGGCCAACGACATCATCAAGCGCCTGTTCCTGCTGGGTACGCCGCTCACCATGACGCAGTCCATGTCCGACGACCTCGTCGAGCTCGTTGCCGACGACTTGGGTCGTCAGATCAAGATCATCACCCCCGAGGAGGAGAACACCTTCTCGTTCTACGACGATCCCGCCGACCTTAAGCCGCGCGCACCGGTCGTCACCGTCATGGGCCACGTCGACCACGGCAAGACGAGCCTCCTCGACGCCATCCGTCACACCGGCGTTGCTGCCGGCGAGGCGGGCGGCATTACGCAGGCCATCGGTGCTTCGCAGGTCATGATCAACGACCGCAAGATCACCTTCATCGATACCCCGGGCCATGCCACCTTTACGGCCATGCGTGCCCGTGGTGCCAAGGTGACCGACATCGTCATTCTGATCGTGGCTGCCGACGACGGCGTCATGCCCCAGACCGTCGAGTCGATCAACCACGCCAAGGCCGCCGGCGTACCCATCGTCGTTGCTGTCAACAAGATCGATAAGCCGGGCGCCAACCCCGACCGCGTGCGCCAGGAGCTCACCGAGTACGGTGTCATCCCCGAGGAGTGGGGCGGACAGAACATGTTTGTCAACATCTCGGCGAAGCAGAAGATCGGTATCGACGACCTGCTCGAGACCGTGCTGCTCCAGGCCGACGTGCTCGAGCTCAAGGCCAACCCGGACACCTTTGCCTCCGGCAACGTCCTCGAGGCCAAGCTCGACAAGGGCCGCGGCTCGGTCGCTACCGTGCTCGTGACCCGCGGTACCCTGCACGTGGGCGATACACTGGTCGCCGGCCTCACCTACGGCCGCGTCCGCGCCATGCTCGACCCCAAGGGCCGCGCTGTCACCGAGGCCGGTCCCTCCGACGCCGTCGAGATTTTGGGCCTGCAGTCCGTACCCAACGCCGGTGACGAGTTCCGCGTGTTCGAGGACGAGCGCGAGGCTCGTGCCCTTGCCGACGAGCGTTCGCTCAAGGCCCGTATCGAGGAGCAGAGCCGCGTCAAGCACGTCACGCTCGAGAACCTCTTCGAGACCATTGCCGACGCCGAGGTCAAGGAGCTCAACCTGATCATCAAGGCCGACGTCCAGGGTTCCATCGAGGCCCTTCAGGACTCGCTCGACAAGATGGATCAGTCCGAGGTTCGCATCAACACGATCCACTCCGCCGTTGGTGCCATCAACGAGACCGACGTCGTTCTGGCCGACGCCTCCAACGCCATCATCATCGGCTTTGGTGTCCGCCCCGACGGTAAGGCCCGCTCCGCTGCCGAGCGCGAGGGCGTCGAGATCCGTTGCTACGACGTCATCTACAAGTGCCTCGAGGAACTCGACGCTGCCCGTATCGGCATGCTTAAGCCCACCGAGGTCGAGGTCTCCACGGGTACCGCGACCGTCCTGGACACCTTCAAGGTGCCCAAAGTCGGTATCGCCGCCGGTGTCCGTGTCGAAGAGGGCGAGATCGCCGCGACCGATTCCGTGCGTCTGGTGCGCGACGGCATCGTGGTCTTCAACGGCAAGATCGCCTCGATGCGCCACTACAAGGACGAGGCCAAGAGCCTCAAGAGCGGTTCCGAGGGCGGCATTGGCCTGGAGAACTTCCAGGACATCAAGCCCGGCGACCAGATCGAGGGTTACCGCATCGACCAGGTTGCCCGTACCGAGTAGGGGGTAGCGCTATGAAGCAAACGCAGGCAACCCGCCGTCTGGGCGAGCAGCTTCGCGAGAAGCTCGGTTATATCCTGCTCTTTGAGGTTTCCGATCCGCGTCTCGACCTGGTTACTTTGACCGCGGTCGAGGTCGCGGTGGACCGTTCGTTCGCGCGTGTGTACGTGTCGTGCGATGCGAGCCGCTACGACGAGGTCATGGAGGCGCTCGCAAGCGCCAAGGGCCGTATTCGCAGCCTGTTGGCTCGCTCGCTCGATTGGCGTGTTACGCCCGAGCTCGATTTTCGCATCGATCGCTCGACCGATGAGGCCGAGCGCATCACGCGTGCGCTGGAAAACGTTCCCGCCACGCTTGCGATCGAAAAGGACGAGGACGGCTATCCGATAGCGGATGCCGCCCAGGAGGCAGCTTTAGATGACTAATTCCGCCGATCTCGCCTCGTGCGAGTCTGCAGATATTCAACGACGCATCCTCGAGCTTATCGAGGGTGCGTCCTCCATTGCGATTTCGGGACATACTTCTCCCGATGGCGATGCCTTGGGCTCCGTCTTGGGTCTGGGCCTTTCGCTCATGAAGTTTTTCCCCAACAAGGACATTGCGCTGCTGCTGGCAGACGATGACCCGGTTCCGCGCATCTACCGCTTTATGGAGGGTGCCGATCGCCTGGTGCCGGCATCTGCGTACACCGGCAATCCGGACCTGTTCATCTCGGTGGACGTACCGGTCGTCGAGCGCCTCAATAACTCTGCCGAGGTGTTTCGTCGTTCGGCCCACGTGGCGTGCTTTGACCATCACCCGGCGCGCGAAGAGTTTGCCGAGGTCAGCCTTAGGTGCGTCAATGCCGCGGCCTGCGCCATGATTATCGACCGCTTTTTGGCCGATTGCGGTATTACCGCAAGCGACAGCATCGCCACCTGCCTGCTGTGCGGCCTGGTCACCGATACCGGTCGTTTTCAGTATCAGAACGCCGACGCCGCCGCGTTTCATGCCGCCTCGCGCCTGGTGGCGCACGGTGCCGATCCGGCGCGCGTCGCGCTCGAGGTCTACCAGAGCATGCGTGTCGAGTTTCTGCACCTCAAGTCCATCGTCATGGGTCGCATCAAGACGGTCGCGCACGGGCGCGTGGCGTATAGCTACGCGTACGAGAGCGACCTTAAGGAATGCGGCGTCACCTCGGATGAGTGCGACGGCCTGGTCGATGTGGTGCGCTCGGTGATGGGCGTCGAGGTGTGCCTGTTCCTTAAGGGCATCGAGGGCGATACCAAGGTGCGCGGTAACCTGCGCTCCAAGGGCGATCTTGATGTTTCCGAGATTGCGGCCAACTTTGGCGGAGGTGGGCACCACGCTGCCGCCGGCTTTACCAACGCCGGAACGATTTCCGAGACGCTCACCGCGGCACTTCCCATGCTGGCCGAGCTGGTAGGGGAGGATCCCGCTTCGGTGACCGTCGAGCTCTAACTTTTTGGATGGTACATGGCTCGTCGTACGCCTTCTCAACTTAATATGCTGCTCGCCGTCGATAAGCCGGTGGGTTGCACGTCCCACGACGTGGTTTCGCAATGCCGACGCGCCCTCCATGAGCGGCGCGTCGGTCATGCCGGAACGCTCGACCCCATGGCATCGGGTGTCATGGTGGTGGGCGTGGGCCAGGCAACGCGTCTGCTGGGCATGCTCACGCTCGATACCAAAAGCTACGTCGCCGACATCTCGTTTGGCGTCGAGACCAATACCGATGATGCGGAGGGCGAGGCCGTCCGCACGGTGCCCATTGCCGCCGCCCTGCGCGATCCTGCCTATGCTCGCGAGCGCCTGTGCGCCATGTTGGGCCCGCAGATGCAGGTGCCGCCGGCGTTTTCGGCCATTTCGGTCAACGGCGTGCGCGCCTATAAGTCTGCGCGCGAGGGCAATGCCGTTGAGTTGCCCCCGCGTTCGGTCGAGGTGTACTCTGCCGACCTGATTGCCGTGAGCGGCGAGGGCGACGCGTGCGTTTGGACCGTGGCGTTTTCGGTGAGCAAGGGCACCTATATCCGTGCGCTCGCTCGCGACCTGGGACGTGCCTGCGACAACGCGGCACATATTTCCGCGCTGCGCCGTACGGCCTCCGGTATTGTTTCCATCGGTGCCTGCCATGCGGTCGAGGAACTTTCTGCCGAGTCCGCTGCGGGCTTTGCCTTAGATCCCATTGCGGCACTGGGCGCCACGCGCGTCGACTTGCCAGGTGACCTTGCCGACGATCTGCTGTGCGGACGTCGTATCCCTATTGAGCGTGCACTTGGGCACTTCGATGCGTCGAAGGCCCCGTTTGCGCTGGTGCTCGATGGCGGACTCAAGGCGCTCGCCCGTATAGAGGGCGGTCGCTTTGTTATGGAGCACGTCTTTCCGCAGGCGATCGGCGGTGTTCGATGATGTTGGCCTCCCACGAGCTCGCGCGTATCTTTTTCGCGGGCGAGTCGGATGAGGCCCGCATCGTTGCCGCCGATGCGTTTGATGATTGCGTATGCCTGGGCGCCGCGTCGATCGCCATCGGCGTGTTCGACGGCGTCCATCGGGGGCATCACGAACTGATCGACGCGGTTGTTCGCGATGCGCGTGACCATGGCTGCAGGGCGGTAGTGGTCACCTTCGATCCTGACCCGGACGTAGTGGTGAGCCCTACGCCCGCGCAAAAATTGATGACGACGGCTGACCGTCTGCATGCCCTGGCTCTCACCGGGGTCGATGCGGTCGTGGCCGTTCCCTTCACGCCTGCGGTGGCGGCTCTCGACCATGCGGGCTTTCTTAAGCTGCTGTCGCGCGTCGTCGATATCCGCTCGATTCGCGTGGGCAGCGACTTTAGGTTGGGTCGCGGCGGCGCCTCGGGCGTTGCCGAGATGCAGGCATGGGGTACCGAGCGCGGCGTTGACGTCTATGGCCACGAGCTGCTGTGCGTCGATGGACAGACAATCTGCGCCACCCGTATTCGCCAGGAGCTGCGCCGGGGTCATGTTGAGCTTGCCGCCGAGCTGCTCGGTCGCCCGTACATGCTGCGAGGTATTGTTGCCGGCGGTCGTCACCAAGGCTCCGACATGGGATTTCCCACGGCAAATATCCAGGTGCCCGAGGGCATCCAGGTTCCTGCCGATGGCGTCTACGAGGGCCTGGTGCTGGTCGACGATACCGTGTGGCCTGCCGCCGTCAACGTGGGCCTGCCGCCGACGTATGCCGACGATGCCGCCTCGGCGCATCTCGAGGCCAACTTGATCGGGTATGCGGGCGACCTGTACGGCGCCTCGGTGTCGCTGGCGTTTACGCGCTGGCTGCGCCCGTCGCGCGTGTTCGATTCGTTGGACGAGCTTATCGCGACCGTCGAGGGTAATATTGACGATATTCGCCACAACTTGGGTGAGCAGGGGGTGAGCATCCGTGATTAGCGATGAGGAAAAAGACCAGGTACGCGCTGCGTCCGATTTGGTTGCCATCGTGCAGGAAACGGTTGAGCTCAAGCCCCGCGGCCATGAGTTTTGGGGTTGCTGCCCTTTCCATGGCGAAAAGACCCCGTCGTTCCACATTATCCCCGCCACGCAGGTGTGGCACTGCTTTGGCTGTGGCGAAGGCGGCGACGTCTTCACCTATATCATGAAGCGCGAGAACCTGAGCTTCCCCGAGTCGATTCGCTACCTGGCCGATCGTGCCGGCATTGAGCTGCACGATACCGGCTCCCATCGCGAGCGCGGCACCAAGCGCGCCCGCATCTATGACCTGTGCGCCGAGACCGCCCAGTTCTACCACACCATGCTCATGCGCGGTAAGGACAGCCGTCCGCGCGAGTATTTCGCCAGCCGCGGTATGGGCGGCGACGTCTGCCGCCGCTACTGCCTGGGCTTTGCGCCGGGTCGCAACGCGCTGGTGTCGCATCTGTCGCAGGCGGGATTTACCCCGCAGGAGATGATCGACGCCAACGTGGCCGTGAGCCGTGGGCGCGGGCAGCTCGCCGACCGTTTTTACGACCGTGTGATGTTTCCCATCTTTGACGAGCAGGGTCATAACATCGCCTTTGGCGGGCGCATTATGGGCGACGGCCAGCCTAAGTACCTCAACACCGCCGAGACGAGCGTGTTCCATAAAAAGCGAAACCTCTACGGCTTTAACTGGGCCAAGGAGTTTATCGTCGCGCAGGACACCGCCATCGTGGTGGAGGGATATACCGACTGCATCGCCTGCTGGGAGGCGGGGATTAAAAACGTCGTCGCCACGCTGGGTACGGCGCTGACGGAACATCACGTAAAGACACTCACCCGCTTTGCCAAGCGTATTGTATATATGTTCGATGGCGACGCCGCCGGTCAAAAGGCCGCGCGCCGCGCGATTCAGTTTATCGAGCAGGATTCGATGGACCTGCGCTGCGTGGTGCTTCCCGACGGCAACGACCCCATGGAGTTCATCACCGCGCATGGCGGCGAGGCACTGCAGGCACGTATCGACGCCGCCGAACCCCTCATGGACTTTGTTTACCGCTCACTGCAGGAGTCGAGCGACATTACCACGCCGGGCGGTCGTGCCAAAGCGCTTGAGGATGCGCTGACGCTGATCTATCCGCTGCGCGATAGCTACATGATCGATACGTACTTTATCCAGATTGCCGACCTGCTGGGGTTGGACTTGGACACGGTGCGTTCGAGCTCGGGCCGCGTGTTTCGCGATGTTGCCAAGCGCGAGGATGCCGAGCGTCGTCGCGAGCAGAATTACGAGCGCCAGCGAGCGCAGGCCGAGCGCGCGGGCAGCGCGGGCGGTCGGGCGTCTGGTTCGCAGGGGACGTCTCGCGGCGCCTGGGCGTCGGGGGCGACGCCGCCGGTGTCCACGCCGGTCGAGGAGGAGCCGTACGACTATGTGCCGCTCGAGGCTTACGGGGCCGCGCCGGTCGAGGTCGTCGACGATATGCCGCCGATCGATGTGCCGGTTGGTATGGGCTCTGCGCCCGCCGGTTCCCCGACAGACGCCTCGGCCACTATGGTTTTGACCGATCTGGAACGCAAGTCCTTGGCAGGGGAGCGCGAGCTGTTGACCATGCTCACGAGCTACCCCGACCTGTTCCGCACGTATGCCGATCGCATCTGCTCCATCGAGTGGGTTGACCCGCGTCACGAGTCCATCGCATGGGCCGTTCTGGCAACTCCGCCGGGAACCGATCCTGCAGCCTGCATGGATGCGGCGCGCTCGGTGTGTCCCGAGGCGGCAACGCTTGTGAGTGCCGGGCGCATCTCGGCGACGAGCAAGCACCCCACCGAGACGAACATCGTGTTCATGCTCGATACGCTCGAGCTCTACACTATCAAGCGCCGCATGCGTGCTGCACAGGCCAGGCTGCGCCAGGACCGTTCACTCGATGATGAGGCCCGTCGCGCGCTGACCGTTCAGGCCGCGCAAGATTCGCAGCGTCAACGCGAACTGCAAAAGTCGATCGGCGGCGTGGCGGACCCGTTCCGTTTGATCGGTCTGGAGCCCGCAGGCACCGAACAAGCCTAGATGTTGTGGTCAACCAGCGTATTCTCGCCTATATCCAGTCCTCTTTTTGGGTATAGACGTCAATGTGTGTGCTAAAGTATTGAGTCCTGTGGACTATGAAGGGAGAATCTGTGCCAAAAAAGACTGAGAGCACGGGTACTGGGTTGGAATCCTACGTTGCAAAGCTCATGGGCAACGGCTCAAACAGGACTTCGGTAACCGAGGACGAGATTCAGGTCGCCCTGAAGGATATCGATGTTTCTGACGAGCAGCTCACCGCGGTGTATTCCGCGCTGCGCAACAGCGGCATCCAGATTATCTCCGCGAGCGGTAACGACGACGCCCCCATGGACGTCGACGATGACGATAACGATACCGATACCGACGATTTCGATGACGACGACGAGCACGATTCCGGCTCGCTTGACGATCATGAGCTCAAGATGGCCCGTCAGGCCGACGCCGAGATGGGTTCTTCCAAGAGCAAGAAGAAGCGCACCGTGCGCACGTCCCGTTCACGCTCCCGCGTGCGTGGCATTGATGCCTCCACGGTGATGCTGACCGGCGATCCGGTTCGTATGTACCTCAAGGAGATCGGCAAGGTCGACCTGCTGACCGCCTCCGAAGAGGTCGATCTGGCCATGAAGATCGAGGCCGGTCTCGAGGCCACCGAGAAGCTCGAGGCTGCCGAGGCGGGCGAGCTCGAGCTCACGCGTGCCGAGATGCGTCGTCTTACGCGCATTGAGAACGTGGGCCTCGAAGCCAAGCAGGCACTCATCAGCGCAAACCTGCGTCTGGTCGTCTCCATCGCCAAGCGCTATGTCGGTCGCGGCATGCTGTTCCTGGACCTGATCCAGGAGGGCAACCTCGGTCTGATCCGCGCCGTCGAGAAGTTCGACTACCAGAAGGGCTTTAAGTTCTCCACGTATGCCACGTGGTGGATCCGTCAGGCCATCACGCGCGCTATCGCCGACCAGGCCCGTACCATCCGTATTCCCGTGCACATGGTCGAGACCATCAACAAGCTCGTCCGCGTGCAGCGCCAGCTCCTTCAGGACCTGGGTCGCGACCCGACCCCCGAGGAGATCGGTGCCGAGATGGACATGAGTGCCGACCGCGTCCGCGAGATCCAGAAGATTTCGCAGGAGCCCGTTTCGCTCGAGACCCCCATCGGCGAGGAAGAGGATTCCCAGCTGGGCGACTTTATCGAGGACTCCCAGGCCATCGTTCCGCCCGATGCCGCCAGCTTCTCCATGCTGCAGGAGCAGCTCACCCAGGTGCTCGACTCGCTTGCCGATCGTGAGCGCAAGGTTATCGAGCTGCGCTTTGGCCTTGTCGACGGACATCCCCGTACGCTCGAGGAAGTCGGCCGCGAGTTTGGCGTCACGCGCGAGCGCATCCGCCAGATCGAGTCCAAGACCCTGGCCAAGCTTCGCCACCCGAGCCGCAGCAGCAAGCTGAAGGACTATATCGAGTCTTAGTAGTTACGGCGTTTTACCAAACGCCGTAACTGGCCGACGCTGCGCGGACACCAGAGCGACAACTTGTCATTCAAAGAGGACGGCATGACCAGAAGGTCTATGCCGTCCTCTTTTCATGCCAATTTGTTCGCTCTGGTGCCCGCTCGCTGGCATTGTCAAAACATCGGCGTTTCCGTTGCCGGTGCCGGCAGTTAGGCCGTCCCCAAGGGATCAAGGCGAGAAAATTTCTTAAAAAAGTTCTTGCCCTGAGCTGATTCGTCCGTATAATAAACTTCGTTGCTTGAGAGCACGCACCTATTCCTC
>CAJMOF010000025.1 GCA_905215065.1 uncultured bacterium | reverse complement strand
ATTTTGCCCAGCATCATCCCAAGGCGCGCTTTAACGATGCCGAGCTTCCCCTCGGCGCCGCGGCTTATGCCGCCGTCGCTCTCGGATACATTGCGGACCACAAGGAGTAATCCATGTCTCAGCAACGTAAATTCTTCCCCGGCTGGCTCGTGGTGGCCTCCGGCTTTGTGATCATGGCCACGTGCTACACAATTTTCGTCAACTGCATGAGCCTGTTCCAGCCGCTCATCGTCAGCGACCTGGGCATTTCCCTTGCGCAGTACACCATCTCCAACGCACACGATCGCTGCGTCTAAGCAGTTTGGCATGGCCGACCTGGGTAAGGTCACGGGCACCATTACCTCGCTCGAGATGGTCGGTGGCACCGTGGGCGCCATCGTCTCGGGCGTGCTGTTCGACGCTACGGGCTCCTTTGCGAGCACCTGGATCGTGTGCCTGGTGTGCTCCGTGGTTATGCTCGTGTTCCTGCTGGCATCCGAGCCCATCGCCGCCAAGCTGCGCGCAAGCGTGGCGGGGGAGTAGCGGGTCGCCGCCTATTCCTGTTTGTCTGTTCTGCCCGTGGCTGCCCTGGAAGCCGAATGGATGCTCGTACCGTCATTCGGTTTCCAGGGCAGCCACGGGTCTACGAAATGATCCCTTTTCCTCCGTCCCCAAGGGATCACGTAATCCGAAGGGGACGGAGGAAAAGGGATCACAAACTGCGCCGGCGCGTCTGGCCGAACGAGTCCCCATACCCTCGTTCGGTCAGACGCGCCGCCGCGTTGCTGCTTTGTGCCGTATAATGTCCACTACCTATGACGCGATACAAAAGAAAGGTGTTTGCCCATGCAGGCACAGAAGGCGGAGGGAACCCGCGACCTTATCGGCGCCGAGATGCGCGCCTGGCAAAAGATGCAGCAGATTGCGGCCGGCGTGTTCGAGCCGTTTGGCTTTAAGCCCATCGAGACGCCCGCGATCGAGCAGGTGGACGTCTTTGTCCACGGCATCGGCCAGTCGACCGACGTCGTTCGCAAGGAGATGTTCCGCGTCTTTAGCGGCGCCAACCTGGAGCGCGTCTTTACCGAGGGCACCGACACCAAGCTCAAGCCCAAGCAGCGCCTGGCGCTTCGCCCCGAGGGCACGGCTGGTGTGGTGCGCGCCGTCGTGGAGAACAATCTGGTGCCCCAGGGCTCCACGCCGTTTAAGGCGTACTACGCCGAGGCCATGTTCCGCGGCGAGCGTCCCCAGAAGGGTCGCCTGCGCCAGTTCCACCAGGTAGGCATCGAGTGGCTCGGCGCTCCCGATCCGGCGGCAGACGCCGAGTGCATCATTATGCTCATGGAGTTCTACAAGCGCCTTGGTTTCGATCTTTCCAAGCTCCGTCTGCTCATTAACTCGATGGGCGATGCCCAATGCCGTCCGGCCTATCGCGAGCAGGTCAAGCAGTTTATCCTCGATCACGCCGACGAGATGTGCGACGAGTGCCGCGAGCGCGCCGAGCTCAATCCGCTGCGTGCCTTCGACTGCAAGAACGACCACTGCCGCGAGATCATGGCCGACGCACCGCTGATGGGCGACAACTTGTGCGATGAGTGCCGCGAGCACTACGAGCAGGTCAAGCGCTATTTGGATGCGGCGGGTATCGAGTATGTCGAGGATCCCACCTTGGTGCGTGGCTTGGACTACTACACCCGTACCGTCTTTGAGGTCGAGGCTCCCGGCGCCGGCGTCGGTTCCATCGGTGGCGGCGGTCGCTATGACGGCTTGGTCGAGCTCGAGGGTGGCAAGCCCACGGCAGGCGTCGGCTTTGCCGTCGGTTTTGAGCGTGCGCTGCTGGCCCTGCAGGCCTTTGGCAGCGACCTGGGTGCCGAGGAGGCCCCGTGCGTCTACGTCGCCAATGCCGGCAAGGAGCTGCGCCAGAACGTCTTTGCCATCACGCAGGAGCTTCGTGCCGCTGGCATCGTGACCGAGGCCGACTACCAGGGTCGTTCGCTCAAAGCTCAGTTTAAGCAGGCCGACAAGGTTGGCGCCAAGCTCATTTTGGTCCTGGGTGGCGACGAGCTTGCCGCCGGCAAGGTCAAGGTGCGCGACATGGAGAGCCATGACGAGGCCCTCGTCGATCTGGCCAACGTGGTCGAGGCGGTTCGCGAGCGCCTGTAGCGCATGATTTTTGAGCTGTAGTGCCGCTGAGGTGCCCAGCTCATTGCGAGCGATTGTTACGGGGGTGTTTCGCTTTTATGCGGAATGCCCCCGTTTGTATATGCCGCCTACCGAGAAATACGACCATTTAGGGCAAAAACCCTTGCAATGCAGAAAATACTTTTGTGTGGTAAAGCGCAATCAGCGTCGAAAGTTTTTGCCGAGTGCCTATAATGGATACCGCATGTTACGTGCATAGAAGGAGGAATGGGAGGAAACGTGGCTGAGAACCCAAGCAACCAGTCTGTACCCGAAGCCGCGGCGCGTGTCGCTGCCGTGGTCAACCGCCTCGTTAACCGAATCGGCTTGAATGCCGAGTCCAAGGAGCGTCTCGCCGAGATCGAGATCCCCGAGGAGCTGCGCGACAATCTGGCGCTGTTCTTGCGCCTGGAGCGCCGTGTGCTTAGCGAGTATGATCCCGAGATCGCGGACCTGTTCGACAAGATTTTGACAGCCGAGATTGTGGCCAATGCCGGCAACCCCGGTAGCCGTGCTGCCGACGAGTCCGTCGACGAGCAGGGCGTGCCCACTGCCGACGAGCCCACCGCCGTGGCGTTTCGCGAGGTTGTCGATATGATCGACAGCCTGCCGCTCGATAAACAGCAGGTTATCGTCCGCGCCTTTACGAGCTTCTTCCATCTGGCAAACCTGTCGGAGGAGAATTACCGTGTGGCGCAGCTGCGCGAGCGCGAGGCCGGCGCATCGACCGATACCGAGGTCGATCCTGCCAACGAACTCACCGTCGCCTATCACCAGTTGGTAAACGAGATGGGTGTCGAGGGCGCCAACGAGCTGCTCGGCAAGCTCGAGTTCCACCCTGTCTTTACCGCACATCCCACCGAGGCCCGTCGTAAGGCCGTCGAGGGCAAGATTCGCCGTATCTCCAACCTGCTGGAGGAGCGTCCGCGTCTGGACGGTTCCGACCTGGTGGAGAACGAGCGCCATATGCTGCAGGAGATCGACGCCCTGGTGCGTACGAGCCCCATCGCGCTCAAGAAACCCACGCCGGTCGAGGAAGCCGATACCATCATCGACATCTTCGATAACACGCTGTTCGACGTTATTCCCGTCATCTATCGTCGTTTTGATGACTGGGTGCTGGGCGATAAGGCCGGCACCGTGCCGCCGCTGTGCCCGGCGTTCTTCCACCCCGGCAGCTGGATCGGTTCCGACCGCGACGGTAACCCCAACGTCACCGCCAAGGTGAGCCGCGAGGTCGCTGCCAAGTATTTCACCCATATGGTGCTCAAGCTCGAGGACAAGTGCCGCCGCATCGGCCGCAACCTCACGCTCGAGGCCACCTACAGCAAGCCGTCTGCCGAGCTCATCAACCTGTGGAACCATCAGGTCGAGATGAGCACTCAGTACACCGCACGTGCTGAACTAATCTCCGAGCACGAGCCGCATCGCGCCGTCATGCTCGTCATGGCCGACCGACTCAACGCCACCGTGCGTCGCATCACCGACACCATGTACCACAGCGCCGATGAGTTCCTGGAGGACCTGCGCGTCGTCCAGCGCTCGCTGGCCGCCTGCGGTGCCGTCCGTGCTGCCTACGGCCCGGTCCAGACCATCATCTGGCAGGTCGAGTCCTTCGGCTTCCACATGGTCGAGATGGAGTTCCGTCAGCACTCCGTGGTGCACGCTCGCGCCCTCAAGGATATCCACGAGAACGGTATCCATGGTGACCTGCAGCCCATGACGCGCGAGGTCATCGATACCTTCCGCGCTATCGGCTCCATCCAAAAGCGTTACGGCAAGAAGATGGCGCACCGCTACATCATCTCGTTCACCAAGAGCGCCCAGCATGTGGCCGACGTCTTTGAGCTTGCCCACCTGTCCTTTGCGCATGAGGAGGATGTCCCCGAGCTCGACGTGATCCCGCTGTTCGAGCAGCTCGAGGACCTCGAGGGCTGCGTCGACGTGCTCGACCAGATGCTTACGCTGCCCGTGGTGCAAAAGCGCCTTGCCCAGACCAACCGTCGCATGGAGGTCATGCTGGGCTATTCCGACTCCTCCAAGGATGCCGGTCCTACCACGGCTATGCTCGCGCTGCACTCCGCACAGGAGCGTATTGCCAAGTGGGCCGAGAAGAACGATATCGATCTGGTGCTCATGCACGGTCGCGGCGGTGCCGTGGGCCGTGGTGGCGGCCCGGCCAACAAGGCCGTGCTGGCGCAGCCCAAGGGTTCGGTCAACTGCTTCTTTAAGCTCACCGAGCAGGGCGAGGTCATCTTTGCCCGTTACGGTAACCGCACGCTGGCTCAGCGCCATGTTGAGTCCGTTGCCGCTGCAGCGCTTTTGCAGTCGGCCCCGAGCGTCGAGAAGACCAACACCGAGACCACGCAGAAGTTCTGGGATATGGCCGAGAAGCTCAACGCTGCAAGCCACGAGCGCTATCTGGATCTGCTGAACACCGAGGACTTTACACCGTGGTTCTCGACCGTGACGCCGCTGACCGAGGTCGGTCTGCTGCCGATCGGCTCGCGCCCGGCCAAGCGCGGTCTGGGTGCCAAGTCGCTCGACGACCTGCGTACCATTCCGTGGATTTTCAGCTGGAGCCAGGCTCGCATTAACCTGGCCGCTTGGTACGGTCTGGGTACCGCCTGCGAGCAGCTGGGCGATCTTGACCAGCTCAAGGCTGCCTACCAGGAGTGGCCGTTCTTCCGCACGTTCATCGACAACATCGAGATGTCGATCGCTAAGACCGACCAGCGCATCGCCAAGATGTATCTGCACCTGGGCGATCGCCAGGATCTGTCCAAGAAGGTCTTCACCGAGATGCAGCTCACGCGTAAGTGGGTCCTTGCCATCGTCGGTGACGAGTGGCCGCTACAGCGCCGTCGCGTGCTTGGCTGCGCCGTTCGCGTGCGTAACCCCTATGTCGACGCCCTGTCCATCGCTCAGGTCCGCGCCCTTCGCGAGGTGCGTATGAACCAGGACGAGATGGCCGAGGAGAAGAAGGCCGAGTACATGAGCCTGATTCTTTCGACTGTGACCGGCGTCTCGGCAGGATTGCAGAACACGGGGTAATCGATAACCCTGTAGTCGTCCGGGTCCGCCATCAGTTTACTTTTAGGCACGTCCTCGGACATGCAAGAAGCCCTCGCTGCGCACTTCGTGCGGCGAGGGCTTCTTGCGTCCTGCGGAGTGTGCCTAAAAGTAAACTGATGGGGCCCTACGATGTCCGGTCTTCGGCGGATTACTGCTGGGGAAAAGATAGCGCGCTTCGCGCGTTTTGGATGGGGTCTGTCTCGGCGGCGCGTTTGGCGCTTCTCGCCTTGCGACTGTAGCGCCCGCGGTCCTCATTGGGACCACGGCCGTTTTGTTATGGGTCAAATATGAACGTTGTGTTAATGAGTCGGTGGACGGTGGTGTTTTTCGGTGAGCGGCGTATCCTTCCAACGGTTTGACTAGTGTGTCAGTTGAAAGGAAGAGGGCGCTCGTCAATGTTTGAATGTGAACTACCGTTTGACCACAAGACGTTGCATCTGGAGCTCGAGGACAAGAACTTCGCGGGTGTGATGGAAGGTCATCAAAACGAGTTTAAGACTACAAAATCGCAGGAAGAGCTGGTAGAGGAGTCGCTTGCCAACCCTTATGGCTCGCCTTCGCTCGAGGAGCTTTGTGCTGGCAAAAAGGATATCGTAATTATCAGCTCTGACCATACGCGTCCCGTTCCTTCGCGTGTGACGATGCCTATTCTGCTGCATCACATTCATGCCGCTGCGCCCGAGGCCCGTGTGCGTATTTTGGTTGCTACGGGTATGCACCGTCCGTCGACGCACGAGGAGCTCGTCAATAAGTATGGCGAGGACATCGTTGCCAACGAGGAAATCGTTATGCATGTCGCGACCGACGACAGCATGATGAAAAAGATCGGCACCCTGCCTTCTGGTGGCGAGTGCATCATCAACAAGATTGCGGCCGATTGCGATCTGCTGCTTGCCGAGGGCTTTATTGAGCCGCACTTCTTTGCCGGTTTCTCTGGTAGCCGCAAGTCCGTCCTGCCTGGCATCGCCAGCTACAAGACCATCATGTACAACCACAACGGTCAGTTTGTGAACGATTCCCACTCGCGTGCCGGCAACCTGTGCCACAACCACGTGAGCGAGGACATGTTTGCCGCCGCCGAGATGGCTCACCTTGCCTTTGTGCTCAACGTGGTGCTCAACGGCAAGCACGAGGTCATTGGCTCCTTTGCCGGCGACATCCACAAGGCGCACGAGGCTGGCTGCGAGTTCGTGAAGAGCCTTGCCGGCGTTGAGCCCGTCGAGTGCGAGATCGCCATTACCACTAACGGCGGCTACCCCCTCGATCAGAACATCTATCAGGCTGTGAAGGGCATGTGCGCTGCCGAGGCCACGCTTCCCGAGGGCGGCGTGATCATCGACGTCGCCGGTTGTGCCGACGGTCACGGCGGCGAGGGCTTCTATCACAACATCGCCGACAACGATCCGGCAGAGTTTGAGCGCGCCTGTATCGATCGTCCTAAGGACGAGACCCTGCCCGATCAGTGGACGAGCCAGATCTTTGCCCGCATCCTGGCGCATCACCCCGTGATCATGGTCACCGACCTGTGCGATCACCAGATGCTCAAGGATATGCACATGACGCCGGTCAACACCCTCGAGGAGGCGCTCAAGCTCGCCTTTGAGATGAAGGGTGCCGACGCCAAGGTCGCCGTCATCCCCGATGGCCTGGGTGTTGTCGTCGCGCAGCACTAGTGCGCGGCTTAAACGAATCGTTTATAACCGACAAGAAAGATAAGGTTTTATGCTTACCAAACTCCTCTGCGAATTCGGCGCGACGGCCCTCATGATCGTCTTTGGCGTGGGCGTGCACTGCGATACCGTGCTCAAAGGCACCAAGTATCAGGGCTCCGGCCATATGTTTGCCATCACCACCTGGTCTTTTGGCATCTCGGTCTGCCTGTTTGTCTTTGGCGGCGCCGTGTGCATGAACCCCGCTATGGTGCTTGCCCAGTGCATCGTCGGTCTGGTGCCGTGGGGCAACTGCATCCCCTTCATGCTTGCCGATATGCTCGGCGGCTTTGTGGGTGCCGTGATCGCTTGGTTTATGTATGCCGATGAGTTCAAGGCTTCCGAGGGTGTCGTCGATCCCATTGCCCAGCGCAACATCTTCTCGACCAACCCCACCACCGAGGGTACGAACTATGCCCGCAACTTCTTCTGCGAGGCAATCTGCACCTTTGTGTTCATTAGCGCCATCCTTGCTGCTGCTAGCCGTGCTGGTGAGGACGTTTTGATGCTCGCCATCTGCGTCGGCCTGATTGTCTGGGCCGTTGGCATGGGCATGGGCGGCATCACCGGCTTCGCTATGAACCAGGCACGTGACCTTGGTCCCCGCCTTGCTTATCAGGTGCTGCCGATTAAGAACAAGGCTGACAACAACTGGAAGTATGGTCTGCTTGTTCCTGGCATCGCGCCGTTTGTCGGTGCTATCGTGGCTGCGCTGTTTGTGCACGGTTTCTTGGGCATGTTCTAGTCCAAGGCTACATAGTTGTCCGCTGGCCGCATGGGGTAACTTCCCAGCGCGTCCTCGGACATGAAAGAACCCCCGCTGCGCACTTCGTGCGGCGGGGGTTCTTTCGTCCTGCGGAATGCGCTGGGAAGTTACCCCATGCGGCCAGCTGCGGGATCTTAGTCGCGTTGGAACAAGCAACCCAACATATATATCTGAATATGGATGGGAGGGGCGCTTTGTTTTTGGGTGCCCTTACAAGAAAACGTGACTTGGGGAAGGGGTGGGCGCTTTGCTGGGATGGCGCTTTGGGATGGGGGGCTTACTTAGCTGAAGAGGGGCTGTATGGCTGATAGGTAGTCTTTGGCTACTTCGGCCCTATCTGCTTGGAAGTTGTGCCAGGCCCACCATTGGACCATTCCTACGAAGCTTGAGGCTATGTGGTGTAGTAGGAAACTGCGGTCCATGGTGCCGGCGGGGCCTGCGGGGTCGACGGGGACGGTTTCGGCTGCGCGCGACATGATGGTCTTGCGGAGACAGTCGGCGAAGACGCGTGAGCCGGCGCCGGCTACGAGGGCTCGAACGCCCTGGCGGCGTTCCCAGAGATTGTTGAGGATATGCTCGACCTGCACGAGTGGGTCGTCGAGCGGTGTGCCATCGTCGTCAAGAGCGTGGGTGCAGATGTCGCTCACGAGTTCGGACAGTAGGTCGTCTTTGCTCTTAAAGAGACCGTAGAATGTCGCGCGGCCTACGTGAGCGCGAGCGATGATGTCGCCGACGGTGATCTTGCCGTAATCTTCCTCGCGCAGGAGCTCGGAGAACGCCGCAACGATGGCGGCGCGGCTTTTTGCCTTGCGGGCATCCATGGCTATGCGTCCGCGTGAACGAGCAGGCAGCGGAGCGTGCCGGAGCAACCCTCGTAGGGGCGTTTGCCGGCGCCGTAGCCGACAGCTTCGATGCGGTAGCGTGAGGGCAGTTGGTCGGACGTACGCAAGGCGGTGACGATGGCGGCGCCTGTGGGCGTTACGAGCTCGCCAGCGACCGGTGCAGGCGTGAGAGCGATATTGCCCGCCTGGCACAGGTTGACGACAGCGGGGACGGGAATGGGCATGAGGCCGTGTGCACAGCGGATGGTTCCGTGGCCCTCGGAGAGCGACTCGACCACGATGTCCTCAATGCCCAGGTCATCGAGGCAGATGGCGACAGAGCAGACGTCGACGATGGAGTCGATGGCGCCCACCTCGTGGAACATGACGGTCTCGGGCGTTTTGCCGTGAGCCTTGGCCTCGGCAGCGGCGAGTGCGGTAAAGATGGCGAGGGCGCGACGCTTGGCGCCATCGCTTAGCTGCGAGCCATCGATAATGGCGGTGACGTCCGCCAAAGACCGGTGGTGATGGTGGTGGGCGTGATGATGCCCCTCGTGGCCATGGCCGTGGATCTCATGGTCATGGTCGTGTGTGTGCTCGTGCTCATGCTCGTCATGGTCATGATGATGGTGGTGCTCATGCTCATGCATATGCTCGACAGCTGCTTCGTTGCCGTAGAGCCAGGCCATATCGTGGTCGTGGTTCTCGAGCTCCTCTGCCAGCTGAACGTCAAAGTCGCAGGCGTCGATGCCGTGCTTGTTTACGCGCGTGACGGCGATCGAAAAGCCATCGACCGGCAGCGTGGCGAGCTGTTCGCGCAGCTGCTCCTCACTGGCATCCAGGTCGAGCAGGGCCGCAACGGTCATATCGCCGCTGATGCCCGAGGTGCCGTCGATGATAAGCGTGTGCTGATGGTTGGACATGGGATGCTCCTTAGCGGGCGCAGGGCGTGCCGGCGCTCAGATGATTGATAAGACTTGCCTGGTAGGCGGCACCAAAGCCGTTGTCGATATTGACGACCGAGACGCCGCTGGCGCAGGAGTTGAGCATGGCGAGCAGCGCGGCCACGCCACCAAAGTTCGCGCCGTAGCCCACGCTGGTGGGAACGGCGATGACCGGGCAACTCACCAGGCCGCCGATGACGCTCGCCAGGGCGCCTTCCATGCCGGCGATGGCGATGACCACCTGCGCCTGGGCAAGTTCCTCGGCATGCGCAAGCAGGCGGTGCAGCCCGGCGACGCCCACGTCGTAAAGGCGATCGACTTCGTTGCCATAGAACTCGGCCGTCAACGCGGCTTCCTCGGCGACGGGCAGGTCGCTCGTGCCGGCGCAGGCGACAACGATGCGTCCGTTGCCGGTAGGGGAGGGCTTGCCGCCCACGAGGGCGAGCTGCGCGTCCGGGACATATCCCAGGTCGATGCCGTTGCCGAGAAGCTCCGAGGTGCGGGCGGCCTTTTTGGCGTCCAGGCGCGTGACCAGGATGCGCTCCTGGCCGGCATCGCGCAGCGCTTTGATAATGGCGGCAATCTGATCGGCGGTTTTACCGGCACCGTAGACAACCTCGCCGGCTCCCTGGCGCACCCCGCGCGAAAGATCGAGCTGCGCAAAGCCCAAATCGGCGGTCGGAGCCGTCTGGATGCGCGTGAGGGCGACGGCCGGGGTGACTGCCCCGCCGGCAACATCGCTCAGTAACTGCTCAAGATCTCGCTTATCCATATATGTTCCCTTCGACGGCGCAAAGTCTAGCACTCAAAGGGTATGTTTCCGAACATTAAGACAAAATTGTTCGGAAACTATAGGACAGACTGATTCAATTGTTAGACGGATCGACTAGTCACGCAGGATGATGTCCATGGCGAGCATCAGATTGCGCTCGTCGATGGCAAACGGGGCGGCCTCGCGCGTCTTGGGCTTGGCACAAAACGCGATGCCCGTGCCCGCGGCCTGAATCATGGGGATGTCGTTGGCACCGTCGCCGATCGCGACGGTGTGGGCCATGTCGACGCCGCACTCAACTGCCCAGTCCAGCAGCTGGATGAGCTTGGACTCCTTGGTCACAATGTCGGCAGCCAACTTACCGGTGAGCTTGCCGCCTACGACCTCCAGACGGTTGGCCAGGCAAAAGTCGATTCCCGCGGCGGCCACGATCTTGTCGGCAACCTCGTGGAAGCCGCCACTTACGACGCCGACCTTCCAGCCCTTGCTGTGCGCCGAGCGCACAAGCTCCAGCGCGCCGGGGGTAAACGTCACGCGCTCAAAGGTGCGCTCGAACACGCTCTCGTCCAAGCCGGCAAGCAGCCCCACGCGCTCCTCGAGCGCTTGCTTAAAGTCAAGCTCGCCGCGCATGGCGCGCTCGGTGATCTGCGCCACTTGCTTGCCCACGCCGGCTTCCTCGCCCAACAGGTCGATGACCTCCTGGTTGATGAGCGTGGAGTCGATATCCATAACGATGAGGCGTGCAGTCATGGCGGGCCTTTCCAAGTGCAGTTGTATTGGGGCACATTGTCGCACGTGACGAGCGCGGGCGGGTGTCACGGCGCGTCAATTGTTTCGTCTCCGTCAAGTCTTTGGGCAGGAGCCACTTTTTCGCGGCACATCGACGCGAGTGCGATAAGATAGAACGCCATGTCTGGCTGCGCGGTTTACGCAGGCTGGGCAAATCTGTACGACGCCGCCCGGAACGACACGGGGCGGCACAGATCCATAAAGGAGGATCACTGGTATGAGCCAGACCCGTCCCATTGACGAGCATTCCATGCACACCCGTACCTGCGGCGAGCTTCGCTTCGAGAACGTGGGCGAAGAGGTCACCCTCACCGGTTGGGTGAGCCGTCGCCGCGACCACGGCGGCCTTATCTTCTGCGACCTTCGCGACCGCGAGGGCATCACGCAGCTCACCTTCGACCCCGAGCACTCCGACGGCGACGCCTTTAAGATCGCCGAGACTATGCGTCCCGAGTGGCCCATCAAGATCCATGGCGTCGTGCGCGCCCGTGGCGAGGAGACCACCAACACCAAGCTCGCGACCGGCGAGATCGAGGTCCTGACCGATCATGCCGAGGTGCTCAACACTTCCGTCACCCCGCCGTTCCAGATCGAGGACGGCATCGAGACCAGCGAGGACACCCGTCTGCGCTATCGCTATCTGGACCTTCGTCGTCCCGAGATGATGGCCAACCTCAAGCTGCGCTCCGACTTTACCTTTGCCATTCGCGAGGCGCTGCACAACCGTGAGTTCATGGAGGTCGAGACGCCCTCCCTGTTCAAGTCCACGCCCGAGGGCGCTCGCGACTTCATCGTCCCCAGCCGTATCCAGCCGGGCAACTTCTACGCCCTGCCGCAGTCCCCGCAGCTCCTGAAGCAGCTGCTTATGGTCGGTGGCGTCGAGCGCTACTACCAGGTTGCCAAGTGCTTCCGCGACGAGGACCTGCGTGCCGACCGTCAGCCCGAGTTCACCCAGGTCGATATCGAGATGTCCTTCGTGGACCAGAACGACGTCATGAGCGCGCTCGAGGAGGTCCTGGCCGATGCCTTCGGCCGCATGGGCGTCGAGATGCCCACGCCGCTGCGTCGCATAAACTACTGGGAGGCCATGGACACCTATGGCTCCGATAAGCCCGATACCCGCTATGGCATGCACCTGGTCGACCTGACCGACATCTTTGCCAACTCCAAGTTCAAGGTCTTTGCGACTGCCGCAAACGAGGAGGGCTCTGTCGTCAAGGCCATCAACGCCAAGGGTGCCGGTGCCTGGGCTCGCGCCAAGATCGACAAGCTCGCCGGCGTGGCCTCCACGTTTGGCGCCAAGGGCCTTGCCTGGATCGCCTTCCGCGAGGACGGCTCCATTAACAGCCCCATCGTCAAGTTCTTCTCGGACGAGGAGATGGCTGCCCTGCGCGAGCGCATGGACGTCGAGCCCGGCGACCTTGTGATGTTCGCCGCCGGCCCGCGCCTGCTCTCCGACGAGATCCTGGGCGGCATGCGTTCCCACATGGCCAATGCGCTCGAGGTCAAGCGCGAGGGCCACGACTTCCTGTGGGTCGTCAACTTCCCGCTGTTCCACTGGGACGAGGATCGCAAGGCCTATGCTGCCGAGCACCAGCCCTTCACCCTGCCGACCGAGACCGACATCGCCAAGATCGAGGCCGACCCGCTGGCAGCCGGTTCCTGCACCTACGACTTTGTCATGGACGGCTTTGAGGCCGGCGGCGGCGGTATGCGTATCCACAACGCCGAGATGCAGATGTCCATGCTCAAGCTCCTGGGCTTTACCGAGGAGCGCGCCGAGTCGCAGTTCGGCTTCCTCATGGAGGCTCTCAAGTTTGGTGCGCCCCCGATGGGCGGCTTCGCCCTGGGCCTGGACCGCGTGTGCATGCTGCTCACCGGCTCCGACTCCATCCGCGACGTCATGGCGTTCCCCAAGACGGCCAGCGGCTCCGACCTCATGTCGGGCGCCCCGAGTGCCGTTTCCGGCGCCCAGCTCAAGGACGTCAGCCTGCGCCTGATGTAGGCAAGCGGCTACATATTGCCCGTAACGAGGGAAGGACACGTGCCTTCCCTCGTTTTTTATACGTCGAGATTGTGAGGGCATGGGATGACCGGGCGTTGCGGAAAGTGCGTCCCGGAATCTGCGTCCAGAACGGGTCGCGCTTTCCCAAAGGGGGTCCTCTGGGAAAGCGCGACCCAGAATTCGGCAAAATAATGGGGCACAGTTTCCGCTTGAGCGGTCTAACGGAAACTGTGCCCCAGAATGAGCGCTCAAAACGGGGCAGGCTTTCCGCAACAACTGTCTGGCGAAAAGCCCGGCCCAGTTTCCTACAGCGAGTCTCTCTGAACGAGCTGCATGTGCATCACGGAGGTGGTGGGCTCGGCGCCCTTGATCATGTCGAGCGCAATGTTGGCGGCCATGTGGCCTTCTTCGCGCAGGGGCTGGCGGACGGTCGTGAGTGCGGGGACGCAGCGCGCCGCAATCTCGTGATCGTCGAAGCCGACGACAGAAACGTCCGCCGGAACGGATAGGCCTGCCTCGTTGAGTGCGGTGATGACGCCAGCCGCGATACGGTCCGATCCGCAGAGCACGCCATCGAAAGCAATCTCGCGCGCGAGGATCTGGTGCATGGCCTGATAGCCGTCTCCGCTGTTCCAGCCGGTATAGATAACGTTTGCGTCTGGGAGGTCTTCGCCCAAGACGGCGCGGTAGCCGCGCAGGCGGTCGACAACAGCGGGGTTGTCTTGCGGTCCCAACACGGCGACGATATCTTTGCGCCCGCGCTCCTTCATGGCGAGTGCCGCAAAGCGTCCGCCCTCTTCGTCGTCAGAGTAGACCGTCGAGAACACATCGCGATAGGGGTGACCCTCGAGCTGGCCGCACAACACGGTGGGCACGCCCAGCTCGCGCAGTACCTCGAGCAGTTCGCTGCCCTTGTAGGGGGAGACGTTGATTACGGCGTCGAACGAGCGGCGCTCAAAGTGCTCGCGTGCGCGGTTGCGCTCATGCGTAGAAGACGCCTGCAAGATAACGGGCAGATAGGATGACTCCGACAGTTCTTCGGTAATGCCGCTCAAAAACTCGCTATAGGTGGGGTCGCTGAAGAGTTCACTCAGGGGCTCGGTCACGAGCACGGCGATGATTTCCGTGCGTCCGACAGCGAGCGCTCGGCCACGAGCGTTGGGGACAAAATTGACTTCCTTGGCCGCTGCGCGGACGCGCTTTTTGGTTTCCTCGCTAATGCGGGGCGAATCGTTGAGGGCGCGCGATGCCGTGGAGCGCGACACGCCGGCAGCTGCGGCAACCTCGGCAAGCGTAGGTGCGGTGCGAACTGGTTGGGTCATGGCGTCTCCTGGAAAATGCGGTCGATGTTGTCATTGATACGGGCTGGTGCGGATACAGCTTACTATAGTGCGCCTGAACAGCGTTCATGATATCCGGCCACTGGTGGCATTTCACGTTCAAGCTGCTGTTGAACATGGCTTGCACGGGTGGGGCATAGATGGGCGCGGCCGTTGTCAGCCGCCTGGGAATGCTGTTTTGCGCTGAGTTTCGATACTCAGGGTGACATAAGTGTCGTGGTTGTACAACCGGTTGCACCGTTAATCCGACAAAATCGACCGTTCGGCGGACAACCGGTTGCACAGATTTTTGTACCGCCCGTAAGATAAGGACAACCGGTTGCACAAAGAAGCACTACGATGACGAAGGAGCATCACCATGGACGCCATTAACGATTGGGAAAACCAAGCGCTCACCCACAGGAACCGCCTGGCACCCCATGCGTACTTTATGGGTTATGAGGCCGCCGATCTCGCCGCTACGTACAGCCGCGAGCTGTCGCGCGGATTTGTCCAGCTGTCCGGCTCGTGGCAGTTCCGCCTTTTTGAGGGCCCCGCGGCCGTCTCCAACGAAGCACTTTGCACGTACAAGCCCGAGTGGGATCACGTGGAGGTTCCGCACCTGTGGCAGGTAGACGGCTATGGCAACCTTGCCTACACCGACGAGGGTTTTCCGTTCCCGGTGGATCAGCCGTTCGTTCCCTCCGACGACCCTACGGGCGTCTACCAGCGCATCGTCAAACTTCCCGCCGTGCCTGCCGGCGCTCGCGAGATTATTCGCTTCGACGGTATCGAGAGCTACGGCGAGCTGTATGTCAACGGCAAGTTTATCGGCATGACCAAGGGTTCGCGCCTGTCCGCCGAGTTTGACGTGACCGACGCGCTCGTCGAGGGCGACAACCTGTTTGCGGTCAAGGTTCTGCAGTACAGCGATGGTAGCTACATCGAGGACCAGGACATGTGGTGGGCATCGGGCATCTTCCGCGATGTGTACCTCATGCAGCGTCCCGCCGCGCATCTGGTCGACTTTAGGTTCCGCACGCACCGCGAGGGCGATGCCGCTCTGATCACGCTCGATACGGTTGCCGAGGGCGCAAGTCGCGTCGTGTATACGCTCAGCGATGGCCAGAATGTGGTCGCTACGGGCGAGTGCGTCGACGGCCATGCCGAGTGCAGCGTTGCCGATGCCCACTTCTGGAACCCCGAGGACCCCTTCCTCTATGACCTTACGCTTGAGGTCTACGACGGCGACGAGGTCAGCGAGTACGTTCCGCATCGCCAAGGCCTTGCCGAGGTGACGGTCGAGGGCAATCATATCTACCTCAACGGCACCTACTTTAAGATGCATGGCGTCAACCGCCACGACCACGACGATCACAAGGGCCGCGCCGTGGGTCTCGAGCGCATGCGCCGCGACCTGGAGCTCATGAAGCAGCACAACATCAACGCGGTGCGCACGTCCCACTACGCCAACGATCCGCGCTTCTACGAGCTGTGCGACGAGTACGGCATCATGCTGGTCGCCGAGACCGATATGGAGAGCCACGGCTTCGAGAATATCGGCAATATCGCCCTGGTCACCGACGACCCTGCCTGGGAGCCGGCTTACGTTGACCGTGTTGAGCGCCTGGTGATGCAGGAACGCAACCACGCGTGCATCATCATGTGGTCGATGGGCAACGAGAGCGGCTATGGCTGCAACATCCGCGCGATGTACGCCAAAGCTCACGAGCTCGACGGTCGTCCGGTCCACTACGAGGAGGATCGCAACGCCGATACCGTCGACGTCATTTCCACCATGTACTCCCGCGTGTCGCAGATGAACGACTTTGGCGAGCATCCGTTCCCCAAGCCGCGCATCAACTGCGAGTACGGCCACTCCATGGGTAATGGTCCCGGAGGCCTGTCCGAGTACCAGGAGGTCTTCGATCGCTGGGATTGCATCCAAGGCCAGTTTATTTGGGAATGGTGCGACCACGGTTTGGCTGCTGTGACCGAGGACGGCGTTGCCTACGACATGTATGGCGGCGACAACGGCGATTACCCCAACAACAGCAACTTCTGCATCGACGGCATGGTGTTCCCCTGGCAGCAGCCGAGCCCGGGCCTTACCGAGTACGGCCAGGTCATCTGCCCGGTTCGCATGGCCTACGATGCCGAGGCGGGCGAGCTGACCGTCACCAACAAGCGTTGGTTTACCACCCTCGAGGATGTCTGCCTGTCGGCGGAGACCCTGGTGGACGGCGACGTGGTCTGCCGCAAGACGCTCATGCCCGGTGCGGTTGCCCCCGGCGAGTCCGTCCAGCTTCCGCTGGTGATTCGCGAGGCCGCAGTGGGCGAGACCCTGCTGACCGTGCACGCCTACACCATGGCGGCTCACGCCTGGTGCGAGCCGATGTTCCAACTGGGTGCAAGCCAGTTTGCCATCGCAAACCATCCGGCGCCGGCAATTGCCGCCCCCACTCGTCCTGAGCTTACGGTCGAGGAGACCGAGCAGGAGATTCGTATTCGCTCCCTCAACGGCGAGCTGACCTTCAGCAAGGTCAACGGTACCGTGAGCGAGTGGAAGGCATCCGGTCGCGACGTCATGACCTCCGGTCCCCAGGTTGGTTTTTGGCATCCGCTCGTCGATAACCACGCCCAGGAGTACGACTCCCTGTGGAAGGATAACTTCATCGATGTGATGCAGACGTCTACCCGCAATGTTTCTTGGAAGCAGGACGACAATGCGGTTGTCGTTACCGTGAGCCAGCGTATCGCTCCTCCCGTCCGCGCGTTCGGCATGCGCGTCGAGCTCGTCTATACCGTGCTTCCGAGTGGCCGCGTCGACCTCAAGGTTTCCGGCGAGCCCTACGGCGACTATTCGGACATTATCCCGCGCATCGGCATCTCCTTCGAGGTCCCCGGTTGTGATCGTGCCGTCGAGTGGTATGGCCACGGCCCGGGCGAGAACTATCCGGACTCGCTGCGCGCCAACCCGGTCGGTCATTACCGCACTACGGTCGACGACATGTTCACGCCCTACGTTATGCCCCAGGACTGCGCCAACCGCGAGGGTACCCGCTGGGTCGCCCTGCGCTCCAGCCACGGTGACGGTCTGGTCGTGACGCGTCCGAGCGACGCCGCTTCCAATCCGTTCTCGTTCTCCGCATGGCCCTATAGCTGCGAGGCTATCGATAATGCCAAGCATGTCTACGATCTTGTCCCGGGCGACACGGTTACGGTCAACATCAACGACCAGCTGCTCGGCCTTGGCTCGAACTCTTGGGGTTCCGAGGTGCTCGATTCCTATCGCACCCGTTTTGAGAGCTTCAGCTTTGAGGTGTCCCTGCGACCGCTGACGTCTGCCGATCTGGCTCAGGCGCTGGCACCCATTAAGGAGGCATAAGTCATGCATATCTTTAACTCGCGTGCCGATTTCGACGCCCAGATGAAGTCCGTCAAGAAGTGGATGCGTACCGGTCAGGCACTCGACGGCGTTTCTGAACTGCAGCACGATGTGGCGTACTCTATCGGCGACTCGCTGGTGTATTGGTGGGTGAACGCCCACGAGGCGGCTACTGCCGATCTGGTCGGTCACCGTCGCTACCATGCCGTGCTCGCCCCGCTCGACGGCAATCTGACCGTTGAGGTGGCTTCCAAGGCCGATCTTACCTGTACGCGCGCCTACAGCGATATCGATGATCGCGAGCGCTTTGAGGGTACGGGGGAGACCGTGACGATTCCCACCGGCGGCGTTGCCGTCGTCGAAATTGACGAGGCCTACCGTGTCGTGGCCGATGCCGCGGATCCCCGCGTCGTGGTGCTGCACGTGACAGTCGAAGGTTATTCCTTCCCCAACAAGTAGTATTCGTCCGCCTGGACGTTTGCTTCGCGCCGTTAAGGGGGATGGCTTTGTTGACTCCCTTTTCCCCATTCCCCTTAGCAGGTGCGCCGTCCGTGTTTGCACTTGCAGCTCGGACGGTTTTAGATGACATTTAACAGATGATTGGGAGGGCTTATGAGCTCTGAAAAACGAGGAACGATTGGTTCGTTCGCTCTGCTGGGCATGACGGTCGCCGCCGTGTTCGGTATCAAGAACATCATCAACAACAACGCGGCCATCGGCTTGGCAGCTGCGCCGTCGTTCTTCTTCGCCACGCTTTTGTACTTTGTCCCCTATACCCTGGTTACCGCCGAGTTCGTCGGCCTCAACAAGGACTCCGAGTCTGGCGTGTACGCATGGGTTAAGACCTCGATGGGTGGTCGCTGGGCGTTCCTGACGGCATTTAGCTACTGGTTCGTTAACCTGTTCTTCTTTGCGTCCGTCCTGCCCAACGTCATCATCTACGCGAGCTACGTGTTCTTTGGTGCCAACGCCGAGCTTTCGCAGCTGTGGATCACCATTATCGAGATCGTCGTCTTTGCTATCGCCACGTGGGTTTCGACCAAGGGCGCTAAGTGGATCGGCTCCATTTCCTCCTTCGGTTCGACCGCGGCTCTCGGCCTGACCGCCGTGTTCATCCTGCTGTCCCTGGCTGCTGCCTTTGGCGGCGTTGAGTTCGCTACGGCTCCTACTCCCGCTAACATGGCTCCCGACATGAGCAACTTCGCAACTGCGTGGGGCTTCTTCGGTACGCTTGCCTGGATCATCCAGGGCGTTGGCGGCGCTGAGTCTGTCGGCGTGTTCCTTAACGACCTTAAGGGTGGCGTCAAGGCCTTCGTGCGCACCGTCGTTATCGCCGGCCTGACCATCGGCCTTCTGTATGCAGGCGCTTCGCTGCTGGTTAACCTGTTCATCCCCGAGGGCGGCGTTGCCATCTCCACCGGTATCTTCGACGTATTCGGCGCTGTCTTTGCCCACTTTGGCATTCCCATGGAAGTGTCTACGCGCGCCATCGGCTTGATCCTTCTCGCCGCCACGCTGGGCTCCCTCATGATGTGGACCTCTGCTCCCATCAAGGTTTTCTTCACCGAGATCCCCAAGGGCGTCTTTGGTAGCAAGATCGTCGAGCTCAACGAGCATGGCATTCCTGCCCGCGCTGCTTGGCTGCAGTTCGCCATCGTCGTCCCCATCCTGATCATTCCGGCCCTGGGCTCCGGTAACCTCGACGACCTGCTCATGATCGTTACCAACATGACTGCTGCCACCGCTCTGCTCCCACCGCTGCTGATTTTGCTTGCCTACTTTATGCTGCGCAAGAACTTTGACGCCGCTCCCCGTGGCTTCCGCATGGGTTCGCGCCGCTTTGGCCTGGTCGTTGCCGCATTCCTGCTTGTGGTCTTCTGCTTCGTGCTTATCTGCGGCACCATTCCGCTCGATCAGCCGCTGTGGCTGACGCTGGTCTACAACGTTGGCGGCGTGGTTGTCTTCTTGGGCCTTGCCGTGATGTGGTACAACCGCTACATCAACCGCCTGCGCGAGACCGATCCCGAGGCCGCCGAGAACGAGCTTCGCCCTTCCGTCCTCGATATGATGGAGTAGCGGCTAGGATTAATCTACGGCTGTGGAATAAATCGATTCCCTTTCCTAAGGAGGGGCCTTACGAGGCCCCTCCTTTTGTGTTTTGGGGCATGGTTTTGGCCCCCGTGGTCAAAAAATGCCAAATATGAGTACTGTTGCAAAAGAAGTGCCATATTTTTCGGCCTGCTCTGAGCGAAAATGGGCTCAAAATCGATTTATCTAACTCCCTTTAAAGGGCGTTTGACGGCTTTCAACCTCTTCGAATCGCTCAAGCTAGGCAATTTGCTCTCGATTTTGCTGCTACTAAATTTGTGACAGTACTCATATTTGCCACTTTTTGACCACGGGGTATCCGGAGGGGCCCTCGATAAGCATCTAACGCTACAATAACTACCACGTGGCTGGGTTTGCCGGCCGAATGTGTGATGTCGTGGGAGGGGACATGGTCGAGTTTACAAAGACGATTAAAGATCCGTTGG
>CAJMOF010000024.1 GCA_905215065.1 uncultured bacterium | reverse complement strand
TCGACGGCGTTCATCAGCGAGACGTCATTGCTGGCGTCGCCGATGCCGTATACGGTTCCGTGGTGGGGATCGAGGGCGTCGAGTACGGACTGGATACCCTCGCGCTTGGTGCATTCGCGAGGCGAAATCTCGGTCACTTCGAGCTCGAGCTCGTTAAAGCAGAGCAGCGGCTCAAACGCTTGATCCTGAGCGATGCGGTTGGCAAGCGACGTGGACATTAAGATCTTGTAGGCGCTGTAATGTTGCAGCTGCGTAATTGCATCGCCCACGGTGCGGGCGTATCCCGGGGCGTCGGGCGCATCGGCACTCATGCGAACGACGCCATTGAGTCCCTCAAAACGAATCACTTCGTCCGATTGCTCAAGAATGGGAGCAAGGCGCTGCAGCATGCCGGGCGTCATCGCCAAATCGCGAATCACGTGTCCCTCAAGTTCGACATAGCCACCCGCGAGGCAGACGATGCCGGTCCAGGGCAGCTCGAGCAGCTTTGGATGGATGCAGCTCAGCGTGCGCCCTGTGCAGATAAACGCCATATTGCCCTTGGCGACAAAATCACGGATGGCTTGCGAGACCGCTTCATTGGGATAGGGGGAGAGGTCTCGCTCGCTCTCGGGAAGCTCTTGTGCCACTCGAGGGTCTTGCCAGGCGAGTGTTCCGTCGATATCGAAGAAGCAGATATCGCCGCGCTTATGGGCTGCGCTGGCGGCAGGGGAGGCCGAGGTGGTGGACACAAATCCCGGCTCGAGGCCCATGATCTGGTCAAAATGCTCTTTAACGCGGGGAACGGAGATGCCAATAATCACCTGGGCGGTCTTGCCCGTAATGATGAGGCCCTTGGCGCCCACCGCGACAAACGACGCATTATCTGCAACGATGGAAGGGTCTGCGACCTCGACGCGCAGGCGCGTGGCGCAGTTGGTTGCGCCCACGATATTGCCAACGCCACCTAAAAGCTGAATTACCCGCTCAGCGAGGACGTGATCTTGATCGGATTGAATACTGACCTCGCCATTGGGAGATTGCTCTTTGGCAAAGCCGCTTCCCGTTAAACGATCGATTGCCGCGCGATTGGAGACATGATCCTCGCGGCCCGGCGTCTTAAGGTCATAGACCAAGATGAGTGCTCGAAAACTAACAAAAAAGATGAGGCTAAAGGCAAGACCGATACCGAGCGCCAAAAGGTAGGAGCCGGCATGCATTCGCATGAGTGGGATGAAGTTGAAGGCCGTCATTTCCATGAGACCGCCCGAGAAGATGCCGACGATGCCAAAGAAGTTCATGGTCATGGCAAGGCAGGAGGACAGGACGGCGTAGAGCAAAAAGAGTCCGGGATAGGTGAACATAAAGAGAAACTCGAGCGGCTCGGTGACGCCGCAGACCACCGAGGCGACGATGGCGGGCAAAAGGATGACCTTAAGGCCGGCGCGGCGTTCGGGTTTGGCGGTGAAATAGAATGCTGCCGCGATGGCGGGAAGGCCAAAGAGCTTGCCCCAGCCGGTGGCGGTAAAACCTGCCCAGGGCGCAAGTTCATTTAAAGGGCGCGTGCTATGGGAGAGAATGGGGAGCAGGTTGGTCCACGTGGCGTAAATACCGTCGTGAATGACCAGATTGTCGTAATAGATGGGCATATAGAGCAGATGGTGCAGTCCCATGGGCTCGAGCGCTCGCTCCAAAAACACAAAGATGCCCACGCCGAAGGGGCCGACGCCCGCAAGTGCGTGGCGCAGCGTTTCGGTCACAGCGTATGCGAAGGGCACGATGGCGGCCGAGATGGCGGCAAGGGCAAACACGGCAAAAAAGCTGATGAGGTAGACCAGCGAGGAACCCGAGAAGGTGCCGAGCCAATCGGGAACCTTGGCATCGTAGAAGCGGTCATGGATGGCGACGACGGTTGCCGATACCGCCAGCGGGCCGATAATGCCGGTGTCGAGCGTCTTGATGCCGTCGATGACGGTGATACCGCTGGCGGGGGTCAAAGATGATGGGTACTTAAGCCCAAGGTTGTCTCCGCTCAGCTTAATGATCTCGCTCAAAAAGAAGCAATAGGCAAAATAGGCCACGAGTGCCTCGAGGCAGCAGCGCGCCGGTTGCTTTTGGGCAAGACCGATAGGCAGCGCTACGGCAAAAAGGAGCGGGAGACGTTTAAAGACCGTCCACGAGCCGCGCTGGATGATGGTCCAGAAAACGTACCAAGGGGTTCCGTATACGGCGAGGTCACCGACGATGTCTACGGTCGTGGCGAGGGCGGAGATGCCGACCATGAGGCCTGATATAGAAAACAGCATGGCGGGCGCGAACATGGCTCCGCCAAAACGTTGGATTTTCTGCAGCATAATATGCCTTCCGGATGCAACATGCTGTGCGAGCAAGAACGTTTAAACAATGAACTCATTGTAGAGGACTGGCTGCTTGCCGCATTGACGGTTTTGATTCGGTCCGATTTGGGTTTCGGGGGAACCGTCGACGGTAAATAATCCGTGCTTTACCGATAATCGGTTTAAACAACTTTAAGAAATGCTATCGTGCCTAGCCATACATATTCATTAGAGGTGAAATCATGCCAAAAGCGATTTACGAAGGAATCTACCGCGAGATCCGTTCGCGCATCATCAACGGGACCTATGCGTTTCAGGAGATGCTGCCAACCGAAGCCGAGCTGACCGCGGAGTTTGGCTGCACGCGCAATACCGTTCGACGCGCCTTGAGCATACTGGCCGACCAGATGTTTGTGCAGCCTATACACGGCAAGGGCGTGCGCGTTATTTGGCTTAAGGGCGAAACCGATATGCTGGGCGCACTCGAAGAGGTTGAGTCGTTTGGCGAGTTCGCAAAACGCAACAATGCCGTCGCATCGACCGAGGTCAAGTCTTTTGAACATTTGATTTGCACTGAGCAACTCTCTCGTCGCCTGGGCTTTAAGGTGGGCGAGGAGCTGATTCGCGTCGTGCGTGTCCGAAGCCTCAACGGCAGTGCTCGCCAGGTGGACCACGGCTACTTTTTGGAGTCGATCGCCAAGGGCCTGACGCCCGAGGTCGCCGAGAAGTCCATCTACGACTATCTGGAGCACAAGCGCGGCATCAAAGTGATGGCGAGCCGCCGTACGGTGAGTGTCGAGCTCGCCAACGATGAGGACTGCAGCTACTTGGACCTTGGCAAGTACAACTGTGTCGCCGTCATGGAGAGCCAGTCGTACACTTCGGACGGCATCTTGTTCGAGGTCACGCATGCCCGCACGCATCCCGAGATCTTCCACTACCGCGTCAACTCCAAGCGATAGCCGGCTAGCTCGCAGCCTGACGAGACTCATGCCCTCAAAGAGAAAACGCCCGGTCAAACCGACGATGCATCGGCTTGACCGGGCGTTTTCTCTACATTCGATAACAAATAATTGTTTATACAAAACTTGTCAAGTATCAAGTTGAAATTACCGTTCACCGAAGTTTTTCTACCGCTCTAGTAATACTTGTTCAAACAACTAGCCAAATAGCGTATTGTACAAGTCAGCAAAAGGGGCAAAGTCCCCGAGCCAATCTCCGAAGGCGGCGGCAAAGGGTGCCGCCACGGTGTGAAAGGGTGGATTGTAATGAAGAACGAAATGAGCAGAAGGCAGTTCCTGGGCTTTGCTGGTTCCGCGGCTGCGGTTCTTGGTCTGGGCCTCGTGGGCTGCGGTGGTTCTGCCGGCTCTGGCTCCTCTGCTTCTGGTGACGCTGCCGAGGTTTACTTCCTCCAGTTCAAGCCCGAGGTCGACAAGGAGTGGAAGGAGATCGCCAAGGCGTACAAGAAGGAGAAGGGCGTCGAGGTCAAGATCGTGACCGCCGCCTCCAACACCTACGAGGAGAAGCTCAAGTCCGAGATGTCCAAGAGCTCCGCTCCGACGCTGTTCCAGGTCAACGGCCCCACCGGCCTTAAGAACTGGAAGGACTACTGCGCCGATCTTTCCGACACCAAGCTCCGCGGCGAGCTCATCGACGACTCCCTGGCGCTGCAGTCCGACGGCAAGGATCTGGGTATCGACTGGGTTCAGGAGAGCTACGGCATCATTTACAACAAGGAGCTCCTCGAGAAGGCCGGCTACAAGGCCGAGGACATCAACTCCTTCGACAAGCTGAAGGCTTGCGCCGATGACATCCAGGCCCGCAAGGACGAGCTCGGCGTTGACGGTGCCTTCACTTCCGCCGGTATGGATGACTCCTCCAGCTGGCGCTACACCACCCACCTCGCCAACCTCCCGCTCTACTACGAGTTCGAGAAGGAGCACAACCAGGAGGACGACGAGATCAAGGGCGAGTATCTCGACAACTTTAAGCAGATCTTCGACCTGTACATCACCGACTCCACCTGCGATCCTTCGCAGCTCGCCTCTAAGACCGGCGACGACGCCACCAACGAGTTCGCAACCGGTAAGGCCGTCTTCTATCAGAACGGCTCTTGGGCCTATGCCGACCTCACCAAGGCCGGTATGACCGATGACCAGCTCGGCATGCTGCCGATCTACATCGGCGTCGACGGCGAGGAGAACCAGGGCCTGTGCTCCGGCGGCGAGAACTACTGGTGCGTCAGCTCCCAGGCTTCCGAGGATGCCCAGAAGGCCACCGAGGACTTCATGTATTGGTGCGTCACTTCTGACACCGCCACCAGCATCATCGCTGACAAGATGGGTCTGACCGCCCCGTTCAAGAGCGCTAAGGAGACCACCAACGTCTTCTCGCAGCAGGCCGTTGCTATGGCCAAGGACGGCAAGAAGACCGTTGCTTGGGACTTCGTTTACATCCCCTCTGAGGAGTGGAAGAAGAACCTCAAGCAGGCTCTCATCGCTTATGCTGCCGACAACACCAAGTGGGACGGCGTCAAGAACGCCTTCGTCGATGGCTGGAAGACCGAGAAGGCTGCTTCCGAGTAAGCAGTTGCTGCCCAAGCTATCTGATTAGCGACAGGGGGCGGGCAGACGTAGGTTTGCCCGCCCCCTGCATATTGAAAGGACCCTTCTATGGGCAAAGCACTCAAACGCTGGTGGCCGCTCTTTATGCTGCCCACGTGCCTGGCGTTTATGATCGGGTTCGTGATTCCCTTTATCCAGGGTTTCTATCTCTCGTTCTGCCAGTTTATTACCATCAATAACGCGCACTTTGTCGGTATCGAGAACTACGTGCGCGCGCTGTCCGATCCGCAGTTCTCCACGTCGTTCTTCTTTACCGTGGCGTTTGCCTTCCTGTCGACGGTGCTCATCAACGTGATCGCGCTGGCCATTGCGCAGGCGCTCACTCGCAAGGCGCTCAAGGGCACCAACATCTTCCGTACGATTTTCTTTATGCCTAACCTGATTGGCGGCATTGTACTGGGTTACATTTGGCAGATTCTGATCAACTGCCTGCTCTCCAACGTGGGTGCCCAGCTTATCGCCCTCAACTCCGCCGCTGGCTTCTGGGGCCTTATCATCCTGACCCTGTGGCAACAGGTCGGCTACATGATGATCATCTACATCGCCGGTCTGCAGTCCATTCCGTCTGACTACATCGAGGCCGCCAAGGTCGATGGCGCTACGGCATGGCAGACGTTTTGGAAGGTTAAGATCCCCAACCTGATGCCGACCATCACCATCTGCCTGTTCCTGTCCATCACCAACGGCTTTAAGCTGTTCGACCAGAACCTCGCCCTTACCGGTGGCGCCCCGGCGCACTCCACCGAGATGCTCGCCCTGAACATCTACAACACGTTCTATTCGCGTGCTGGCATCGCATGGCAGGGCATCGGTCAGGCCAAGGCAGTTATCTTCTGCATCCTGGTTGTCGCTATTTCTATGATCCAGCTTAAGGCCACGAGGTCCAAGGAGGTGCAGCAGTAATGAAACGCGATAAGGCTATCAACCGCGCGCTCTCGATCTTCTTTACGATCCTGTCGCTCGCATGGATCTACCCCGTGTTCATGATTGCGCTCAATTCCTTTAAGAAAGCGACCGCAATCAGCACCACCACGGCGTTCGATCTGCTCACGCCCGAGACGTTCAACGGCCTCGCAAACTACGTGCACGCTCTGAACGAGCAGGGCTTTGCCTCGGCGTTTATGTACTCGCTTATCATCACGGTCACGTCGGTCGTGCTGATTCTGGTGTGCTGCTCCATGTGCGCTTGGTACGTGGTGCGCGTCAACAGCAAGATCTCGAACTTCTTCTATTACCTGTTCGTCTTCTCGATGGTCGTACCGTTCCAGATGCTCATGTTCACGCTGTCCAACCTCGCGGACCGCATCGGCTTTAACACGCCGTTTAACATCTGCTTCATCTACCTTGGTTTTGGCGCGGGCCTCGCGGTCTTTATGTTCGCCGGCTTCGTCAAGAACATCCCGCTCGAGATTGAGGAAGCGGCCATGATCGACGGCTGCAACCCGGTCCAAGTGTTCTTTAAGATCGTCCTTCCCATTATGAAGCCCACCTATCTTTCGGTCGGCATCCTTGAGACCATGTGGGTCTGGAACGACTATCTGCTGCCCTACCTTACGCTCGACTCCACCAAGTACAAGACCATTCCTATCTTGATCCAGTACTTCCGAGGCGGCTATGGCCACGTCGAGCTCGGTCCCATGATGGCGTGCATCATGATGGTCGTCATCCCCATCGTCATCATGTACATCTTCTGCCAGAAGTACATCATCGACGGTGTGGTGGCAGGTGCCGTCAAGGGCTGATGCCGTAACTGTTTTGCAAGTTTTGGCGGCGCCTCTCAGCGCGGCGCCGCGTATCGAAAGGTAAAGACATGGCCGAGATCGTTCTCAAACATGTTCAGAAGGTGTATCCCAACAACGAGTCAAAAAAGAAGGGCTTCTTTGGCAAAAAGAAGAAGACCGAGGAGAAGAAGCACAACCTCAAGGTTACCGAGGACGGTGTGCTCGCTGTAGAGGACTTCAACCTCACCGTTCACGACCAGGAGTTCATCGTCCTCGTTGGCCCTTCTGGCTGCGGTAAGTCCACGACGATGCGCATGGTCGCCGGCCTGGAGGACATCACCTCCGGCGATGTGTTCATCGATGGCAAGCGCGTCAACGACGTGGCGCCCAAGGACCGCGACATCGCCATGGTGTTCCAGAGTTATGCTCTGTACCCCAATATGACGGTGTACGAGAACATGGCGTTTACGCTTGAGCTCAAGAAGGTCCCCAAGGACGAGATCGACCGCAAGGTTCGCTCCGCTGCCGAGATCCTGGGTATTACCGAGTACCTCGACCGTAAGCCCAAGGCGCTCTCTGGCGGCCAGCGCCAGCGCGTCGCCATCGGCCGCGCCATCGTGCGTGACCCCAAGGTCTTCCTGATGGACGAGCCGCTGTCCAACTTGGATGCCAAGCTTCGTAACCAGATGCGCGCCGAGCTCATTAAGCTGCGTCACGAGATCAAGGGCACCTTCATCTACGTTACCCACGACCAGACCGAGGCTATGACCCTCGGCGACCGCATCGTGGTCATGAAGGACGGCGTCGTCCAGCAGATCGCCACGCCGCAGGAGGTCTTCAACCATCCCGCGAACATCTTCGTCGCCGGCTTCATCGGCGTGCCGCAGATGAACTTCTTCGATGCCCAGCTGGTGCGCTCGGGCAACGGCTTTACTGTCAAGACCGAGGATATGAACGTGGCGCTCGCCCCGGAGACTTGCGCTCAGCTTGCCCTCAACTGGGACGGCGGCGACGTGAAGGAGATTACGGCCGGCGTGCGCCCCGAGCAGATCCTGCTTGCCGACAAGGGCGAGGAGGGTGTGCTCCAGGGCACCGTCGAGGTGACCGAGCTCATGGGCTCGACCGAGCATGTCCACGTGACCGCTCCCGACGGCCAGTTTGTCCTGATTATCCCCGTCGTCGACCTCGAGGCCAAGGGCGCGCTCAAGGCTGGCGACCCCATCTGGTTCAAGTTCGAGAAGAACGCGACTCATCTCTTCGATAAGGTGTCTGGCAAGAACCTTATCTAGGCCCGGTGCATCCAGGCCCTCCCTTTGGGCGACTGCGGCTTTGCCATCCTTTTGCCGCGGTCACATATAAGGCTCCCCTCCCGTCCACTGGGCGAGAGGGGAGCCTTTCTTTGTGTTGGGACTGTCTGACCGGTCGTTTGTCTCGATCTGTAACGGATAGGGCCGATTTCGGACGTTAGATGTTACAGATCGAGACGGTTCCGCTGAGCTAACCATTTCATCTAAATCTGTAACACCAAAGGCGAATTTCACCTGCTAGATGTTACAGATTGAGATAAACCCGAGGGGAGGGGCCGGTATGTCTCAATCTGTAACGGCTGGGACCGTTTTGGTTGAGTAATTGCTACGGATCGAGATTGTTTGGCCGAGTCGGATCACAGGGTAACGTGCGGGCACAAAAAACGGAGCCGTGTTGCCACGACTCCGTTTCTCAAGAGGATGGGTAAGGGGAATGAGCTAGCTCAGGCGCCAAATCTCGTCGTTGTACTGGGAGATCGTACGGTCGGACGAGAAGGTGCCGGCGTTGGCGATATTGATGAGCGCCTTGCGCATCCAGGCGTCCTGGTCCTCGTAGTCGGCCAGCACGCGCTCCTTGGTCTGGATGTACTCCTCAATGTCGAGCAGGGCCATAAACCAGTCCTTGCCCTTAATGTCGTCGTGCAGGCGCTGCAGGCGCTCGGCGTTGCCGGTTGCCATAAAGGCCGGGTTGGTGATGAAGTCCACCAGCAGTTTAATGCCGGGCTTGCGGTAGAGCGCACCGGCGTTGTAGGTGCCGTCGGCGTAGAGCTGCTCGACCTGTTTGGACGAGGCACCAAAGGTATAGATGTTCTCGTCGCCCACGAGCTCGGCAATCTCCACGTTGGCACCGTCGAGCGTGCACAGGGTTAGGGCGCCGTTGAGCATGAACTTCATGTTGGAGGTGCCGCTCGCCTCCTTGGAGGCCAGGCTGATCTGCTCGGAGATGTCAGCGGCGGGGATCACGCGCTCGGCGGCGGTGACGTTGTAGTTCTCAATCATGACAACCTGCAGGTAGGGAGCCACGTCGGGGTCGTTTGCAATCCACTGCGACAGCGTCAGGATCAGATGGATGATGTCCTGCGCGATAGTGTAGGCAGGCGCCGCCTTGCCGCCAAAGATGATGGTGACAGGGTGCTTAGGCCTGTTGCCGTTCTTGATATCGAAGTACTTCCAGATGATGTAGAGCGCGAGCATCTGCTGACGCTTGTACTCGTGGATGCGCTTGACCTGGACGTCGATGATGGCGTTGGAGGGAATGGTCACGCCCTGCTCGAGCGCCATGAACTGGCGCATGATGGCCTTGGCCTCGACCTTGGTGGCGGCCAGGCGCTCAAGAACGTCCTTGTCGTCGGCGAACTTGGCGAGTTTGTTCAGATCGCCGGTGCTGCGCCAGTCGGTGCCGATTACATCGTCGAGCAGGCTGGCGAGCGCGGGGTTGGCTCCATGGATCCAGCGGCGGAAGGTGATGCCGTTGGTCTTGTTGGAGAACTTCTCGGGATAGATCTCGTAGAACGGATGAAGCTCGGTGTCCTCCAGGATCTTGGTGTGGAGGGCGGCTACGCCGTTGATGGAGAAGCCAAAGTGGATGTCCATGTGGGCCATGTGGACGGTGTCGTGCTCGTCGATGATGGCGACGCGCGGGTCATCGTGCTCGGCTTTCGCGATCTCATCGAGCTTGACGATAATGTCGGCGATGGCAGGGGAGACCTTCTGCAGGCTGGCGAGCGGCCACTTCTCGAGCGCCTCGGCAAGGATCGTGTGGTTAGTGTAGGCGACCATGGAGCGTACGATGGTCACGGCCTCGTCAAACTCGATGCCATGCTCGGTGGTGAGCAAGCGAATGAGCTCGGGGATGACCATGGTGGGGTGCGTGTCGTTAATTTGGACCACGGCGTAGTCGGCCAGATCGTGCAGGTTGCTGCCGCGCTCGACGGCCTCGTCGATCAGGAGCTGGGCGGCGTTGCTCACCATGAAGTACTCCTGATAGATGCGAAGCAGGCGGCCCTGCTCGTCGGAATCGTCGGGGTAGAGGAACAAGGTGAGGTTCTTGGCGATCTCGGTCTTGTCGAAGTCGATGGAGCTGCCGGGGACCAGGCCGTCGTCGACGCTCGCCAGGTCGAACAGGCGCAGACGGTTCTTGGTGGGCTGGCCGTAACCGGGCACGTCGATGTTGACGAGCTTGGAGGTAACGGCAAAATCGCCGAACTCGACGGTGTAGGAGCGGCCGTCGTCGACTAGGATGTCCTGCTCACCGAGCCACTCGTCGGGGACGGCCTTCTGCTGGTTGTCGACAAAGCGCTGACGGAACAGGCCGTAGTGATAGTTGAGGCCCACGCCATCGCCGGTCAAGCCCAGCGTGGCGATGGAATCCAGGAAGCATGCGGCCAGGCGGCCCAGGCCGCCGTTGCCGAGCGACGGCTCGACCTCGAACTCCTCGATCTTGTTGAGGTCGTGGCCTGCGGCGGTGAGCTGGTCCTTAACCTCATCGTAGATGCCGAGGTCGATCATGTTGTTGATGAGCAGCTTGCCGATCAAAAATTCGGCGGAAATGTAATAGAGCTTTTTCTTGCCGTTGTTGAGCGGGCAGGCGGCGGAGCGCTCCTGCACGAGTTTGACCAGCAGCTTGTAAATGCGACGGTCGTCGAGCTGCTCGAGCGAGGTGCCAAAAGACTGCTCGGCGAGTTCCATGAGGTTAATTTGGGGCATGTTTCCTCCTGTAATGGGTTGATTACATGTCTGCAATTCATAAGAATCCCGCGCGAGGGGATTGGGGTGGCCTCGCGCGGGTAAGCAAGCGCGTCCGCACGGTGGGGAGGGGTCGGGCGCGGTAGCTCCTATTGAGGAAGCTCGATTTCGGCTTCCGACGGGATGCGGAAGTAGGTCTCGGTCCAGTCGGTGAGTTTGTGCTCGAGCTCGCGGGTGATGGCGCCGTCGAGCATGCGCCAGGTCCAGTTGCCGCCCAGCGTGGCAGGGGTGTTGATGCGCGCCTCGTTGCCCAAGTTGAGCAGGTCCTGCATGGTGTAGACGCACGTGTCGCTCACGCTGGCTGCGATGGTTCGGTTGAGCGCGTCGGCGATGGGTTCGCCGGCCTGCTGATGGGTGTACAGGGCTGTCTGCTCGCGCTGACGCGGGGTAGCCGTTCCTTCAAACCAGCCGCGTGCCGTCTCGTTGTCGTGAGTGCCCACGTAGGCGACGGTGTTGGCAATGTAGTTGTGCGGCAGGTAGTACGAGTTGGTGCCCTCAAAGGCAAACTGCAGGATCTTCATGCCGGGGAAGCCCGAGTTGTCGCGCATATCGATGACGCCGGGGGTGAGGAAGCCCAGATCCTCGGCGATGATGGGCAGCGTGCCGAGCTTTTCCTCGAGTGTCTTGAAGAGCTTGAGGCCGGGACCCTGCGTCCACGAACCGTAGGACGAATCAGGCGAGGAGAACGGCACCTCCCAATAGGCCTCGAAGCCGCGGAAGTGATCCAGGCGGATGACGTCGTACATGTCGAGGGCGGCGCGAATGCGGCCCTCCCACCAGGAGAAGCCGTCGGCCTCCATGGCGTCCCAGTCGTAGATGGGGTTGCCCCAGTACTGGCCGGTGGCCGAGAACTGGTCGGGCGGCGTGCCGGCGACGCTCACGGGATTGCCGGCGGCGTCGATCTTAAAGAGCTCAGGTGTCGCCCACATCTCGACGGAGTCACGCGAGACATAGATGGGCAGGTCGCCGATGATGAGAATGTCGCGCTCGTTGGCATAGGCCTTGAGGCGGCTCCACTGGCGATCGAAGAAGTACTGCGTCATCTGGTGGTAGAGCATACGCGCCGGATGGTCGGCGCAGACCTTGGCGGAAGCCTCGCCGCGGGTGCGGAGCTCCGCGGGCCACTCCCAAAACGCCTTGAGACCGCACTCCTCTTTGACGGTCATGAACTCACAGTAGGGGATGAGCCAGTCCTCGTTGGCCTGGATAAAGTCATCGAAATCGGCCGGCTTGTCGGCAGCAAAGCGCTCGGCGGCGCGGTCGAGAATCTGACGGCGGCCGCCAAAGATAGCACCGTAGTCGACATTGCTGGGGTCGGATCCCAGATACACGCCATCGATATCGCGCTGCTCCAGATACCCTGCCTCGATAAGCTCGGCAAAGTCGATAAAGTTGGGGTTGCCTGCGCGGGCCGAGAACGACTGATAAGGCGAATCGCCATAGCTGGTCGTCGTAAGGGGCAGAATCTGCCAGTAATGTTGTTTGCACGAGGCGAGAAAATCGACGAAGTCGTAGGCATTCCAGCCAAAGCCGCCGATTCCGTATGGTCCGGGCAGAGATGAGACGGGCATGAGGACGCCGCTTGCACGCTCCATGAATGCGCTCACCAACCTTCTTGTTGTGGGGTCGGCCTGCCGATGGGTGTGCAGTCCGCCTCCGATGTTCTGATTCGATACGCCTATTGTAAAACATGTTGTTTAAACATGTACAGGCAAGATAATAAAGTTGGTCGATTTTCGGCGAATGGCTACATGCCATGAAAAAGCCCCGACCTCACAACGTGAGATCGGGGCAAGAACGGTATGTAGGTTTTTGCTACTCGGCGTCGGTGAAGCCGTTGGGGTTGTGGCTCTGCCAGTTCCAGCTATCGCGGCACATGTCCGCGATGTCGTACTGGGCCTTCCAGCCCATCATGCGCTCGGCCTTGGAGGCATCGCACCAGTTGGCAGCGATGTCGCCGGCGCGGCGCTCGCGGATCACGTAGGGCAGCTCCTTGCCACAAGCCTTGGAGAAGGCGGCGACGACCTCGAGTACCGAGGTGCCGGTGCCGGTGCCCAGGTTAAAGATCTCGACGCCGGTCTTGCCGTTCATCCAGTTAAGGGCGGCAACGTGACCAGAGGCCAGATCGCACACGTGGATGTAGTCGCGCACGCCGGTGCCGTCGGGGGTGGGGTAGTCGTTGCCAAAGACCTGAACAGCCTCGAGCTTGCCCACAGCGACCTGGGCGACATAGGGAACCAGGTTGTTGGGGATACCCTTGGGATCCTCGCCGATCAGACCCGACGGATGGGCGCCGATGGGATTGAAATAACGGAGCAGCACGACGTCCCACTCGGGGTCGGCAGTGTGGACGTCCATGAGGATCTGCTCAATCATCCACTTGGTCCAACCGTAGGGGTTGGTCGCGGGCTTCTTGGGGTCTTCCTCGGTGACGGGCGGATTGTCCGGATCGCCGTAGACGGTCGAGGAGCTCGAGAAGATGATGGACTTGCAGCCATGGTTGCGCATGACGTCGATGAGCACCAGGGTGTTCTCGATATTGTTGTGGTAGTACTCGACGGGCTTGCTCACCGACTCGCCAACGGCCTTAAAGCCGGCGAAGTGGATGACACGGTCGATCTGGTGGGTATCGAAGATCTTGTCCATCGCATCGCGGTCGAGCACGTTGGCCTCGTAGAAGGTGAGGTTCTTGGCGGCCTCGTCGCCCACGATGGTCTTGACGCGGTCGACGGCGACAGCGCTGGAGTTGGAGAGGTCATCGACGACGACAACCTGGTAGCCACCCTCGAGCAGCTGAACGACGGTGTGCGAGCCGATAAAGCCGGCACCGCCGGTAACGAGGACGCAGGTGTCTTTGGGGTCGAGTGCTTTGGACATGTAGTCTCCTATCGAATCAGGAACACTTCTTGAGGGGAGTATAGCGCAGGTAGGGGTGCCAAGAACGTGCACAGCGGGAAAACCAGAGGATTGATGTTAACGTACTCATAGAAATGCTTGCGTGGGCATAACCTCGACTTTGGCACTTGCATACGAGCCGCCGACCATACGGTTTGCTGCCGTTCGTGGAAATCGTTGGGATGCGCCGGATGTACGCTAATATGTATGAGTTGAGCGACATATAAATAAACATGTAACGGAGTAGATATGTCACCAAACAGCGATTCCATCCTTTCCCAGGAGCTCTCGCGTCGCACTGCCCTCAAGGCTCTGTTCGGCGCAGCTTCTGCAGCCGTTCTTTTTGGTCTGCCCGCTCGCGCCCATGCGGCTGAGGCCAGCCAAGAAACCACTGACAAACTGAATGCCGCCCAGGCCCAGCTCGACGAGGTCCAGGCGCAACTCGACAGCATCGCAAATGAATATGCGGCGCTGGCCAACAAAAACGCCCAGACCCTCAACGATATCGAGGGCGTACAGGGCCAGATTGACAGCACGCAGGCACAGATTGATGAAAAGAAGGCCGAGCTCAAAAAGAAGCGCAACGATCTTTCCGATCGCGTTGCCGCCAGCTACAAGTCGGGCGGCACCAACATCCTGTCGCTGCTACTGGCTTCGGGCTCATTTGAGGAGCTCGTCGCCAATGCGCACTATGTTGAGAAGGTCAACAAGAGCGACCGCGACGCCATCGAGGACATCCAGACCATCCAGGAAGAGCTCGATGCGCAAAAGACCGCGCTCGAGTCACAGAAGGCCGACTTGGAGAAGCTCAAGGACCAGCAGACTGCCCAGATGCAGGACATGCAGGCCAAGCAGCAAGAGGTCCAGACCGTGCTGAGCGGTCTTTCCGAAGACGTCAAGGAGCTCATGGCTCAGCGCGATTCCGAGATTCTCGCTGCCGCCCAGGCTGAGGAGGCTGCCAAGAAGGCCGCCGCTGCCGCGGCCGCCGCGAACAAGAACAATTCCTACTCGGGTGGTTCGAGCTCGGGTGGCGGATCGTATGCGCCCGGAACTCCGCAGCAGAATGCCGGCTCGGGCAAGCAGCAGGCCGTCGTCAACGCGTGCTACTCCACGCCTTCGCCGGGTCAGAACTGGTGCGCGGCGTGGGTTACCAATGTCTTCCGTAACGCCGGCGTTGGCTACTTTGGCGGTAACGCGTGCGATATGTTTAACGCCTGGTGCTATAGCTCCGACCGCTCGGCGCTGCAGGTGGGCATGATTGTGGCTGACTCCTCGCATAGCGGCACCGGTACGCCGGGCCTGCTGTATGGCCATGTGGGCATCTATGTTGGCGGCGGCATCGTTATGAGCAACGAGGGCGCCATTACATCGAAGTCGCTCGATTCGTTCATTAGCTTTTATGGTACTGGCTCTGGCGTGCGCTGGGGCTGGCTCGGCGGTATTGCGCTGTCGTAAAGCCGACGGGGCCGCGTGCCCGCCCGCGATATATTTGATTGCCTGCTCGGGCAGTCCTGCGCAAGACGAAGGCCACATTAAGTGGCCTTCTTTGCGTGCGGAACTCGCGATCAATCAAATATATCGCGGGCGGGCACGCGGTTCTCTCGGGTCCTGAGCACAACTCACCGGACTGGTTGTCTGAATAAAAGAAAGTGAAGGCCCCTTTCGGGGCCTTCTTTGTTAAAGGAATTCGCCGACTCGGTGGACTTCGGGTTGTAGGTCTACTCCGAATTGGTCCTTGACGGTTGCTTGAATGTGGCGGATGAGTTCGTCGACGTCGGCGGCGGTGGCGTGGTCGGCGTTGACGATGAAGCCGCAGTGCTTCTCGCTCACCTGGGCACCGCCGACAGCGTGGCCGCGCAGGCCGGCGTCCATGATGAGCTTGCCGGCAAAGTGGCCCTCAGGGCGCTTGAAGGTGGAGCCGGCGCTCGGCATGTCGAGCGGCTGCTTGTCCTCGCGGCGTTGACGGTAGTCGTCCATGTCGGCCTTGATCATCGCGGCGTTGCCCGGGGCAAGGTTAAAGGTGGCAGAGAGCACGATAAGGCCGTCGTCGGCGATACGGCTCTTGCGATAGCCCAGGTTAAGCTCGTCGACATCGAACTCAATGATATTGCCGCTGCCGCGGGTGCCGTCGTCGAGCGCGCGGGCGGGCTTATAGACGCGCACGGACTCCAAAACATTGGCCATGCAGGCGCCATAGGCACCGGCGTTCATATAGCAGGCGCCGCCGACCGAGCCGGGGATGCCCGAGAGGGGCTCCATGCCGGTAAGACCAGTCTCGGCTGCCGCAGCCGCTACGTCCGAGAGTAGCGCGCCGGCTGCTGCCGTAACATGCGTGCCGTCGACGGTGATATTAGAGAGGCCTTCGCCCAGTGCCACGACGACACCGCGGATACCCTTGTCACCGACGAGCAGGTCGGAGCCGTTGCCCACGATGGTGAGCGGCAGATCGCAGCGGTAGCAGGTGTCAAGCGTGGCGACGAGTCCCTGCTCGGTATCGGGCGTGACAAAGACATCGGCCGGGCCGCCGATCTTAAACGTGGTGTGCTCGCGCATGGGCTCGCTCATGAGCACGTTGTCCTCGCCGGCAACACCGGCGAGCGCGCAGAGCAGGTCCTCGTTAAAAAAGTCATTTTCGTGCATACGAATATCCGCCTTATGGTGGTCGTTTTCATCAATCGAATGCAATATACCCCACCCGGATGGATTTGGTGCAAAGCAACCTGACCCCAATGCATCACATGGTGCAAAGGGGTCAGGTTGCTTTGCACCAATCGCGGCGATAAAACAGCCGTCTACCGGATTGGTAAAGTGTTTATCATCAAGGTAGAGGGACGGTCGCTATACTTTCAAGAGATTGCGCGAATACTCGGAAGGAGCGAGATGGGCAACAAAGTTACTCTTAAGCAGATTGCCCAGGAGGTGGGGCTTTCCCCCTCATCGGTCTCGCTTGTCCTTAACAATCGGCCTTGTCGCATCTCGGAAGAAAACCGCAAGCGCATCAAAGAGGTCGCGGCGCGCAACCACTATGTTCCTAACCAGATTGCGCGCAGCCTGGTCATGCGCGAGTCGCGCACGCTGGGCCTTATCGTTCCCAACATCGAGAGCCGCTTTTTTGCCTCGCTCGCCGGCAGCCTGGAAAAGCGCTGCCGCGTGGACGGCTACGCGCTCTTTATTACCAGCTCGGGTGGAAGTGCCGAGGACGATCTGGAGCTCCTGCGCCAGCTGGTGACGCGTGGCGTCGATGGCGTGTTCTTGGTCGTGGGCGACGAGTTCTCGGACGACCGCGCTCTGCGCGAAGAGGTCAGCCATCTGCCTATCCCGGCGGTAATGGTTGACCGTGCCATTGAGGGACTCGAGTGCGACAAGGTGATGTTCGACCACGAGATGGGTGGCTACATGGCTACCCGCTACTTGATCGAACAGGGGCACCGTCGCATTGCCTGCTTGGTTAACGCGCGCCGTTCCAATACGGGCCGCAAGCGACTTGCCGGCTATGAGCGCGCGTTGCGTGAGGTTGGCCTGCCGATCGACGCGCGTTTGGAGTTTGAGAGCGAGTACTACATTCCGAGTGCCTACGAGGCCTCGGAGGCGGTGCTCGCAACCGACGCCACCGCCGTGTTCGCAAGCTCGGATAACATTGCCCTCGGTTTGCTCAAGCGCCTGCACGAGATGGGGAAGAGCATTCCGGACGATATCTCGGTGGTGAGCTATGACAACTCGGCGGCCGACGTTCTCTTTGAGCCGGCGCTGACCGCGATTGAGCAGGATCCTGGTGTCCTTGCCGAGCATGCTTTTGGCTGCATGTCCAAGCGCCTTGCCGGTAGGGGCGGTAGGCGTGCCGAAGAGGTCGTTCTGGAGCCGGCGCTTATCGTTAAGGACAGCGTACTCGAGCTTACTAAACACAGCTAAACACGTTTATCAATTTGCAGAGACTGAATGTGGAGCACCTGTGACAGGCAATGCCGCAGATGAATGTCTGCTTCTGCCTGTCAACATGGCAAATCAGGATGGTAAAACGTTTTATCATACTGATAAAACGTTTTACCAAATATACTTGTCTCAACGAAAGGTTGCCGTATTGGAGGGTGACCTTACAGCGAAGGGACATAAACAATGGCTATAACTCTGGGAACGCCGTGGCAAAAGCTGGGCCACGAGGTGCCGGCTTCCGAGCTCGAGGGCGTCGACCTGTATTGGCGTGCCTCGAACTACCTGTCCGTCGGCCAGATTTACCTTCGCTCCAACCCGCTGATGCGCCCCGACTTTGTTGACGAGAAAACCGGTGAGACGCGCGACTTTGGTCGCCCGGACGTTAAGCACCGCCTGGTCGGTCACTGGGGCACCACGCCCGGCATTAACTTCCTGTTCGGCCACGTCAACCGCCTTATTGCCGATCACAACCAGAACGCCATCTTTCTGATGGGACCGGGCCACGGTGGCCCTGCCGGCACCGCCCAGTCGCTGCTCGATGGCACCTACCGTGAGATTCGTCCCGACATCACCAATGACGAGGCTGGCCTGCAGAAGTTCTTCCGCCAGTTCTCCTATCCCGGCGGCATCCCGAGCCACTTTGCGCCCGAGACGCCCGGCTCCATCCACGAGGGCGGCGAGCTCGGCTACACGCTCAGCCATGCCTACGGTGCCGTCATGGACAACCCGAGCCTGCTGGCCGTGGCCGTGGTGGGAGATGGCGAGTCCGAGACCGGTCCGCTCGCGACCTCTTGGCAGTCCAACAAGCTCGTGAACCCGGCAACCGACGGTATCGTCCTGCCGATCCTGCACCTCAACGGCTACAAGATCGCCAACCCCACCATCCTTGCCCGCGTGTCCGACGAGGAGCTCACCAAGTTCTTTGAGGGCATGGGCTACAAGCCGCACTTCTTTGTCGCCGGCTTTGACGACGAGAGCCACGTGAGCATCCACGAGCGTTTCGCCGCCCTGTTTGAGCAGGTCTTTGACGAGATCTGCGATATCAAGGCCGCCGCACAGGCCCAGGCCGCCGCGGGCGAGACCGTGGTCCGCCCGGCCTATCCCATGATCGTGTTCCGCACGCCCAAGGGCTGGACTTGCCCCAAGCACATCGACGGCAAGAAGACCGAGGACTCCTGGCGCGCGCATCAGGTGCCGCTGGCGAGTGCCAAGGACACCCACGAGCACTTCCGCGTGCTTCGCGAGTGGCTGCGCTCCTACAAGCCCGAGGAACTCTTTACGCCCGAGGGCCAGGTGCGCCCCGAGGTGACGGCCTTTATGCCGACCGGCGAGCTGCGCATCGGCGCCAATCCCAACGCAAACGGCGGCAAGGTGCGCCGCGAGCTCGAGCTGCCCGATATCCACGCCCACGAGATCCCCGTCGCAAGCAAGGGTCACGGCTGGGGCTCCACCGAGGCCGCCCGTGTCTTTGGTGAGTACACCGCCGACGTCCTGGCCAAGAACATGGACGACTTCCGCATCTTCGGTCCCGACGAGACCGCGTCCAACCGCCTACAGGCTGCCTACAAGGTGACCAAGAAGCAGTGGGATGCCGGATTCTACGAGGACGAGGCCAACGACGAGCTGCTGGCCGGCTCCGGTAAGGTTGTCGAGCAGCTGTCCGAGCACCAATGTGAGGGTTTCCTCGAAGCCTACGTGCTCACCGGACGCTCCGGCGTGTGGAGCTCCTACGAGAGCTTTGTCCACGTCGTCGATTCCATGGTCAACCAGCACTGCAAATGGCTCGAGGCCACCAAGCGCGAGATTCCGTGGCGTGCTCCCATCAGCGGCCTCAACATTTTGCTGTCGAGCCACGTGTGGCGCCAGGACCACAACGGCTTCTCGCACCAGGACCCCGGCTTTATCGACCTGCTGCTCAACAAGGCCAACGACGCGCATATCGTGAATGCTTACTATCCGGCTGACGCCAATATGGCTCTCGCTGTGGCCGAGCGTGTCTACCAGTCCACCGACTGCGTCAACGCCATCTTCTGCGGCAAGCAGCCCGCCCCCACCTTCCAGACGGTCGACGAGGCAAAGGCCGAGCTCGCCGAGGGCGTCGCAACTTGGAAGTGGGCATCGACCGCCGATTCGCTCGCCGAGGCTGACGTCGTGGTCGCCACCTGCGGCGACGTGCCGACGCTCGAGGCCCTGGCTGCAACCGATATGTTGCGCGAGCTAGGCATTAAGGTGTGGTTCGTCAACGTGGTCGAGCTGCTCAAGATCCAGAACGCCTGCGAGAACGACCAGGCCATCAGCGATGAGCGCTGGGCTGAGCTGTTCGGTTGCGGCGAGAAGCCCGTGCTCTTCGCATTCCACGCCTATGCCGGCACGATCCGCCGTCTGATTTGGAACCGCCCCGGCCACGATGCCTTCCGCGTCCACGGCTACGAGGAGAAAGGCTCCACGACCACGCCGTTCGACATGCTGCGTCTGAACAACATGGACCGCTGGGCGCTTGCCGCCGACGTGCTGCGCATGGTCGACGCCGATAAGTTTGCCGAGCAGATTGATAAGTGGGAGGCCTTCCGCACCGAGGCCTTTGAGTTCGCGTGCGACGAGGGCTTCGATCACCCGGCCTTTACCGACTGGGTCTGGCCCGATGCCGCTGCCGCAACTGCTGCCGACGGCGCACTCTCCGCAACGCAGCTAACTGCCGGCGACAACGAATAGCATCCGGGACGGTCTCGCGCTGGGGCCGCCTCCGGGCGGGCGCCTTCCTCTGAGAAGTGGGCTTCGCGAACTTCTCAGAGGAAG
>CAJMOF010000023.1 GCA_905215065.1 uncultured bacterium | reverse complement strand
GTAGGCGGAGGACTCCATACAAGGTTCCTTTCGTTTGAGCCGCTCGGCGGCAGTTGCTAACGTACCTATCGTATCAGCAACCGCGCTGTACCCGACCGTACACGCTCCCCCAGCTTTTACTCAGCCCACAAAAAGTTGCGGTGGAATACGGAGTAGATAAGGCCTTTGACAGCCAAAACAGTCCGTATTTCACCGCAACTGATGGATGGGATGGGTTAGATGCCCAGGTAGCTGGTCATGCCTTCGACGGCGAGCTTGGCGCCGGCTACAGCATGGACCACAGTGAGCGGGCCGTTGACCACGTCGCCGGCGGCAAAGACGCCCGGCACGGTGGTCATGCCGTGCTCATCGACCGAAAGAAGGCCACGATGGTCGGTCTCCAGACCGCCCGTCGTAAGCACCAGCTTGTCCTTAGGCACTTGCGAGGCCGCAATCACAACCGTGTCGGCGGGCACATGGTCAAGTTCTTCCTCGGAGCCCACCACATTGTCGTCCTCGTCAAAGATAGCCGTCTCGAACACCGGACCGTTATCGTCGATGGCGCAGATCGCCTTGCCGCGCACGATCTCGGCACCATCAAGCTCGGTCAGCTCGACCTCGTCATCGATGGCCGAGATATGGCGCGATCGGGCATACACGGTAACCTTGCGAGCGCCCGAGCGCAGAGCCGTACGGGCAACATCCATGGCCACGTTGCCGGCGCCGATAACTGCCACGTTCTGACCGATCGCCACGCTCGTGGGATCGACCAGGTAATCGATACCAAACAGTACGTTACCACGCGACTCGCCGGGAATACCCAGCTTGCGGGCGCGCCAGGTACCGGTACCGACAAAGACTGCATCGTAGCCGTCGCGCAACAGGTCGTCGATATGCAGCGCGCCGCCAATGGTGGTCGAGGGACGGACGCGTACGCCAAGCGAGCACATCACGTGACGGTACTTTTGCACGAGAGCACGGGGCAGGCGAAACTCGGGGATGCCGTACTCCAGCACGCCGCCGATCTCGGGGCGTTGCTCAAACACCGTGACGGCACAGCCCAGCTGGGCCATCTTAATGGCCACGGTAATGCCGGCAGGACCAGAACCGACCACGGCAACCTGCTTGCCGCACGACGGCGCGGGCTTCCACTCCTTACGGTCCAAATATGCCGTCGAGATATAGTTCTCGATACTCGAAAAATGCACCGGTGCGCCCTTGCGGCCCTGAATGCACGCGCCCTCGCACTGGCCCGAATGGTTGCAGATCATGGAGCAGACCGCGCTCATGGGGTTGTTCTGGAACAGCAGCTCACCTGCCTCTTCCAGACGACGCTGCTTAAACAGGTCGATGACCTGCGGAATAGGCGTCTGCACCGGGCAGCCTTTAAGCTGGCAGAACGCCCTTTTGCAACCTAGGCAACGATTCGCCTCTTCGACAATGTGGATAGCCACGCAACTCCCCTTTTTGATGTAATCCAATGAGGCGACGATAAAAACCCTTCACCGCCGCCCCCAGTCAAGCAAACTCAATATGCCGCCACGGCAAAAGCCAATGCTATATCTCGCGATGCGGAGCCCCGCAGCGAGCGGACATGCGCTCGAGTGTCGCCAGGCAGCTAGCCGCCGTCGCCGGCACGCTGTTCTCGACCACACAAGGAATCCCCGAACAGGCGGCAGCCGCCCAGGCCACCACGGGCTCAAAGTCATAGCGGCCCGTCTCGCCCACGCCGTGGCACACCAGGCGAGAACCCGTACCATCGCACCAGCCGGCTTCGTCCTCGTTGTCGACGACCTCAAAATCCTTGGCGTGCAGCACGCGAATCTTACTGCCGCATAAGTAGAGCATACGCGCGGTGATTTCCTGCGCCTCGCCAACGACGCTGGGATGCAGCAGCGACACCGGGTCGTAGATCACGCCGAGCGCCGGGCTCGGGACGCGCTCCAGCACCTCACGGCAGCGATCTGGCGTGTTGACCGTCTCGTTCCAGCCGGGCTCGATCAGTATTTGCCCACCCACGGCCTCGGCGCACTCGCAGACGCGCGCGAGTCCATCCATAAACGCATCGAGTGCCTCGTCGGTCATACGGTCGTCAGCAACGCAGTTCTGCGCATTGGGACGACCGGTCTCGGTGCCAACCGGACAGCCGCCGAGCATCTGAGCAAAGTTCAAGCACGCCTCGTACTCGGCAAAGTTATCCGTGAGCTGTTGTCGATCGGGCGTCGCCAGATTCTTATAACAGCCGAGCACGGCGACCGAAACGCCCGCCTCATCGAGCACCGCACGCAAATGCTCGGCGAGCTCGCGGGTCAGACCGCATCGATCGATTCCCATTGATGCGTAGAGCACCTTGCTCGGCAGCTGAATGCACGAAAAGCCCAGCTCTCCTGCCATGCGAATGCGTTCCTCGACGGTCCCCTGCGGAAGGTCGTGTAAACGCACGCCCGGAGTAATGGCCCCCACGCTATTCACGCCCCTTATGAGCATTGATGCCCGGCGTGTAGCCGCCAAACGGGTCATCGATGGAGCACACGCCCGAAGGGGCAAGCGGATCGCGCTTACCGGCCAACTTGTCATGATGCATAGTCTCGATATAGGCGAGCACCAGCGGCGCCACGCCCTTCGCGTCGTTTTTGACGACGGGCTCGCTCATGTAGTAGCCAAACGTGCCCTCGCGGTGCGCGGTGTTGCCAAGACCCGCCACCAGGCAGATGTTGTCGAGCGCCAGCTGTCCGTCGCGCTCGGACAGGCACGTGTCGCAGATGCCCTCAAACGCACGGCGGCCGTACTGGTAGTAGCGCTCGCCCAGCACGCCCAGGCGCACGCCCTTCATGATGGCGTTGGCGAAGATGGCGCTGCCCGACTCCTCCAGATAGTTGGGGGCGATATTGGGCAGGTTGATGACCTGGTGCCACATGCCGGTCTTCTCGTCCTGATACGGCAGCATGGCGTCGATCAGGTCGTGGAACATCTTGCGGATCTCGTCCTTCTCGGCCGACATCGAGGGCGGCATGAGCTCCCAGGTATCGATGAGCGCCATGGCGAACCAGCCCTCGGCGCGCAGCCAGAAGTTGGCCGAAAGGCCGGTGACGGGATCGCACCAGAACTGCTTGCGGCTCGCGTCGTAGGCGTGATAGTACAGGCCGTTGAGGGGGTTGCGCATCAAATCGTGCACCACTTGGAACATATGGAAGCTATCCGAGCAGGCACGGCGGTTGTGGAAGCTCAGCTCGTACTGCATGTAGAACGGCTGCGCCATGTACATGCCGTCGAGCCAGATCTGGTTGGGGTAGACGGCCTTGTGCCAAAACACACCCTCTTTGGTACGCGGCTGGGTCTCGAGCTGACGATAGATGGTATCCATGGCGGCGCGATATTTGGGCTTGCCCACCAGGTCATAGAGTTTGTAGAGGGTTTTGCCCGCGTTGACGTTGTCGAGGTTGTACTCCTGGGGATCGTAATGCTTGATGGTGCCGTCATCCTGGACAAAGAAGTCGATATAGTCGTCGGCGAAGGTCAGGTAACGCTGCTCGCCGGTGATCTCGTACAGCTCGATGAGTGCCTTGATCATGCAGCCGTCAATGTAATTCCAGGTGTTCTCCTTGCCGGCTCGAAGCTTTTCGATGTTCCAGGCCGGCGCCTGAGGCGTAGAGGTCTCGATCAACTGCTCGATATAACGGTCCAGAATCTGATTGCAACCCATTGCTGTCCCCTCTGACGTTATTGATGGGTGAACGTTTCCCCCAGTGTAACGCGAACGGGGATTATAGGGTGAACGTTAACCCTATAATCCCCGTGAACGGCAAACTTTTAACGGCAAACGGCGGTGAGGCCCGCAGCGATGCGATGCGCCAGGCGCTCATAGCCGGCAGGGCTGTAATGCAGACCGTCCGGCATGTAGAGCTCGCGGTGCTCCGGCAAAAACGGGCTGATACCGCTTTGCGCATAGAGGTCGATCACCGGCACCGAGTAGCGGTCGCAAACCTCCAGCATCGCCTGCACATAGGCGTCTTGCGTCAGGCCCAGATGGTTGGCCTCGTTGCTTGCCGGGATATCCTTCTCGTGCTTTCCGCTCGTCTTGCACGGCGTCATAAACACGAGCCTCGACCGGGGCGAGCGAGCCGTGATGGTACGGACGAGATAATCGAGCGCGCCATAGAACTCGTGTACGTCGGTGCTGCCCGGCTCGCCTAGCGACACGTTACGGCTAAAGTCGTTAACGCCGCCAAAGACGATGCAGATGTCTGCCGCGTGATCGATGCCGTCCAAACGCTCGACAAACGAATCGGTACGGTCGGCCTTGACGGCAATACGCGAACCCTTAATACCAAAATTCTCGACCGTAGCGCCGCCCAGCAGCGCTCCTAGATGCGAAGTCCAGGAGATATCGTTGCCTCCCCCACCGCATCCGTTATCGCCCCAGGTGGTCGAGTCGCCAAAGCAGCAGATGGTCGATTCGCTCAAGTTTTTCGGTTCCATATTCTTCTCCTCACCCGCACACCGGCGGTCATACAGGCACATACCGTTCATTCGCAGCATGCCGAGGGACTATGCGTTGGCACATTCCGCAACTTGCGAATCGAGCCATTCGATATCCTCGGCAAGATGCGCCACGCCAAGATGGTGTCCACCCGGACACACCTCGTGCCGCAGACCTCCTCTGCGGCCCAGCAACTCGTAGGCATCGCGCACGATTTTGAGTTGCTCGTCAACATTTTTGAGCCCGCGTGCCCCATTCAGATGATCCTCTTCGCAACTTTGGACCAACAACGGCCGTGGCGCGATGAGCGAGGCGATGTCACCCATATCGAGCAGACGCCAGAGTCCAGGCGTGTAATTGCAACTGCAGTTGCCGTTGAGATGCAGCAGCGAGTCATCGACACCGTACAGATAGCCCGAGACAAACGCCTTGCGCACGCGCGGGTCAAGCGCGGCCAGGTACAACGTCATGTAACCGCCGCCCGAAAAACCAAAGCAGCCCAGGTCGTCCAGGGCAATGTCACCGCGTGTCTCCAAGTAATCAATCAAGCGCATGTTGTCCCAGGCGTTGAGGCCCGCGACCGTAAGACCCAGCGGCTCGGCCATACGTGCTTGATTCAGACACGTACCGCGCAGGTAGCTGTTCTCGTCGTCGCCCTGGCCCTTCCAATCGCGACGGTATCCCCAACCACGCGCATCGGGGCAGACGGTCACGTAACCCATGCGCGCCAAACGCAGACCGTAGTCGTAATTGAACTTACGCACGGCATCGTCGACCGCCGGCACGCCCGCAACGCCGGCTATGCTTGCAGCACCCGCCCCCTGGTGACCATGCGGGCAGATATAGCAGCGCTTGAGTCCCCGCTCGTCAAGCTTGGGGCGGGACGGCTCCAACAGGTAAAACGGCATCCACACATCGTGCTCAACCTGCAACAGCGCATGAGTACGCACGATGCTGCCGGCAACCCGCACGCGATTGAGCTCACGAATCTCAATCGGGGCGCGGTCCATAAGCGAAAGACCCAAAATATCGTACAGACGAGTCCTGGTCGCAGCCTTCCATGCCTCAAAGTCTGTGGGAGTCTTGCCCGTAAATGCGGCCGAGCGCCCTTCGCGCTTCAGTCGGGCGCGCAGCGCAGGCTCGTCCTCGTAGTACGTCTCGATGTGCACGGTGCGGCCATTGGCAGATAGCCCGACCGTCTCTACCGCATCACCGTCGCCGCCCTCGGGATCCCAACCATCCGTGCCGGCAAGCACTCGGTCACGCGCATAGCGTTCGGAATCCTGACCAGTCAGGCAATGCGCCCACGGCACCCAAGCGACAGTATCGCCCGCCGGGCCAAACAGGGCACCGCCGGCATACAGGGTGCCGTCATGTGCCGCTGGCTTATTCCAATCCCACCAGCCCTCGAGTGAAATATGGGGGCCCAGCCAGCATTCGAGCAAAACGGCCTGGGCCCACTCGCGCCATGGACGACCCAGATAGACCGATCCGGGGGCAATGCCCTCATCGGCTGTAAACGAACAGCCATGAAACACAAATCCGTACGGCTCGCCCTGAGGCGTGGAGGCTGCCGTTACATACCCGTTGACATCCATATCGCGGTTGAGCGAGCGAATCTCACACCCCTCAAAGTAGGCACGCGCGCCGCCAAAGATAAAGTCGACATCGCCCTCGATCCGGCAACGTCGAAAATACTGCCGCCCCACGCGGCGCGGGGCGAACTGCTTGGGGCCTATAAAGCCGCCCGGCTTGGCCTCGCGCGGCGGCAGCGGCCCCAAAAAGAGCGTGTCCTGGTGTCCCTTAATGCAGCAGGCATCGACAACCAGGCGGTCACCATCGGCATACAGGGCAATCGCCTGGCCGACCTCGCGCCCATCCCCGGCGTTGTTTTCGATTGTTAGACCCGCAAGCGTCACGTCGTCGGCATCGACCAGCACCGTGTACGTACGGAAGGTGCCGAGTCTTCCATCCTGGCCGCTACCATCTTCCGAAGGCATCTTGGCACCCAGGCCTCCCACGATACGCACGCTGTCGGCCGTCTCGCCCTCGAGCGTCACATGCGGACGACGAATTTCGACCCGTTCGCGGTACTCACCCGGCGCCACCAGCACGCGCAACGGCACGGTCACATCGGGCACACACCGCTCCGCCGCCTCGAGCGCCGCCGAAATGCTGCGATACGCGCCTTCGCGTTCGAGCGATACCTCAAAGAGCTGTTCTTTACCACTCATCTGTCATTACGCTTTCTGTCACAGAACACCCACCATGCAATACCGGCACCTATAGATTGCGTGCGACAGCCGGGCAGACCCGACCGTCGCACGCCTCAACATGCCGTATTCACTTGTGCAGGAGCACTACCCTACGCGCGGATAACCTTGTCGACGTTTTGCAGCTGCAGCTCGTCGCCATCCTGACCCTCGATGCGCACGTTCTGCAGGTCGAGGACTTTCACGTTCTGTGCGATGATGCCCTGGCGCACCATGGGCTCCACGCCGCAGGCCATGGCCGGCACAAAGGGCTCGGCATCGGCGGCAAAGGTCACATGGACATCCTGGAACGTCAGGCGCGTCACCTTGCTCTCGGGAAGGCCCGTGATATAGGCCGCGGCCGCATGGCAGTTGGTGGCCTCGATATCGCAAAACGTCGTGGCGCCAAAGCCGGGCGTACGGTCGTCGACGGGCAGCGCCTCGCGAGACTGCACGTAGTCGGTCTTGCCGTCCTTGTCGCAGAAGTAGAACGAGTTGACCACGAAGGGCGTAAGCACCTTATCCATGCGAATGTGCTCGAAGGTGATGCCCTCGTTGACGGCGTCCTTGCCGCGCCCGCGGCGTGTCTTGACGCGCAGGCCGCGGTCGGTGCGCTCAAAGAGGCACTTGCTCACGGTGAGGTCCTTGATGCCGCCGGCGGCCTCGGATCCCAGCACCACGGCGCCGTGGCCGTCGTGCATGTAGCAGTGCGAGATCAGCACGTCGTGCGTGGCGGGACGGAGCTCGGGTTCAATGCCCAGTTTGCCGCTCTTGATGGCGATGCAGTCGTCGCCCACCGAGAACTGACAGCCAAGGATGCGAACAAAACCGCAGCTCTCGGGATCGAAACCGTCGGTGTTGTGGGAGTTCTTGGGACCCTCGATGGACAGGCACAGGGCATCGACGTGCTCGCACAGAATGGGATGGATATTCCACGCCGGGCTGTTGCGCACGGTAAAGCCGGCAAGGCTCACGTTTTCGCACTCGGACAGGAAGATCATGCGCGGGCGGGCGATCTCGCGGCCCTCCTCGGGACGGAAGATGTTCTTAAAGTCCTTGTTCCACCAGTTGTCCTCGGCAAAATCGGTCTGGCCGTCGATGGCGCCGCGGCCATAGATGCACACGTCGTGCACGCTCAGGCCCGTAAAGGTCGAACAGTAGGTCGAGAAGCTCTCGCCCTCCCAACGGCCCAGGGGCAGCATATCGGTGCCGGCGTACCCAGCCCCCTCGTCACCCGTGACCGTGCCCGGAATGTAGGCAAGCGCGGCGCGGTCGTGGCGGGCCAGCAGCACCGCGCCCTCGGCAAGCTCGATGTTGATATTGCTCTTAAGGAAGAGGGACTTGATGCGGTAGTTGCCGGCGGGGATCAGCACGCGCCCGCCCTTGGGGCAGGCCATGATGGCAGCCTGAATGTTGGTGGTGTCATCGTGCTCGGCATCGCCCTTGGCTCCGCAGTCGCGAACGTTGATGGTAAAGGGCTCCGCCGGCGTGGTGACGCCTACGCTCAACTCGCGCTCGCCGCAGACAAAGCGGATCAGGTTGCGCTTGCCGGGAGTCAGGCCATCGACATAGGTCTCGACCGTATTCGTGGTACCGGCGGGCTCATCGTTGACAAAGATCTCCCACGTATCGGCACAGGTAAAGTAGCCGCCATCGTCGAGCTCGATAACGGCCGCGCGGGCATTGCGCCAGATAACGTTCGTCTCCATGGGTCTCTCCCTCAAATGTAATCAGAAGTTCATACTAGTCGTTTTTAAAAAAGGGCCGTACCCGCCGGTGGATCTCCGGTGGCACGGCCCTGTGGTTTGGACGATGCGCCTGCCCTACTCGGCGGGAATTACGCTGCCGTCCTGGAAGCCAACATTGTTGTGGGCGAAGCAGTCCTCGTACTTAAAGCCGGAGAGCTCCTCGCAAAGCGCCTTGACCTCGGGCTTGACGTCGGCCATCTTGCCACCCTCCTTGACACGGTGGATCTCGTCGCAAAGGATGTCGCACTGCTCCTTGTCAATCTTGATGCCGCGGGCAAGGACGGCCGCGAGCAGGAAGAAGCCGGCGCAGCCGATGAGCATGTAGCCGCAAATGTACAGAGGCACGGTGGCGGGCTGGGTCACGGCGTCGCTGTTGCCGGCGGTCTGAATGAAGCCGGAGGCAGCAAGGACGATAGCCCATACGTTGACGGCAACAGCCTGGGCGATCTGCTGGCAGAGCTGCTGTGCGGAGCTGTAAATGCCCTCGCGACGACGCAGGGTGATGAGCTCATCGACATCGGGGATGTAGTTGAGCAGAACATCGGGCAGATACTGGAAGCCAACGTAGAAGAACTTCCAGATGGCGAAGATGATGGGGTAGGCGATCATGGCGATGGCGACCGTGGAGGTGCCGTTGATCTGACCAAAGGCGAAGTAGTTGTAGGCGATGATGCACGCGGCGCAACCGACGTTTGCCAGGTACCAAGACTTGTGGAAGCCCTTCTTGGCCATGAGGGCGACCCAGATGGCGGTGCAGACGATAGCGACGACCTTGCCGGGCATCTCCATCACGGACTCGTAGGACTTAGGAATCTGCAGACAGTAGACGATGAAGAAGGACAGGCACGCAGACCAGCAGGCAGCGGCGAGCTTCGTGGAGACCTGCGCATACAGGACCTTGCGGAAGGACTTGTTGCGGAAGGTAGAGATAACGTCGATGAAAAACTTCTTGATACCCTCGCCGACGCTCTCGATCTTCTCCTGAGCGACCTCCTCGGGGGTGTGCTCCCACGTGGACAGGTACACGCAGAGCAGCGAGATTGCCATGACCGAAGCGTTAATCGTAGCAATAATGAAGTAGCTGAACGGGTTGGTCTCGCCGAAGGTGCCAAAGCCAAAGCCGACGAGTGCTGCCATCAGGAAGCCGGCGGCGTTACCAAAGAGGTGCTTGTAGCCGGTGAGGTACGTACGCTCCTTGAAGTCATCGGTCATCTCGATGGTAAGCGGCGACAGGTTGGCGGTGCAGAACGTGTACGCGACGTTGTAGATCAGGTACAACACAAAGTAGTACGGGAAACCAAACGGCGTAGCCACAAAGATGAGCGGCTCGGCGACCATCATCGGGATAGCCAGCAAGATCCAGAAACGGCGGCGGCCAAAGATGCGGCCGATCTTGGTAGCGTAGAAGTTATCGGCCACAAAGCCCATGAGCGGGCACAGAATGGCGTTGAGATAGATGGCGAACGAGCTGATCAGCGCAGCCTCGCCTGCGGACAGACCGCACTCCGTGGACAGGAACAGCACCATGTAGCTGTGCGTAAAGCTCAGGGCACCGGAGTTGAGCATGCCGCCCATACCAAAGCCCAAGCGCGTCCAAAATGTGATCTTGCGCTTTTTACCGATCTTGTTAGTCATCGAGCTCCCTCTCTTTTCTCGATTGTCTTGTAACAAGACATTGGAGTCCATACCGATGTCTGTCTGCATATCGCCCACTCGTAGGGTGAACGTTTAGCTAGATTATGCGCGATTGCATATGATAGGTGAACGTTCACTTGTATATTATCCTTGAACGGTCGTTTTTTGCCGTTAAACGGATATCTGACTTGAAAAAAATCACGATTACATGGGTATTGAGTGGGTTTAAATTTGAGGTCGATTAGGTGAACGTTTATTGTTTTCGCCGCTCCCGTACCCTCAGGAAGACACGCCCGAACAGACAGAACAAACATGGCCCCGCCGGGAACACTCCCGACGGGGCCATGGTCAATAGCGCCCTATGCGAACCCATTTACCGCTACAGGCAGACGCCATCCTTCCAAATGCTGATCTCGTGGCAGCCGCGACGCTCGGCACTCGTAAGCTTGCCGCTCGCCGTGTCCAGCACCATCTGATACAGGTCGTCGGCAGCCTCATCGAGCGTGCGCTCGCCCGTAGCCACCACGCCGGCGTTAAAGTCCATCCAGTTGGCCTTGTGGTCGCACAGACGCTGGTTGGTGAACACCTTGAGTGTAGGCGCCGGTGCGCCAAACGGCGTGCCGCGGCCGGTCGAGAACAGGATTACGTGGCAGCCGGCAGCCGTCAGGGCCGTGGTGGATACCATGTCGTTGCCCGGACCGCACAGCATGTTCAGGCCATGCTTGGTAGCCTGACCGGCATATGGCAGCACGTCGACGATGGGGGCAGATCCGCCCTTTTGCACGCAGCCGCAGCTCTTGTCCTCGAGCGTGGTAATGCCGCCGTCCTTGTTGCCGGGGCTCGGGTTCTCATAGACGACCTCGCCGTGGCTGATAAAGTAGTCCTTAAAGCCGTTGAGCATGTCGGAGGCGGCATTGAAGACGTCCTGGCTCTCACAGCGATCGAGCAGAATGCTCTCCGCGCCAAACATCTCGGGAACCTCGGTGAGCACCGACGTGCCGCCGCGGGCGACAACCATATCGCTCACGCGACCGATCGTGGGGTTGGCGGTAATGCCCGAAAGACCGTCAGAGCCGCCGCACTTAAGGCCAATGACCAGCTCGGAGGCAGGAATGGGCTCACGCTTGGCCTGCTTGGCCAGGTCGGCAAGCTCGGACAGAATCTTGTGACCCTCGACCTGCTCGTCGGCTACATCTTGGCAGGCGAGGAATCGAACGCGCTCGCGATCGAAGTCACCGAGCTCGTCGAGTACCTGCTGGTGCGTGCAGTTTTCGCAACCGAGGGACAGGAACAGCACACCCGCAGCGTTTGCGTGACGCGAGAGCGCCACCAGCAGACGGCGCGTCTGGGCATGGTCGGCACCGGTCTGCGAGCAGCCAAAGGGATGCGGGAAGTAGTAAACGCCCTCCAGCGAGCCCTCGACCAGATCCTGAGCCTGCTCGCACATGGCACGTGCGACCTCGTTGACGCAGCCGACCGTGGGGATGATCCACAGCTCGTTGCGCGTGGCGGCGCGGCCGTCAGCGCGGCGGAAACCCATAAAGGTCTCGGGCTCAACCGGCTCAACGACCGGATGCGTCGGGTTGTAAGCGTACTCGACCTCGCCCGAAAGGTTGGTCTTGACGTTATGCGTATGAAGCCACTGACCGGGCTGGATGTCGCCCGTCACGTGGCCGATAGGAAGACCGTACTTGACGACGTCCTCCCCCGCCGTAATGGCGCGCACGGCCATCTTGTGGCCCTGCGGAATATCCTCCGCGGCAACGACCTCGCCCACCCCGGGAACCGCGACGGCGGTGCCCTTGGCAAGCGGCGACAGCGCGACGATCACGTTGTCGGCCGGATTGATCTGGATAGTATTCATTACAAAGAGTCCTAACCCTACAGGTTGAGCAGAAGTCAGCGGGCGCCCGTCAGTTGCCCGGCGGGCGCACAGAAGGATTTAGGCCTGGGCGTTGGCAAATGCCTGCTTGGCGCCCTCGGCGCGCACAACGGCAAGCGCGTTGACGACAAACTCCTCAAGGCCGGCGATCTGCGTAAGGTCCTCGCCCCACATCTGCTCGTTGCTGAGCACATCGTGCACCAGCTCGGCATCGTCTGCACCGGCGTGGGCGGCGTAGAAATCGAGCACGAAGGCATCGTCCTGAGCGGTGTACTCGGTGCCGTCGGCGCGGCGCAGGTGCAGGCCGTCACCCTCGCGAGCAACGAGCTCCTGCGTATAGAAGGCAATGAGCGTAGCGAGGCTCGTCGCCAGGCACTTGGGCAGGCTGCCGGTCTCGGCAACATAGTCCTTGAGCGTGGGCAGGTCGCGAGCACGCCATTTGGCGGTTGAGTTGAGGCAAATGGAGAGCAGCGCGTGGTCGATAAACGGGTTGTCGAAGCGGTTCTCGACGGCGGCGGCAAAGGCCTTGCAGTCCTCGACATCCAGATCGGCGGCAAGCGTCGGGATGACCTCGTCGTAGAGCATGGTGTTCATGAAGCCACGGACGGTCTCGTCGTGCATGCAATCGCGCACGATGTCAAAGCCGGCAACCCAGGAGCCCGGAACAAAGGCAGTGTGGGCGCCGTTGAGGATGCGGACCTTGCGCTTCTTGTACGGGGTGACATCGGGGGTCACAAAGACGCCCGGCAGGCCGGCCTTCACGAAGGGAAGCTTCTCGGCAAGTGACTCGTCGCCCTGGATACCCCACATCTGGAAGGGCTCGCGCACGGCCAGGAAGGGATCCTCGTAGCCCAGGCGCTCGGCCACGGCAGCGGCCTCCTTGGGGTCGCGGATGCGGCCGGGGACGATAGTGTCGACGAGCGTGGTGCAGACGGTGCAGTCGTTGGCCATCCACTGCGAGAACTCGTCCTCCCAGCCCCAGTCGCTCACGTACTGGTTCATGATGCGCAGCAGCTCCTCGCCGTTGTGATCGATGAGCTCACAGGCGAGCACGATGACGCCCGGCTTGCCGGCGGCCCAGCGGGTGTGGAGCACCTGGGCAAGCTTAGCGGGGAAGCTCGCGGGCGGCATGTCGTCGGCCTTGCAGGACGGATCGTAGGCAATGCCAGCCTCGGTGGTGTTGGAGACGATAATCTCCAAATCGTCGGAGACGGCGACCTCCATCATGGCGCGGTAGTCGTCCTCACGATACGGATTGAGGCAGCGGCTGCAGGCGCTGATCACACGGGACTCGTCGACCGTGTTGCCGCTCTCCTTGCCGCGCACCAGCACGGTGTACAGGTCGTCCTGGGCATTGATGCCGTCGGCAAAGCCAAAGGCGCCGCTGATGGGCTGCACCATGACAACCTTGCCGTTCCAGCCGGTTGCCTCGTTGCCCATGTCAAAGAAGCGGTCGACAAAGGCGCGCAGGAAATTGCCCTCGCCAAACTGCAGAACCTTCTCGGGCGCGTCCTTGGGCAGCAGGTAGCCCTTGTAGCCGATCTTCTCGAGCGTCTCGTAGCTGATGTTCTCCATCGATGTCTCTCCTTAGATTGCTGTTAGCGTGCAGGCAAAACGGGGGCGCCGCGTGTGGCAACGGCGCTCCCGAGTTCGGTGTGATTCGATGCGGGTTTAGGCCTCGACGGTATCCAGGTCAAAGCCAAAGTAGCGGACCGCGTTGTTGTAGCTGATGTCGCGCACGATGGCTCCCAGCAGCTCCATGTCGGCCGGATACTTGCCCTGCTCGACCCACTCGCCGATCACGCCGCACAGCACGCGACGGAAGTACTCGTGACGCGGGTAGGACAGGAAGGAGCGGGAATCGGTAAGCATGCCCACAAAGTTGCCCAGCACGCCCTCGTTAGCCAGAGCCGTAAGCTGCTCGCGCATACCGATCTCGTTGTCGTTGAACCACCAGGCAGAGCCGTTCTGGATCTTGCCGGCGGTCGGAGCCTCCTGGAAGCAGCCCATCACGGTATCGATCATGGTGTTGTCGATGGGGTTCAGGCTGTACAGGATGGTCTTGGGCAGACCCGTGGACTCCTGGATGGAGTTGAGGAAATCGGCCAGCTGGTCGGACGGCGTGTAGTTGGAGATGCAGTCGTAGCCGGTATCGGGACCGAGCTTGGCGAACATAGCGCGGTTGTTGTCACGCTTGCAGCCAAAGTGCAGCTGCATGGCCCAGCCAAGGCGGACATACTCGCCGGCGACGAACTGCATAAAGGCCGTCTTGTACTTGAGGACCTCGTCCTCGGTAAGCGGCTCGGCGGCAAGGCCCTTGGCAAAGATGGCCTCGATCTCGTCGGCGGTAGCCGGAGCGTACATAACGTAGTCGAGCGCGTGGTCGGAAGCGCGGCAGCCCAGCTCGTGGGCAACGTCGTAGCGCTTGGAGATGGCGGCCTTCATGCCCTCGAAGTCGCTGATCTCAATGCCGGCAACCTCGGAGAGATGCTTGCAGTAGTCGGCGAACTCCTGGCCACGCTCGATGCGCAGGGCGGCATCGGGGCGCATGGCGGGAACGACCTGAACGTCAAAACTGTCGTCGGCGGCAATCTTCTTGTGCCACTCAAAGCTGTCGGCGGGGTCGTCGGTAGTGCAGATCATGCGGACGTTGGACTGCTTGATCAGGTTGCGGCAGGTAAAGCTAGCCTCAGCGAGCTTGGCGTTGGCAAGGTCCCAGACCTCCTGAGCGGTTTTGCCGTTCAGGACACCCTCGTAGCCAAAGTAACGCTTAAGCTCCAGGTGGCTCCACTCAAAGACGGGGTTGCCCACGCAACGGCCCAGGGTCTCGGCCCACTTCTGGAACTTCTCGCGAGCAGGGGCATCGCCGGTAATGAAGCGCTCGTCGACGCCGTTGGCACGCATCAGGCGCCACTTGTAGTGGTCACCGCCCAGCCAAACCTCGGTGATGTTCTCAAAACGCTTGTCGTCCCAGATCTCCTTGGGAGAAATGTGGCAGTGGTAGTCAACGATGGGCATGCCCTCGGCAAAGTTGTGGAACAGCTCCTCACCGGTTTTGGTGCTCAGCAGGAAATCCTGATCGTCCATGAAGTTTTTCATCACACAACCCCTTTGTTGGCGGAGCGAGCGCACGATGCGCTCGTTATCCTCTAGGTGAACGTTCACTATACTAATTCATTGCGACTTAAAAGGTGAACGTTCACCTAACCACCATGGGGTGAACGGTCGATTTTGCCCGTTCAACGGTTACTGGAGCCGCGACTTGTATGTATTGCGAATTGGCAGGCGTCCCCGAATACCGAACTTGAGCGCTTTGGCCAGGTGGGTCATGTTCCGCCGTGCATTTTTGGGAGTATTCAGCATCGGAGCGCACCGCGCACCGTCTTCGAAGCCCTATCTGATGCTCATATTGCGCCCAATCGGCATAAATAAATGCCTCCGATGGCGAATTACGCCATCGGAGGCACCCTTAAAACAGTCGTCCTAGCCTCTTTCGGGACACGCCATTGCTGAATACTCCAAAAAATGCACGTCGCAAGAGGGGGTACCTGACCAAACGGCTAAATTCCCGCAAGCTCGCAGTAGCGGTCGACGTTGCTGGCAAACACCATCTCCACAGCACCCTTCTGCACGGGCTCCGCCGGAGTTTTACCCCACAGCAGATACTCGCCCAAGGTCTTGGCGCCACGGTAGGCCAGGCTCACCGGGTCCTTATAGACAATATTGGTAAAGATGCCACGGTGCAAGGCCAAGGCGCTCTCGGGGAACAGGTCGTTGCCGATTACCATGACCTTGCCGGCCTTGCCGCTTGAAACAAGCGCGTCGGCGACCACCTCGGAACCAACGGCAAACACGCTACAGATGAGCTCGGGAGCATCCGGCGCACTCAAGCGCTGCTCAAGCTCGCGCTCGAGCTGTTTGACTTGCGCATGGGCGCCGGCAAGGTCCTCAACCTGCCATGGAATATCGTGTTCGCGCAGGTAATTATGAAAGGCGCGGGCGGTCAGGTAGTGTGAGTCGGTATAGGGATCGCCCGCCAACAGGAGCACGCGGGCGTCAGCCCCAGAAGCGTGGACCAGGTTAGCCGCCTGCTCTGCCATAAGGCTGCCCGCCGCGGAATAGTCCGCCAGACTGGCACCCAGGCGATCGAGGTGCGGTCGGTCGCCGTCGACGAGCTCAATCGCCACGCCCGCCTCGGCAATCTGCCTCAAAAGCTCGGTCGCGCGGTCATCGCCCGGAACATAGGCAAGCAGACCATCGATCTTCTCGCCTACCTGCAGACGCTCATCAATCTGCTCGAGCGCATCGGCGTAGCCGCCCACGCCAAATTCTACGCGCTCAACCGTAATGCCCTGATCGATGACCTCCTGCTCAAAGCGGTTGCAGCCTTCCCAAAGGTAACGGAAAAAGTACGCCCCCTCGCGCGATGCGCGGGGCAGGCAAAACACCAAGTTGATATCCTTGCGGCGCAGGCTCGAGGCACTCGTATTGCGATGGTAACCCATGGCCTCAGCCTTAGCATTCACCTTGGAGCGCACGGATTCGCTCACGCCGGCCTTACCCGTCAGGGCCTTGTGCACGGTATTGATGGAAACGCCAAGCTCGGCGGCTATGTCCTTCATGGTTACGCGAGCGCTCATGGGGTTACTCCGTTATAGATAAGTTGCCAATTAACAGTACAGGTAACGATACCCCAAAATCACTCTTCAACTCGCCGCGCTCTCCCCCAAATGTGCAAAGCGCCCCGCGAACGGATGCTCGCGAGGCGCTTGGATGACGGACCTTACTTGATACCGCGGCCCAAGTCTTCGGCAATTTTGTCCACGCCCTTAAGTGCGGCGCAAGTCTTTTTGTTGGAGCAATGTCCCGTGCAAACGCCGCCCTGAGCGCAGTCGGCGCAGGTTCCCTTGCGGTAGATGCGTACGCACACGGCGACAAACGCAATACCGATAACAGCCAGTACAACAATATCGATAGGTGCCATAGCAAGCCTCCTCTAGTTAGCCACCACTTACTTTACCCCATTCTCCACCTACCAAAAAGGGACAGGTTTATTTTGGTCGGTTTTATCTGCGGAAACGCCACATCTCCCCCACCAAAAAGCCCGAGTGTCGCTGGGACACCCGGGCTCGCGGAAAGGGGCTGATCCTTATTCGGACTTAAGCGGAAACTGCGGCGGAAGCGGTGTTGGTCTCGTCCTCGTCGGTCCAAGCGTGCTTAGGCATGGGACGGAAGATCTGGAAGAGCATCGCAACCAGCAGCACAATGGCTACAACCGTCCAAATACCAAACTGGCCAAGGACAAGCAGGTTGTAGAACTGGTTGATGAACAGGCCGATGACCCAAGCGAAGGCGCACTCGTAGCCGATGGCAATCGCGGTCCACTTGCCGGAGTCCATCTGATTGCGGATAGTGCCCATGGCGGCAAAGCACGGGGCGCACAGCAGGTTGAAAGCGCCGAAGGCAACGCAGGCGCCCATAGTCGGGAACATGCCGGCAAACGCGGTCCACAGGCTCGGGTCGGTCTCGGCGGCGTCAGCAACCGACAGCAGCGAGCCGGCGGTGGCGACGACGTTCTCCTTAGCGACAAGGCCAGAGACAGTCAGCGCAGTTGCCTGCCAGGTGCTAAAGCCGAGCGGGGCGAAGATCCAAGCGACCAGGTTGCCGAGCATGGCAAGCACAGAGTAGTCCATGAACTCCTCGGGGATGCCCTCCATGGAAGGCAGGTAGCCAAAGGCGCCGTTGTAGCTACCAAAGTTGGAGAGGAACCAAACGACGACGGTGGACGCAAAGATGACCGTGCCGGCCTTCTTGATAAAGGCGAAGCAGCGCTCCCACACGTGCAGCGCCCAAGAGCGGATCGCCGGGAAGTGGTAGGCAGGAAGCTCCATAACAAACGGCGTCGGGCGGCCGGCGAAGAGCTTGGTCTTCTTGAGCATGAGGCCCGAGGCAATGACGGCAAAGACGCCCAGGAAGTAGAAGAGCGGGCTGATCCACGCAGCGGTGGTAGAAGAGTCGCCAATGATGGAACCCATGAGCAGGGCGATGATCGGCAGCTTGGCGCCGCAAGGGATGAACGTGGTGGTCATGACCGTCATGCGGCGGTCCTTCTCGTTCTCGATGGTCTTGGTGGCCATGACGCCGGGGACGCCGCAGCCCGAGGACACGAGCATGGGGATAAAGGACTTACCGGACAGGCCAAAGCGGCGGAACACGCGGTCCATGATGAAGGCGACGCGGGCCATGTAACCGCAGTCCTCCAAGAAAGACAGCATCACAAAGAGCAGGAACATCTGCGGGACGAAGCCCATGATGGCGCCGATGCCAGCCACGATGCCGTCGCAGACGAGCGAATCGACCAGACCACCGTCCTCGGTACCGCCCGCCACGAGGGCATCGTGCACCGCGGTGGTGATACCCGGGACATAGGGGCCGTACTGCGCCGGGTCGACCGAGTCGGCGTTGTCGCCCGCAGCCTCAACAGCTGCGTCGTAGGCGTCGCGACCCTGACCGAGTACGTACCAACCGTCAGTACCGAAGAGCTGGTCGTTGGTAAAGTCGGTCACCGTGCCGCCCAGGGTGGAAACGGCAATGTAGTACACGCAGAACATGATGACCACGAAGATCGGCAGGCCCAGGATACGGTTGGTAACCACGCGGTCGATCTTCTCGGAGGTGCTCATCTTGGCCGGAGCCTTGGTGAGGCACTCGTCGATGATGTGGGCAATGACGCCATAGCGCTCGCCGGTGATGATGGACTCGGCGTCGTCGTCGCAGTCCTGTTCGCACTGGGCGACCAGCTGCTCCACGCGAGCGGCCTTCTCCTTAGTGAGGTTGATGAGCTTGCAGGCGTCCGCATCGCGCTCGAACAGCTTGACAGCGTAGTAGCGGCGCTTGTTGGCGGGAACGCTCGCCGGCAGATTGTTCTCGATGTGGTCCAGAACGTCCTCGATGGAGGAATCGAACTTGTGCTCCGGCACCTGGCCCTTGGAAGCAGCGGACTTCTTGACCTGCTCGAACAGCTCCTTGATGCCCTTGTTCTTAAGGGCCGAGATCATCATGACCGGACAACCGAGCTTCTTGGAGAGCTTGTCCGTGTCGATCTTATCGCCGTTCTTCTCGACCAGGTCGGCCATGTTGAGGGCAACGACCACGGGCAGGCCGGTCTCGATAACCTGAAGCGCCAGGTACAGGCTACGCTCGAGGTTGGTGGCGTCGACCACCTGGACGGCGACATCGGGCTCGCCGCTCATGAGGTAATCGCGCGAGCACTGCTCCTCAGGGCTGTAGGGGGAAAGCGAGTAGATGCCAGGGAGGTCCGTGATGGTAACGTTCTTGTCGCTTAGGAGCTTGGCCTCCTTTTTCTCAACCGTGACGCCGGGCCAGTTGCCAACGTAGCCGTTGGCGCCGGTGATCAGGTTGAAAAGCGTGGTCTTGCCGCAGTTGGGGTTACCCGCCAGCGCGACATGGATCTGAGAATCCGCCATTCAATCCTTCTTCCTTGTGTGCCTGCGCTGCTTTCTCCGCGCAGGCTGGATAATGTGCTTCAAAGATGCTGCATTAAGTTAGAAAAACCTAACTTTATCTGCAGATATATGCGCCGCGAGCCCTTACTGGACCTCGACGACGGCAGCCTCCTCCTTGCGGATGGAAAGCTCGTAGCCGCGCACGTTGATCTCGACCGGATCACCGAGCGGTGCAACCTTCACGACCTTGAACGAAGTGCCCTTGATGAGCCCCAGGTCCATAAGGTGACGGCGAAGCGCACCCTCACCGTGAAGCTTGACGATGGTAGAGCTCTCGCCCACCTTAACGTCACCCAACGTCTTCATCCTCTTGTCCCCCTTTCAGTTTTTATGAAATGCTGCGGACTAACCGACGGTCATGATGTGCATGGCAACCTTGGAATCGATGCCAAAGCGTGCGCCCAGCACCGTGACGATGATATTGGCGCCACTCGAGCTCACCACGTGGATTTCGTTGCCCTCGACAAAGCCGAGGTCCTTGAGGTGGTGCTTCATGTCCTCATTGCCCTTTACACGAGACACGCGCACGGTTTCGCCCGCTTTTACCATCGAAAGCGGCATGGCCGGCATCTGCGGTCCGCAAGACATGAGTGGCTCCTAACGTCAGTTCGTCCTCAACATCGACGCGATAAAAGTTAACCACGTCTATGTTCGCTTTAGTAAACTAGCACGTGGTTAACTTTTTGGAAAGGGTCCCTATTCAGATTTCGAAAAAGTTTCCTATATGAAACAAAAAGGCGCGGCAAAGAGCTGTCCTTTGCCGCGCCCTGTCATGCTTAGAGCGAGAGGTTTCTGATCGACGTAACGCAGGAAGCCTCGTCTACGCCCGAAACGCGAAAGATGATGTCCTCGCCGCACTCGCCGTAGAGAGCCATGAGGCCCATGACATCGCGACCGTCGGTATGGCGGTCGCCGATGCTGACCGACACGTCGCTACGGTGCTTGGCAATGATGTCATAGAGCAGCGCAACCGGGCGGGCGTGTAGTCCCAACGGATCTTTAATCGTCTTTGTAAACTCGACCATGTCCCCTCCCACGACATC
>CAJMOF010000022.1 GCA_905215065.1 uncultured bacterium | reverse complement strand
GAGCGAGGGCATCGCTCACAACCTTCTCGTAACGAGGCTCATCGAAATTGAACATCCCTTACTCCTAACTCACTTGGATGAACCCTTCATTCATCCCATAACGTTATAATACTTTATATAACTAACTATGCAAGTATTATTTTGGTTCTGTTCTCTCATCAAGCCCCTTAAAACAACAATCGGCGTTGTTGGACACAGCGTGCAAGTTCATTGAACGATTCAATATGCATCGTCTCTAGTTAAATGATGTCTTATGCAAATACCTTTAATCCGCTTGGGACCGACGAATCTTTTGACTGTCCGCAGAAGCTTTCCCGGAATTCCCTATGGATAGACGCACCGGCAATCGCTTCGTCATCCGGCTTATTGCGCATTGCCGGGGCGTCTGGAAGAAAGCGCAATCTACCGCGTGGTCAACTAGCGTTACATCAGAATCGACCGCATCCGCGCCAAATACTAAATCGTAATCGTTGAAACTCGTCCGATCATATGACGGCAATTTCTCGCCTTAAAAATGAGCACGAAATAAGGGGTCAGCTGTTTGCAACTTGCTTTATATGTAAGTGCTTTTACTGAAAAAAACAATCACCAACCAAACAGCACTATTAATTGTTTGGCTCTTTGCTGTACAGCCATCTTTCGTATACGTCTCTCGTCTATCTCTTATCTCACGGTTGGAGACGAAAGGTATGCGGGAGTGGATAATTGGACGGCATTTGGGCCTGCGACGGATTATTTCGTCCGAAAATCCACGCTCGTGCGGCAGATTGGTCGAAGGCCCCATATGGGTATACTCTCGAGGATTCGACTCGATTCGCCCCCGCTGGGACGTCAAAGGAGACTGCATATGCCCACCACCTCAACCGACCCTCGCGCCGCTGCCGCCGCGCTGCTGGTGCCCGGCACTACCTGCCACGGCTTTGCCGTCGAGCGCCGCGAGACCGTGCCCGAGCTCGACTCTGACGCTTACGTGCTGCGCCACGCCGCCTCGGGCGCTCGCCTGCTGTACCTGGCGTGCGACGACGAAAACAAGGCCTTTGCCATTGGCTTTAAGACGCCGCCGGCCGATTCCACCGGTGTGTTCCATATTCTTGAGCACTCGGTGCTGTGCGGATCGGCCAAGTTCCCCGTCAAGGAGCCGTTTGTCGATCTGATCAAGAGCTCCATGCAGACGTTCCTCAACGCCATGACCTACCCCGACAAGACCATCTACCCCGTTGCCACCACCAACGAGCAGGACCTGTACAACCTAATGGACGTGTACCTGGACGCGGTGTTCAACCCGGCCATCTATACCAAGCCCACCATTTTTGAGCAGGAGGGCTGGCACTACGAGCTGGACCTGCCGGAGGGCGCCGAGGGCGAGGGCGACGGCGGCTCCGCGAGCCTGCGCGAGGGCACGCTGCGCTATAACGGCGTGGTGTTCAACGAGATGAAGGGTGCGCTGTCCGACCCCATGAGCGTGCTGGACGACGCCGTCAACGCCGCGCTCTATCCCGACACCGCCTATGCGCACGAGAGCGGCGGCGACCCGCGCGCGATTCCCGCGCTCACCTACGAGCAGTTCCTGGATACGCACGCGCGCCACTACAATCCTTCCAACTCTTATATAACGCTCTATGGCGACCTGGATGTGGACCGCGCGCTGGCGTTTTTGGACGAGCGTTATCTGTCGCAGCCGAGCGCCGCGAGCCGCCGCATGGACGCTGCCGTTGCCGTCGGCGAGGACCCGTCCACGCTGGCACCCAATCCGCTGGACGTGCAGGAGCCTGTGACTTGCGAGTATAAGCGCGTCGAGATGGCCACCACGCCCGAGAACGCCTTGGTGGGCCTGGGTTTGGTGCTGGGCAGCGCGCTCGACCGCAAGCGCACGATCGCGGCGGATATCCTGTTCGAGGCACTGCTGGGCTCCAACGAGGCGCCGGTTAAGAAGGCCATTCTGGCGGCAGGCCTGGGCGGCAACGTGGTGAGCTACACCGCGGCCGAGTGCCTGCAGCCCTACGAGCTCATCATGTTGCAGAACGCGCAGCCCGGCGTAGCGCGCGAGCTGCGCCGCGTGTTCCAAGACGCCTGCCGCGACCTGTGTGAGCACGGCGTTCCGCGCGAGCGCCTGGAGGCCATCATCAGCAGCAACGAGTACGACCTGCGCCAGCGCGACTACGGCATCGCCGACGGCGTAGCCATTGCGTGCGACGCGCTGAGCACCTGGCTCTACGATGACGACGCCGCGACGCTGGCGCTCAAGTACGGCCCGGTGTACGAGGAGCTGCGCGGCGAGCTGGACGGCAGCTATTTTGAGGACCTGCTGCGCGAGCTGGTGCTGCAGAACGACCACATGGCGCTGGTCGAGCTGGTGCCGGTGGACGCCGCCGAGGGCGCAGAGGGTGCCGAGGCCGCCGAGCTGACTGCCAAGCGGGACGCCATGACCGATGCCGAGCTGGCGGACGTGGTCGAGCGCACGGCCGTACTGCGTGCCGCACAGGAGGCCGAGGACACGCCCGAGGACAAGGCCACGCTGCCGCGCCTACGCGTGTCCGACATTGGCGAGGCGCGCCCCGAGCCGCCGCTGGTCGTGGACACGACCGCGCCCATCCCCTGTCTGCGCCACGGCATCCCCACCAACCGTCTGACCTACGCCATGCAGTATTTCGACCTGAGCTGCGTCGCGTTTGAGGACCTGCCCTATGTGACGCTGCTCTGCCGCCTGCTCAAGCAGCTGCCCACGCGCGAGCACTCGGCCGAGGAACTCGACAACCTGCTCGCCGGCAAGCTGGGCTTTTTGAGCTTTACGACCGAGGTCATGACGCAGCCCGACGTGGACGGCGTGCGCCCCTACCTGCTGGTGAGCGCCGGCGCCCTGTCAGAAAAGATCGACGCGCTGGCGAGTCTGCCGCGCGAGGTGTGGTCGCAGAGCCTATTGCTCGAGGCCGACGCCGACCGCGTGCGCGACGTGCTTACGCAGATTCGCATTGGGCTTGAGCAGGGCTTTATCAACAACGGCCACTCGGCGGCGCTCGGTCGCGCGATGAGCTACAGTTCGCCTTCGGCCGTGGTGCGCGAGCAGCTTTCGGGCGTGGACTTCTACCTGTTCCTGCGCGATTTGCTCGAGCACTTTGACGAGCGACTGGACGACCTGCGCGCCAAGCTTGCCGAGCTGGCGGGCCGCATCTTTGTGGCCGACGGCTGCATGTCGAGCTTTACCGGCAGCGATGAGGACTTTGACGCGTACTGGGATGCCGCGGGCGACCTGGGGCTTGGCGCGGGCGACGGCGCCGATGCCGGCCGCGATGCGCTCGTAGTGCCGACGCCGTGCGACCGCCACGAGGCTTTTGTTATCCCCAGTGACATCTGCTTTGCGGCAAGCGCGTACGATCCGCGTCGCCTGGACATCGACGTGACGGGCGCCTGGGCGGTTGCCGCCAACGCGCTCTCCTACGACTACCTGTGGAACGAGATCCGCGTGAAGGGCGGTGCGTACGGCTGCGGATTCCGCGCTGCCGGCGAGCGTCAGGCGGCGTTCTACACCTACCGCGACCCAGCAATCGACCCCTCGATTGAGCGCGTGGCGCGCGCAGGCGAATGGCTCGGCAGCTTTGAACCTGACGAGGCCGCCTTTGAGGGCTTTATCGTGAGCTGCGTGAGCGGCATGGATGCACCGGTGAAGCCCTATGCGCTCACCAAGCGCCGCAACACGACCTACCTGGCCGGGCTCGATCCGCACGCACGCGAGGAGCGCCGCGCCCAGATGCTCGCCGCCACGCCCGGTGAGCTTCGCTCGCTCGGCGCCGACGTGACGCGCATTGCGGCCGAGTCGCCAACCTGTGTCTTTGGCGGCCGAGACGTCATCGCCAAGAGCAACGCCGGCTTTAACGTCATCGACCTGCTGGGCTAACGCACAGCAAAGGTAGATTTTTGGGACATGCCCGAAAATCTACCTTTTTCTTTGGCGCACAGGGGGGGCAGGCGCCTTTGCGGTGGTTCGAACATGGGTGTCTGCATCAGATATAATTTGCAACTGTAATATAGTTGCAACTATGAAGCGGAACGCCTTGGAACATCGTTCGATTTCTGCAAGATGTCGGAGGTAGTCATGAGTAACGTTTTGGCATACAAGGGTTATTTCGCCCCAGTCGAGTTCGATGCCGAACAGCATGTGCTAACAGGTATGGTCGCCGGCATTAGGGACGCAATCGTATTTGAGGGCTCCACGGCTGACGGAGTTGAGCAATGCTTCCACGACGCCGTCGACGATTACCTTGAGTTATGCGGCGAGCAGGGCAAGGAGCCCGAACGGGCTTTCAAAGGCTCGTTCAACGTAAGAACGGGTTCCGAACTCCACAAGCAGGCAGCGCTGGCAGCGGCAAAGAAGGGTATGTCACTCAATAAGTTTGTGACCGAAGCAATCGCTGCTGCGCTATAGCGTTAACGCATGGGCCCAAACCACCACAAAGGGGACAGGCGCCTTTGTGGTGGTTTCGACATTTGCCCAGATAAAACCTGCCAAAATAAACCTGTCCCTTTTTGGTAGGTTTGGGAGAGGAAGCCGGGATGGACAAGGCTGAGTTGCGGCGGGCGGTGATTGCTCGGCGTGATGCTCTTGATTTGGACTTGCGGGCGGCGAAGTCTGCTGATATCTGTGCGCGGCTGGTTGAGCTGCTGGGCCGCTTGGATGCCGCGGCGCCGCACACCGTTGCCGTCTATGCCGCGATGGGTTCCGAAGTCGACTCAGCCGCGTTTGCCGCAGCTGCCGCCAAACGTGGCTGGCGCGTGGCCTATCCGTGCATGCTCTCGGCAACAGACGCCGCAGCTTGTGGCCAGCGCATGTGTATGCGGGCAGTTGCTGCCGGCGACGCGGACGCGGCTCCGTTTATCGCCCACCCCACGCGGGCCTTTGCGGCCACGGACATCGACAGCAGCCGCTTCCCTATCGTGCCTGCCGAAGCTCTCGACATGATCGTCGTGCCGCTCGTAGCATTCGACCGCACCGGCACGCGCCTAGGCTACGGCGGCGGCTGCTATGACCGCTACCTGCCCATGCTCTCGCCCGTATGTCAAATCATCGGCATCGCCTTTGACGAACAGCGCGTCGACCACATCCCCACCGATGCCCACGACCTGCCGCTACCCCACATCATCAGCGCCTAACGGCTGGCACGCTGCACCCCACAAAAATGAGCGTGGAAAATTTCCCACTTTGGGCCTGTTCGGGGGCAAAAAACGGGAGATTATCCACGCTCATTATTCAAACGTCCGATAATCCACGCTCGTGTGTCCGAAAATCCACGCTCAACCAAATCGCGTCTAAATTCCCACGCTCATCCGTCCGGATTTCCACGCTCGTGCAGCCTAACGCCCTGTAACCGTCTCAGCAGGCACGCGGCACGCCGGCAACCTTGAGCTTGCGATCGAGCTTTGTCGGATCCCTTAGGTCATCCCAGCACAAGCGCACAATCTTGCAGTTATCGAGCATCGAAAGCCTCGACTCGCGCTGGCGCTCGTCAAATTGCGCCTTTGCGAGCTTGCCCTCCTCCGCCGCCTTCTCGCTTTTAACGAATCCGTCGAACTCCCCAATAATCAACCGGTCACCCACGCGCCACAAATAGTCAACGCGATACGGCCTTCCCGGCTCAACCGGATCGAACAGCTCAACTTGCAGCTCCGGAACCTGCCAGCCGCGCTCGATCATCAGCGCACGCGCCTTGGACTCGCCGCCGTTTTCCGACAAGCCGTCGGCACACCGCGCGACCCTGCGCGCCGTCACAACACCGCGACGATTCAAGCCAAGCCTGTCGACCGTCTCAACAAGATGCTCCTTCGACAAAAGCTGCTCATGGAGCGCCGAGTCCGCAATGATCAGTCCTTCGACAAACGATGCATCGACCAGGCAATCCGCAATCGTTTGATCGATATCGGTCACGGCAATATCCATCTCGCTGGCCCGTGTCCGATAAGCATACCGATGGCGAACGACTTGAGAGCCTGGCGTCGTCGATTGCGCCGGCATCGCGGCGATATGGATGTGCGTCAAATTGGCATGCGAAACCGAAAGGCCATAGACAACGGCCGCCGTATAGGAGCAAAACGTCCAGTCGGGGTGCTTTTGCGCAAGCGCCCGCACCCGATGCAGATAACGCTGCCGAAACTTGAGCTCGGACCAGTATTCCGGACGCGCATACAGTCCCGGCATGACCACCTTGAGACTTCCCGCCGCCACCCGCCGTTCAATCTGCTTTGCCTCCGCCGTCGTGCGCGCGTACACGCAGCTCATCTGCTGCTCGCATGCTTCAATGTGACTTGTGAGTCTTTGATTCGCCGTCATGTTTGCCATGTCGCCCCCAAACTCTTGGAACGGCGCAAACGTACCAGACGGTTTCATGCGAAGTCTGACCAAATGCTGTCCAGATACTGACCAAATGCCTGACGGTTTTGGATGTTTTAGGCCAATGGCTTATATCTGCAGGTAGAACGGTTATCGAGAGGTCCCTGTCTCCACATTTTGAGCCTCAAAAGCCACCGACTTCATTGAAAGAAAATATGCTGTGGCTCGAAACTACCTAGTTTGCGATGTAGTCCGCATGTACTCAACGTGTGATGATGCCGACGGTACGGCAGCTGCAGAAAAAATGAGCGTGGAAAATCTCCCGCTTTGAGACCCCTTGTGAGCCAAAAACGGGAGATTATCCACGCTCACGTTGCAAACGTCCGATTATCCACGCTCGTGTGTCCGGATTTCCACGCTCGTCACGCGGCGGCCACGGCGGCAGTCACGGCCACGGCCGCGACCTAGTGCTCCTCGCCGGCGCGGGCCAGGTCGTAGGGCGTGGTCTGGTAGACGTAGTAGTTGAGCCAGTTGGTATAGAGCAACTGAGCCTGGCTGCGCCAGACGTTGCGCGGCTCGGCGGTGGGGTCGTCACCCGGAAAGTAGTGCGCCGGCACCTGAGGGTTGAGGCCGCGCTTCACGTCGCGCTCGTACTCCAGACGCAGCGTATCGGTATCGTACTCGGGATGTCCAAAGACAAAGAAACGGCGGCTGTCGGTCGACTTGACGATATACAGGCCCACCTCGTCGGACACTGCCACGACCTCGAGCTGCGGCTCGGCCTCCACGTCCTCGCGGCGCACATCGGTATTGCGCGAATGCACAGCATAGAAACGATCGTCAAAGCCGCGGACCAGCGGGCTTTGCGGCTTCACCAGATAATGCTCAAAGACGCCGCTCGCCTTTGCCGGCAGGTCGTACTTCTGAATGCCGTAATGATGGTAGAGCCCCGCCTGCGCGCCCCAGCAAATGTGCAGCGTAGAGTGCACGTGCGTGGTGGACCAGTCCATGATCTGGCAGAGCTCGGGCCAGTAGTCGACCTCCTCGAACGGCATCTGCTCCACCGGCGCGCCCGTGATGATCAGGCCGTCGTAGTGGATGTCGCGGATGTCGTCGAACGTGCGGTAGAACGTCTCCAGGTGGCCGGCGCTTACGTGCGTTGCCTCGTGCGTCTTGGTGCGCAGCAGGTCCACCTCCACCTGCAGCGGCGTGTTGGAGAGCTTGCGCATGATCTGCGTCTCGGTGGCGATCTTGGTGGGCATGAGGTTGAGGATGAGCACGCGCAGCGGACGGATGTCCTGGTGCAGCGCGCGGTACTCGGTCATGACAAAGATGTTCTCGCTCTCGAGCTGCGCGGCGGCAGGGAGGGCGTCGGGAATGCGAATGGGCATGGATGCTCCTTACGAGTCAGTTGCAGTTATGGTACAACGAGCGGCCCCATCCGCGCGAGTACATCGCTCCGAGACACCGCCAGCGGCCCAAATCACTCCAAAAGTAGAGATTACGGCATGTCCCAAAAATCTATGGCGCTTTAGTCTGGCAAAGTGATAGCAGGAGGCTACAATGGTTCGACGCGAAAAACTCGGCCGAAAGGATACATATATGTACCAGACGCGTAAGATCGGTGTGGTCGGCCAGGGCCACGTAGGAGCACATGTCGCCAACAGCCTGCTCATGCAGGGCATTGCCGATGAGCTGTACCTGTGCGATATCAACGAGGCCAAGGTGACGTCCGAGGTCCAGGACCTGCGCGACTCCCTTTCGTTTGTCCCGTACAACACCAAGATCGTCAACTGCTACGACCACTACGAGGAGCTGGCCTGCTGCGACGTCATCGTCAACGCCGCCGGCAAGGTCGCGCTGGCCGCCGGTAACCGCGACGGCGAGCTGTTCTTTACCACCGACGCCGCGCGCACCTTTGCCAAGCGCATTGTCGACGCCGGCTTCGACGGCATCTTCGTGAGCATCTCCAACCCCTGCGACGTCGTGTGCACCGAGCTGTGGCACCTGACCGGCTACGATCCCAAGAAGATCATCGGCTCGGGCTGCGGCCTAGATTCGGCCCGCCTGCGCACCGAGATCTCCAAGAAGGTCGGCGTGAGCCCCAAGTCCGTCGACGCCTACATGATCGGCGAGCACGGATTTAGCCAGCTGGCCGCCTTTAAGGCCGCAACCATCGCCGGTAAGAGCTTGACCGAGCTTCAGGCCGAAAACCCCGACAAGTACGCCTTTGACCACATGGAGGTCGAGGAGCTCGCGCGTAAGGGCGGTTATGTGACCTACCAGGGCAAGCAGTGCACCGAGTACGCCGTCGCCAACTCCGCCGCGCGCGTCTGCGCTGCCGTTCTGCATAACGAGCACGCCGTGCTTTCCGCCTCCACGCTCATGACCGGCCAGTATGGCGAGGAGGGCATCTTTACCTCCCTGCCGTGCGTGATCGGTGCCGAGGGCGTCGAGGAGGTCTACACGCTCGACCTGTCCGAGTACGAGCTCGAGGGCTTCCACAAGAGCTGCCGGCACATCCGCGACAACATCGCCCAGCTCGACTGGTGGGATGCCGAGGCCTACGACGCAAAGTAGGCCGCCGCTTGACGCGACACCTCGCTCATGCGGACGCCATGTAAAGCGGGCCGCGCCGGAAACCCACCGGCGCGGCCCGCTTTTTGACTCACACGACACGCTTGCAAATTTAGGTCTAATACTTTTCCCGCGAAGTGAACGAGCAAAAACGAGCCCCCGAAGCATCGACACTTTTCAGACGCCATTTCCTGCGATTTCGTCGAGATTTTCCTGCGGTTTTGGCACCAAAAAATGTCGATGCTTCGGGGGTCCAAAATAGGTCGTTCACTTCTGGGGAAAAGTATTTGACTTCATTATTCGACAGCTGGGACGGGGTGCCGCGACGCAAACGGGACCCTCGTTTGGCGAAGGCCCCGTCGTAAAAGTTCGCTTTCCCCGCTACTTAGTACTGCTCGATGCCCATGTAGCGACGAATCTCGGGGCTGTGGTCGAACACCTTGCCGCGGGCGGCGCGCAGCTCGCAGCTCATCGCGTAGAAGAAGATCGGCTCCAAGAACGAACGAACGCTGGCGGGCACCTCGCCCACGCCGTACTCGAGCGCGTCGAGAACCATGACCGTATCGGTATGCGTGTTGAGGAACGCAAGGGCACGCTCCTCCATGGGGCGGCACTCGCCCGAGCCGAGCTGCACAAAGTAGAACACGCCGGGCTCGGTAGCCTCGAACGGGCCGTGGAAGTACTCGCCAGAGTGGATGTAGCAGCAGTGCTGCCACTGCATCTCCATGAGCGAGCAGATGGCCATGGCATAGGTCTGGCTAAAGTTGGGGCCGGAGCCCAGGATATAGAAGAACTTGTGCTGCTGGCAGAGCTCGGCAAAGCGATCGCCCAGCTCGGCGCTGACCTTCTCGCGGGCGGCGGGCAGCAGCGCGTCCATCTGCTTAAGGCCGGCATACATGTCGGCGAGCGCCTCGTAGCCCTCCTGCTGGTCGAGCAGCTCGGCAGCCATTAGCACGCCAATGCCCTGCGGGACCTCGGCCTGCGACTCGCCCTTGCCCCACGGATAGACCCAGGTGGTCCACTTGCCGTTGTCGATCTTGGAGCCCGCGTAGTCGGTCATAGTCACGACCTCGGCGCCGGCGGCGAGCGCCATCTCGCAGGCATCGACAACCTCCTGCGTATTGCCGCTGTGGCTGCAGGCGACGACGAGCGACTTCGGCCCCAGGCTCTTGGGCGCCATCAGGCAAAACTCCCGTGCCGTGTAGACCGTCGAGGCAAACGTGGTGGCCTCGCGCTTGAGCAGCTCGTTAGCCGGCATCAGGTCGATCATCGAACCGCCGCAGGCGATCCAAAAGACGTTCTCGATCTTACCCTTGCGCTCGATAATTTCCTGAATCAGATCGTGTGCGTTCACGGTGACGCTCCTCCTTGTGTGGCGGCTTTGAACGACGGCAGCTCGTACCTGCGGTCGTTCTATGTTGTCCTATTTATAACACGTGTAATAACGCCCGTGAAGTCATCCCGGCAAATTTGTTCTATGTTGTTCTATCTGTGGACGTTAGATGTCGAACACGTAGCGCGAGCCCACGATCTTTTGACGCCCGAGCAGTAGAGGGCGCCCGCCGGCGTCGGTAAAGTAGGCCTCCATATAGAAGAGCGGCTCGCCGACCGGCACCTCCAGCAGCGGGGCCGCCTGGGCATCCGCCAGCGCAATCTCCACGGTGCAGGGGTCGGACTTGAGCGGCGCGCGACCCGAATGCTCGGCAACGAGCGAGAAGATCGAGTTGTCGGCGAGGTCCTCGTCGGCAAGCGTCTGCAGGTAGGGATGGTCGGCCAGCACAAAAGAGTTGTTCTCGAGCATGACGGGCACGCCATCTGCCGTGCGCACGCGCTCGACTACGATGAGCTCGCAGCCGGGCTCCACGCCAAAGAACGCCGCGTCCTCGCGCGTCGCCGCGACCACCGTGCGCGACACCAGGCGCGCTCCGGCAACCATGTCGTTGGCGGCGCAGCCCTCGGTAAAGCTCTGGACGTCGCCTTTCTGGCGAATCTTACGCTTGAGCTTGGGGGCGCACACAAAGGTGCCCCTCCCCTGCTGGCGGTTGAGATACCCCGCGCGCGACAGCTCCTCGATGGCGCGGCGCACGGTGATGCGCCCCACGCCGTAAGACTTCGCGAGCTCCATCTCGGAAGGAATGCGCGAGCCGGCCGCATACACGCCGCGCGCGATCTCGCCCTTCAGGTCGTCCATGACCTGCTGGTACAGTGGTACGGCGGATACGCCAGCGCGGTCGGTTTTATCGTCGGTTGCCATCGTTACGCTCCATCCCGCGCATGCTCGGACTCAAACTCTTCAATCGCCGCCATAAACTGCTCGCCAAAGGCGTCGGCCTTTTTCTCGCCGATGCCGTTGACCTGGATAAGCTCGTCGCGCGTCTGCGGGCGCAGGCGGCACAGGCCGCGCAGGGCCTTGTCGGAGAAGACCATATACGGCGCCATCTCGAGCTCGGTCGAGATTTCCTTGCGCAGGGCGCGCAGGCGCTCGAACAGCTCGGCATCGTCGCCCACGCGCGGGCGCTGATCCAGCTCGGCCTCCTCGCGCAGCAGATCCACCGCACGGCGGGCGCGGGCCGAGGCCTTGCGCTTGGACGCGCGACGCTTAACGGTAAAGGCGAACGCCTCGTTCTCGACCTCGCCGGCACGCGGGCCCAGCCCCACGACCGGGTACTGCCCCTGCGAGGTGGCCAAATAACCGCGGCCGCACAGCTGGCCGATGATATCCTTGATGCGCCCGACCGATTCGCTCGACAGCTCACCGTAGCCGCGGTCCTCGTCCAGATGCATCTGGCGAATGCGCTCGGTGTTGCCGCCGTGGAGCACATCGGCGACCAGCGATTTGCCAAAGCGCATGGGACGTGTGGCCACATAGCGCACGGCGGCGCGGGCCATATCGGTGACGTCCTCGACCTCGAACTTCGTGAGGCAGTTGCTGCAGTTGCCGCAGCCCTCGGCGTCGTCCGTGGCGGTGCTGCCCGCACCAGCCGCGGCAGCATGCTCGGCCGCGGCCTCGTCGCCAAAGTAGCGCAGCATGTATTCGCGCAGGCAGCCGGTGGTGTTGCAGTAGCCTTCCATCTGGCTGAGCAGGCGGTAACGGTTCTGGAGCGCCCACGCGCGTTGCTCGTCATCGAGCGCCTCGTCGGCAGCGTCGCCGCAGTCGATCAAAAAACGACGCATGCGAAAATCGTTGCCGTTCCACAGCAAATGGCAGCTGGCCGGGTCGCCGTCGCGGCCGGCGCGGCCCGCCTCCTGGTAGTAGGCCTCGATGCTCTCGGGCACGTTGTTGTGAATCACGTAGCGCACGTTGGGCTTGTCGATGCCCATGCCAAAGGCGTTGGTGGCAACCATCACCTGAATATCGTCGTCGATAAAGGCGCGCTGGCTTTGGCGGCGGGCGTCGTTGCCCATGCCGGCATGGTAGCGACCAACGCGAATGCCGCTGGGGCCCAGAGCCTCGGCAAGCTCTCCTGCCAGCGCATCGACGGTCTTGCGGGTCGAGCAATACACGATGCCGCTCTCGCTCGAATGCGCAATCACATAGTCGCGCACCCACGCGGCCTTGGCCTTGTCGCCCATCTCCTCGCAGCCAAAGTAGAGGTTCTTGCGATCGAAGCCCGTCACCACCGTCGCAGGGTTTTGCAGACCGAGCATCTGCTGGATATCGGCACGCACGCGCTCGGTCGCCGTGGCGGTAAAGGCCGCCACGATGGGTCGCTGCGGCAGGGAGTCAATGAACTCGCGAATCTGCAGGTAGGCGGGGCGGAAATCCTGGCCCCATTGGCTTACGCAATGGGCCTCGTCAATGGCCACGAGCGGAACGCCGATGCCGCCTTCGGCCGCAGCTTCCTGCGCAAAGGCCAGAAAGCGCGGCTCGAGCAAACGCTCGGGTGCCACATACATAAGCTGGTAGCGACCCTCGCGCGCCCGCTTGAGCACGGTGTTTTGCTGGGCTGGAGTAAGGCTGGAGTTGAGATAGCTGGGTCGCGCACCCGCCGCGAGCAACGCACGAGTCTGGTCCTCCATAAGCGACAGCAGCGGACTCACCACAAAGGTGATGCCGGGCAGCATGAGCGCGGGCACCTGGTAGCAAATGGACTTGCCGGCGCCTGTGGGCATAACGCCCAGCGCATCGCGACCGGCAAGGATCGCATCGACCATGCGGTCCTGCCCCGGGCGAAACGAGGTGTAGCCAAAATAGGCGCCGAGCGTGTCGAGCGCCATCTGCTGCATGCTATCGGTCATGGTTTCCTAACGTCCAAGTCATCTGCCGCCGATTATACGCCGCCACGCGGACCGGTGCCGCACGGCTGTCAGTCACGGACAACGCGGTCCAAAGGGCAGTCATTTAAGTCTGTCCCCAATGACTACCCCAATTTCTTGACAAGCGCGGAAACGTCGCTGGTTGAGCATAAGTCAGCGAAAACGCCCCTAAGCGAGCAAGGTGGCGTGAAAGAGGAGGGAAGCGTACTTCGGTACGCGACCGACGATTGAACGTCAGATTGCCGCTTAGGGGCGTTTGCAGCGTCGACCGGTCCGCCGTTCGCTAGAACGGCGGAACCAAGGGCGCAGCGTCGGCCCGTTACGCGGTTTGGTAAAACCGCGTAACTTACATGACCATAACGTAGCGCGATCCCACGTAGTACTGCTTACCCATCAGGACCGGCTCGCCATTGGGGCCGATAAAGCCGGCACGCAGGTTGAGCAGCGGATCGTGCGGGGCAATGCCCAGCTCGGTGGCCTGCTCGGCGTTGGCACGAACGGCCTCGACCGTACGGTAGCCAACCGAGACGATCGGTGTTCCGCCAACACGCTCGACCTCGGCAAAAATCGACTTGTCCTCAAGATCGGCCGTCAACAGCTCACGGTAGGCGTCAAACGGCACAAAGATGTTCTCCTCAAAGATGGGCTCACCGTCGGCCGTACGCACGCGCTTGATATGCAGCAGCAACGCATCCTTCTGCAGGCCAAAGAACTCCATCTCGTTTTGGCGCGCCGGAACAATCTGACGATCGATCACATGTGCGCCCGCCTTCATGCCGTTGTCGGCACACAGCGCGGTAAACGTCTGCAGCGTCGAGGCGTGAAACTGGCGATTGATGTGCGGCGTGGAAACAAAGGTGCCGCGGCCCTGCTGCTTAACCAGGTAGCCATCGGAGCACAACTCCTCGACGGCGCGGCGCACCGTAATTCGGCTCACCTCGTACTGCTCGGCTAGCTCGAGCTCGGACGGAATACGCTCCTTGGGTGCATAAACACCTTTCTCGATCGCATCCTTGATTTCGTCGTAAATCTGCTGGTAAAGCGGTGCATTTTTGGGCGCAGGCATATCTAATCACTCTTATCGAAATATCAAAATAACTAATACGTATATAACGTCTTTTTATATGTTACCTCAGTTGGATAAAACGATACACCACATACAGCAAAACCTTACTTGCCGTCGTCCTGTTGCAGACTGTCCTGCTCGCTGAGGCGCGCCTGCCTGCTGGCCATGCGTGCGGGCTTGTCGGGATCGGGAACGGCCGTGGGCATGGGCTCGTCGACATGACCACCCCACCAGCCGCCCACAAAGCTGAGCGTGTGGAACACGTTGATCACGGCACCGGGATCAATGTCGCACACCAGCTTGATAATGTCCTGGCTCTCGTAGGTCGAGACAACGGCGTGCAGCAGGTACATCTTTTCGCGGCTATATCCGCCGATGACCTCGGCGCAACTAATGCCGTGCTGAAAATGGTCAACATAGGCGGTCATGACCTCGTCTGCCTTGCGCGTCGTGATCTGCAGCGTCACGCGGTCGTAGCGACGATAGAAACTGTCGATGGTCTTGGTCGAAATAAACTGGAACACGATGGAATACGCCGCCTTGTCCCAGCCAAACATGAAACCGAAGATCGCCAGGATAAAGCAGTTGAAACCAAAGATGACGCCCCAGATGGTCTTGCCCGTGTGGTTGGAAACCCACAGCGCGATAAAGTCGGTGCCGCCGGTGGATGCGCCAGACTTTAGCGCGATGGCAGCGCCCAGACCCGAGACCACGCCGCCAAAAATGATGAGCATGATCTTGTCGCCCAAAAACGGCGCGAAGTGAAAGACGTTGAGGAACAGCGACGAGAGCACGACCTGCATCATCGAGAAGATGACGAAGCGCTTGCTAATGCCGCTCCAGCATAGGAGCGCCACGGGAATGTTGAGCGCAAGCATACCGAGCGAGATGTCGATGTGAACGCCACCGAGCGAGGTAACGCGATCGAGCAGGACCGCGACGCCGGTAAGGCCGCTCGGAAGCAAGTCGGCGGGCCGAATGAACGCCTGGATCAGAAATGTCTGGAGAACGGCAGAAATGGTGACCGCCACAGCGGTAATAGCGCGGCGGACGATGGTAAGGCGGCCGAGCACGAGCACGCGGTCCGTGAGCTGATCGATGGCGTTCGCCACGTAGGCTCCCTTCGAAGGCAGATGTAGTTGTGGGGCATGTCGGCGATTGTAGCATGGAGCGACAGAGGGCGCCTCAATTCACCCTCTCTCGACAACCAAAACGGGACCGGTGACCCCACAACCAAAGGCCCAAATTCTAAGTGAGTAGACTTTTCGCGACCTCCCGAGCACAGCCAATAACAGCCACCTCTGTGACCTGCGGTTTTACTAAGTCAGAAACGCTTTGTGCTCGGCCTGCGCCAAAAAGTCTACTCACTTAGCCCGAATCGAAGCCAAACGGATCTAAATTGATGCCAAATTAAGCCAATCTGCAGCAAATGACGCGTGAACCAGTGCTTCTCGCGGTGGATTGACACTACAGAGCGGCCAAAATGTCGCTCAGGTTGTCGATGACGACGTCGGCGGCGGACTGGTCCAGGTTGACGCCCTCATGCGGACGCAGTGCCAGGACGCGGGCGCCGGAGCGCTTGCCGGCCTCGATACCCAAAGGCGAGTCCTCGATAACCAGGCACTCGGCGGGGTCAACTCCCAGTGCCTTCATGGCACGCAGGTAGATCTCGGGGTCGGGCTTAAACGCACTGCACTCGTGACCGCTGATGGTGTAGTCCAGCACGTCGGCGATACCGGCAATCTCAACCAGCTCGTCAATGAGCTCACGATAGGACGAGCTTGCGATGGCGCACTTCACGCCGCGCTCGTGCAGCTCGCGCATCACCGGCTCCGTCTGCTCGTTGAGCAGCTCGGCATACGGAACGGGGTGAACCGGGCTGTAGACCTGCTTGTACTCCACGCGCAGACGCTCGCGCAGCTCAATATCGTCGGGCACCAGCGACTTCCAAATGGCAGGCTCGTTAGACCCCGAAAGATCGGGGATCTCGTCAAAATGGAACCCCTTCTCTTCCATAAACGCCACGCGACGGCGGTTGTAGAACCACTCGGTATCGACCAGCACGCCGTCCATGTCAAACAGCACTGCCTTAATCATACGCATCTCCTCCCACCTGCCAAAAAGGGACAGGTTTATTTTGGTAGGTTTTATCTGGTGTTTTGCGACGCGACAGACACGCCCCCCCCCAAAGCAAAAAAGGGGACGGGGCAAAACCCCATCCCCTCTCAATCAACCCGTAAGGTCTACTTACTTGTGATTAGTAGGAAAGCTTCCACATGTAGCGACGCATGGTCAGCGGGTGCTGACGGGCCTCGGCGATCTGGTTGCCGTACTCGCGCATAACGGCGAGGTGCAGCAGCGGGTTGAAGTAGGTGACGACGCTTGCCGGCACGGCGTCGGCCAGACCGTAGTCCTTGGAGTCGATCAGAGCGACCTTGGCGCCCATGCGCTTAAGGAAGGTGAGGGCGCGGGCGTCCATCGGACGGGTGGCACCATCGGACATGAAGAAGACGTAGGGCTTACCCTCGGTGGAAACCTCGAACGGGCCGTGGAAGTACTCGCCGGTGTTGTAGGCGGCGGCGTCGATCCACTGCATCTCGGTGAACAGGAAGGCGGCGTGAGAATAAGCCATCTTCTCGGAGGCACCGGAGGCCATGAAGTAGATCATCTTGTCGTCCTTGAAGTCCTGGGCGAACTGCTTGGCAAGACCCTTGGCGGACTGAGCGGCGTTCTCGCAGAGCTCGAAGACGTTGGTGAGGCCGGTGATCATGTCCTCGTAGTGGTCATAGCCTTCGGTCTGCTGAAGGATCTCGAGTGCAAGAGCGATGGCGTAGCCGGGCTTCTCGCACTTGGCAGCGTAGTTGGCGTGGAAGCCGTGAACGATGACGTGGTCGGCGTCGACGGTCAGAGCGGAGCCAGCCTTGTTGGTAAGGGAGACGACCGGGCAGTTGTGCTTCTTGGCGGTCTTGTTGGCCTCGACAGTCTCGGGCGTGGAGCCACCGAGGGAGCAGGTGATCACGAAGGTGTGCTCGTTGACCCAGGAAGGCGTGTCGTAGTTGAACTCGTTAGCGGTGAAGATCTGAACGTTCAGCTTGTCCGTGTTGTTGGCCAGGAAGTACTTGGCGGGGTAAAGGTCGGACATGGAAGCGCCGCAGCCGACGAAGGCGACGCTGTGGATCTCGTGGTTGGACAGGACGTCAGCGACGATCTGCTTAGGGAGGTTAAGGTCGATCTCGTACATCTGACACATTCCTTTCGATTTTTTGCGGCGCCACATTGCCGGACGCACGCAGGGTTACCGTAGTTAGGACCGAGTCGCCGGCCCGTTGAGGATGTGACAAGGGAACTGTCCCTTTGACACATTTAGGGATGGAAGCCTGCCTGGGGTATGGGATGCCAGGCAGGCCCCCGGGGAAAGCGGTTAGACGCTTGGTCGCGACTAGGCCAGGATGCCGGCCGCGGAGAGGGCGATGCCACCCACGATGGCGATCACGAGAAGCCAACCGGTGTTGACGTTCTTCTTGATGAGCCAGTACATAAGGCCGGTGAGGCCAAGGGAGATCATCTGGGGCATCATGCCGTCCAGGATGTCCTGGATAACGACGGTGCCCTCAGCGAACTGCAGCGGGGTAGTGGCGCCGATCAGCGTAGCGATCATGCCGCCCACGGACATAAGACCCACGATACCGCAGACATACATGAGCTTCTCCATGAGGTCGCCGCCCTGGAGCTTGCTCAGGTACTCGTGGCCACCCTGGTAGCCGATCTTGGCTGCGAACCAAGTGATCAGCACAGAGGGGACGATGGAGATGAGCATGGCCAGGATCGGGCCCATGATGGAGCCCTGTTGAGCCAGCTGAACGCCCAGGCCAAAGGCGATAACGCGGATGGTGCCCTGGAAGAAGGAGTCACCGATGCCGGAAAGCGGACCCATGAGGGAGGTCTTGACCGCGTTGATCGAATCGGGGTCGAAGTTCTCGGGATCCTTGGCGTACTCCTCCTCCATGGAGGCGGCGAGGCCCAGGATGAAAGCGCTCGTCTGCGGGGTGCAGTTGTAGAACGCCATGTGACGGTGGTAAGCCTCTTTCTTAGCAGCGAGCTGCTTGGGGTCGGACTCGTCCGGATAGAGGCGATCGAGCGTGGGAACCATGCCGTAGAGGAAGCCCATGTTCATCTGACGCTCGTAGTTCCAAGAGGCCTGGATGGCCCAGGAGCGCCAGAAGAACTGGCTGACCTTCTTGTTCAGGGACACGTCCTTGGTTGCGGTTGCCATAGTGTGTTCCTCCTTAGTCTTCGTCGTCTTCGAGCGGATCGTAGTCGGAATCGACACCGGCGGCTGCATGGGAACCGTTGAACTTGAAGCCCATGAAGACGACAGCCAGGCACACACCGATCAGAGCGACCGCGATGACGGACAGGTTGAGGTAGGCGGCGAGCAGGAAGCCGATGAACAGGAACGGGGTCATACCCTTCTTGATCATCATGGTGAGCAGCAGGGCCAGACCGTAGGCGGTCATGATCTTGGTCGAGACGTTCAGACCAACGGACAGCCACTCGGGAACCATGTTGACGATGGCTTGGACCAGGTCGGTACCGACAAAGACGGCCAGGAAGATCGGCAGGAAGTACATGATGGCGTACAGACCGGAGCCGGCGCAGATGTGCATGCGGTAGGCGGTCTTGAACTTTCCGTTATCGATCGCGCTATCGGCCACATGGGTGAGGGCGGCGATGATGGAACGGAACACGATGCCGAGGAGCTGACCCAGGACGGCGACCGGGATGGCGATCGTCATGGCGGTCTCGGCGGAAGCATCGGTCAGGCACGCGAAGGCAGCGGCCACGATGCCGCCCAGGACCATATCGGGCGGAGCGGCGGCACCGACCTGCACCAGGCCCATGGACACGAGCTCGACGGCGGCACCGACGGCAAGGCCGGTGGGCACATCGCCCAGCAGCAGACCGACGAGCGTAGCGCCAACGAGGGGCTGCTCGAAGTTAAGACGACCGAGCAGGCGGGAGTCCCACATGCAGAACACGCCGACGAGGCCGACGAGCACCGCACTGATGAACGTATTCATACCCTTCTCCTTTCAGTCAGGCAAAAGCCTGGTTGATTACAGCTTGGCGTCGATGTCGACGCTCTGATACGTGGGGGTCTGCTGGACGTAGAGCTTGATGCCCATGTCGAGCAGCTGGTTGACGTCGGCCTTCTGGGTGGCGTCGAAGAAGACGGAGCTGTCCTTGCCGCCGACCTGATCGGCACCGTCGTGGTTGGCGGTGGCGCCCAGGTTGATGGCGTCGAGCTTGTAACCCTGGCAGAACTGCAGCATCTCGGCCGTGTTGCCAAAGACGAACATGACGCGCTCGCCGAGGGTGTTGAGCTTGTCCATCTTGGCGAGGGCACGCTCGACGGTGAAGACGTTCAGGCGCACGCCCTGGGGCTTGGCCAGCTTAAGAGCGCCCTTCTTGATGTCATCGTTGGCGGCAGCGTTGTCGACGACGATGATGCGCTCGGCCTGAACCTTGGTGGTCCAGGTAAAGACGACCTGACCGTGCAGCAGACGGTAGTCAAGACGCGCGAGGACGATCTTGGCGGGACCGGAGCTGTGACGGGGCGCCTTAGCCTTCTTGGCGGGAGCCGCGGCAGCCTCGACCGGTGCGTTGGGGTTGGTCAGACCGGTGCGGGCCTCGTTGATGAGGGCCGCGAGCTCGGCACCCTTGACGGGGGCGGGGCTCATAGCGAGCGTCAGTGCCAGCGGAATGTTGAAACCGCTGATCACCGTGAATGCCGCACCGTTGCGGGAAAGCTCGACCATGCTGTTGTTGACCGAGCTGCCGAGCATATCGGTCAGCACATAGACGGTGTCGTCCGCGTTGAACGTGGCGATCATGGCGTCCACCTTGTTGGTGATGGGCTCCTTGTCGTCACGAGCAAGCGACACGACGTGGACGTTCGACACGTCGCCGAGAACCATCTCGAGCGTGTCTTTGGCGCCTGCGGCCAGGCCGCCATGAGATGCGAGAATGATCTGATTCATCTTGCCTCCTCCTTTTCGTTATGGTCATTATAACGTCTTATACGTTGCGGATATTGCTAATTAGTATAAAGACCGTTCGCGGGTGAAAATCGACCGTTGACGGGTTTAACGTACTTGAAACGTTGGGGCTGGGCAGGCCGGCACTGGCGGGATAACCCCAAGTCGGACCCTGCGCGCAATCCCCTATCGCACGAAGTACCAGGGGCTTTCCTGCACGGTGGGCTCCAGCACGATGCCGGTGCGCTCCTTAAACAGATCCATGTCCTGCGTTTTCTCCGTCCACCACGCGTTGGGCTTAAAGGTCATGCTCTCAGCGACATGACCGACAAATACACTGTTGCGCAGCTTGGAGAAGTCGGTGTTCATAATCAGGATGGACATGAGCACCAGCACAATACCCAGGACCTTGATCGCGCCGGCGGACTCGGCATAGACACCAATGCCCACCAGTACGGTGACGACCGTCTCAAAAGACATTACGACGGGAACTTTCGATGTCTCGAGCCCCATGGACAGACCCTGCATATATAAGATGTAAGCCACGGCTGTGGGGATGAGTCCAAAGCCAAGGAACAGCAGCAGCAGCTGTGGCGACATTGCCGCGGCGACATCCGGCCACGGAGCCGCGATAGCCGCCATAACCGCACCGCCAAAAACAAGGCCCCAAAACGTGACAGCCAGCGGGTGGACCGTCTTGGTTGCTATCCGGCTAAACACCGCGAGCGACGCCCCACAAAAGCCTGCAATCACGCCCGACGTGACGCCCCAAACCGAAAAATGGAAACCGGAAAGGTCGCCATTAGTTACTGCAAGTACACAGCCACCTATGTTAAAAGCGATGGCAACGAGCTTGTTGGGGGTCACGTCCTCGCGATAAAGCACGCGGCCGAGCACGACACCAAACACCGGCGAGGTATAGAGCAGCACCGAGGCCGTGGACATGCCCACCTCGCCCATACACTCGTAATAGCAAGTGTTGGCGGCGGCCAAACCGACGATACCGACAAGCGCGCAGGAAACAAGCTCTTTAGGGCTTGCCTTGAACAGGGCCAGCGGACCCTGAGCCACGGTAGACCCCTCACCCGAACGGCAGCCCATAAACATCAGGACCGGCGCCAAGATAAGCGCTCCGACCAACAAGCGAAAGGCAGCCATACTCTGGGACGTAACGCCCATGGCCGAGATGCCGTTTACAAAGATTCCGATGCTGCCCCACATAAGCGCGGCGATCAGCACCAGCACATAGCCCAGATTGCTTTTCTTCAACGCAGCCTCCTCGGTATTGTTTCCAATATGTTTCACACTACGTTATAGTCGTTATATACATTTTTCAAGGCACAAATCGGCAAACGGGAAAATCTGCTTTTCCGCTACAACCCATTGGTGCATTGGGGCCAGGTTCATATGCACCAACTGGGTGCATATGAACCTGGCCCCAATGCACCAACCCCTTAACAAACACGACGACGCCGACGTTTTGGCAACGTCAGCGAGCGCCCGTCATTTGAGCCAAGGTGCCGTGAAATGAAAAGGCGCTGACCTTCTGGTCGCGCCTTTGAAATTGAACGGCAGATTGGCCAAA
>CAJMOF010000021.1 GCA_905215065.1 uncultured bacterium | reverse complement strand
ATATAGGCACACAAGGTCAAAGGCGGCACCATGATCCTCCTGGTCGACAAGATCGAAAAAAGCTTCGGCGCACGCGTCCTCTTTAGCGGCGCGTCCTTCCAGATCAACCCCGGCGAGCGCTTCGCGCTCGTGGGCCCCAACGGCGCCGGCAAAACCACCATGCTCAAAATCATCATGGGCATCGACAGTCCTGACTCCGGCCAGGTCCAGTACGCAAAGGACTGCCAGGTGGGCTACCTAGAGCAGGAAACTAATCTGGAACAAAAGGACACCACCATCCTCGCCGAGGTCATGGCCGCCGCCAAGGAAATCCGCCGCATGGGCGAGCGCGCTAACGAGCTGCAGGCCCAAATCACCGAGCTCTCCGAGCAGGGCAAGGACGTCGACGCACTCCTCAACGAGTACGGCCAGGTCCAGGACCGCTTTGAGCACCTGGGCGGCTACGAGCTCGAGAGCAACGCCCGCAAAATCCTGTCCGGCCTGGGCTTTAAGGTCACCGACTTTGAGCGCCCGTGCTCCGAGTTCTCGGGCGGCTGGCAGATGCGCATCGCGCTCGCCAAGCTCTTCCTGCGCCATCCCGACCTGCTGCTTCTGGACGAGCCCACTAACCACCTGGACCTCGAAAGCGTCCAGTGGCTGCGCGGCTTTATAGCCAACTATGACGGCGCCGTCCTCATCGTCAGCCACGACCGCGCCTTCATGGACGCTTGCGTCGACCACGTCGCCGCACTCGAAAATCGTCGCGTGACCACTTACACCGGCAACTACAGCAGCTACCTCAAGCAGCGCGAGGACAACCTTGAGCAGATGCGCGCCAAGCGCGCCGCCCAGGAGCGCGACATCGCCCACATGCAGGTCTTCGTCGACAAGTTCCGCTACAAGCCCACCAAGGCAGCCCAGGCCCAGGAGCGCATCCGCAAGATCGAGCAGATCAAAAAGGAGCTTGTCATCCTACCCGAGGGCCACAAGCACATCGACTTTAAGTTCCCTGACCCACCGCGCTCCGGCGATATGGTCGTGGGCCTGGAGGGCGTCTCCAAGTCCTACGGCAACAAACACATCTACAGCGATATCGACCTCAAGCTCTACCGCGGCGAGCACGTGGCGCTCGTCGGCCCCAACGGGGCCGGCAAGTCCACGCTCATGAAGATCATCGCCGGACTGGAGCCGCCCACCACCGGCACCCGCGACCTGGGCACCAACGTGGGCGTGGCCTATTACGCCCAGCACGCACTCGAGGGCATGACCGAGTCCAACACCGTCCTGCAAGAGATCGACACCGTCACGCCCAAGTGGACCGTGCCACAGCAGCGCAGCCTACTGGGCGCCTTCCTGTTTAGCGACAACGATTCCATCGAGAAGCAGGTTCGCGTCCTCTCCGGCGGCGAAAAAGCGCGTCTGGCCCTGGCCAAGATGCTCGTGGCCCCCGAGGCGCTCCTGTGCCTGGACGAGCCCACCAACCACCTAGACATCGACTCGGTGGACATGCTCGAGAACGCCCTGCAAAACTTCCCTGGCACCATCGTGCTGATCAGCCACGACGAGCACCTGGTGCGCGCCGTTGCCAACCGCGTCATCGACATCCGCGACGGCAAGGTCACGGTCTATGACGGCGACTACGACTACTATCTCTACAAGCGCGAGGACCTCGCAGCCCGCGCCGCCGCCGAGGCGGCGGGGGAGAGTGCACCGGCCGCGACCAAGTCCGCTAAGGTCACCGCGGCCCAGTCCGATGCGCCCGCCGCCCCCAAGCCGGCCGAGGGTAAAAAGACCAAGGAGCAAAAGCGCGCCGAGGCCCAGGCCCGCGCTGCGCTCAACAAAAAGCTCAAGGACGTGCGCAACCAGCTCAAGAAGATCGAGGCCGAGCTCGACAAAAAGCGTGCCCGCTATGACGAGCTTATGGAATTGATGGCAAGCGAAGAGCTTTATGCCGATCAAGACAAGTTCAACGCCGCGCTGGGGGAATATAACGGCCTTAAGCAAGAGCTGCCCAAGCTCGAGGACGAATGGCTGGAGCTTTCCACCCAGATCGAAGAGGAGACCGCGCGTGAACTCTCGTAAGGCCGCTGCCGTGGCGATGAGCATCATCGCCATCGCCTGTCGCATCTGCGGCATCTTTATGAGCGCGATAACCGTGCTGCTGTGTTTTAGCGGCCTCACCGCCAAGCTGCAGATCGTGGGCTTTGTCGTCGAGCTTTCGCGCGCCCTGCCGAGCGCCATCGCCGGCTACGGCGTCATCACGTCGCCCTTTGGCGGTGTGTTCCGCCTGGATTACGCCATCGTCGCCGTGATCCTGTTTGTGATCGACTACCTTCTCACGCGCGCCTCGCGTCGCGTCCGCTAGAGGAGCGCCATGTCCAGCAGCTACCTCATGAACCTGCTCGCCAGCGCCGTCGCCGTCATCGTGGGCATCGTGATCCACGAGAGCGCACACGCCGCAGCGGCCTGGGCGCTCGGCGACAAGACGGCCCGTTCGCGCGGCCGCGTCTCGCTCAACCCGCTCAACCACATCGACCCGTTTGGCACCATCATCCTGCCACTGCTCATGCTTGCCGCCGGCGGCCCGGTGTTCGCCTTCGCCAAGCCCGTGCCCGTCTACCTCAACAACCTCAAGCACCCCAAACGTGACGAGGTCTTGGTGAGCGTGGCCGGCCCCGCGTCGAACATCGCCCTCGCGTGCCTCGCGGCCGCCCTCATGCACGCAACGTACGGCAACCTCTACACCAGCATGTCCTTTGCCCTGGCGTCACAGATCATGAACTTCGGCGCCACGTTTATCGTGGTCAACCTGTCACTCGCGTTCTTCAACCTCATCCCGATCCCGCCGCTCGATGGCTCGTCGATCATCGTGCCATTCCTCAAAGGCAAGGCGCTCAACAACTACTATCACCTGCAGCAATACGCCATGCCCATCCTCATCATTGTGCTGTACCTGCTGCCTATGTGGACCGGCATCGACGTGATCGGCCGCTATTTCGACGTTACCGTGTATCCGCTTGCTGAGCAGCTGCTCAACTTCGCAATCGCCGGCATCTAAGGTAAACTTACAGGTCGACCGTGCAAAACGGTCGTAATATGCACCCAAACCGCGCCGCGAAGGCGCCGTCAAAGGAGGTCGAAGATGTCGTATCGCGTGTCGACGCAGGTCTACAGCGGACCGTTCGACCTGCTGCTGCAGCTGGTAACCCGCCAAAAAGTAGATATCGGCGCCATCTCCATCAGCGAGGTGGCCGAGCAGTACCTTGCCGAGGCCGAGCGCATCGAGGCGCTGGACCTGGACGTGGCGAGCGACTTTTTGTTGGTCGCAGCAACCCTTTTGGACATCAAGGCCGCCTCCTTGGTGCCGCAGGAGGCCCCGCGCAAAGCCGATGACGACGATGACGAGTTCGACGAAGACCTCGAGGAGCTCAGCACGCTCGACGGCGACGCCCTGCGCGAGGTCCTGATCCAGCGCCTGATTGCCTACAAGCAGTTTAAAGGCGCGGCTGCGGCCCTCGGTGCCCGCATGCAGGCCGAAAGCCGCATGCACCCGCGCGTGGCCGGCCCCGACCCCGAGTTCCTGGGGCTCATGCCCGACTACCTGGCCGGCATCACCCTACGCGGTCTGGCCGTCATCTGTGCCGACCTTGACGGCAAGCGACAGACCTTCCTGCTGGAAGCCGAGCACGTGGCACCGCATCGCGTGCCGCTCGACCTGACGGTGGCCTCGGTCGACCGCTTTACCATGGCGCACCAAACCTGCACCTTCCGCGAGCTGCTGGACGGCGACGCCACCACCGAGCAGCTCGTCGTCACCTTCCTGGCTATGCTCGAGCTTGCCAAACGCGGCTCGCTCACGCTGAGCCAGGACGAGATCTTTGGAACCATCTGCATCAACCGAGTCGAGGGCGCCGAGGCATACGTGCCCGGCGAGGGCCCCGAGCTCACCGAATAGGAGCGGCAACCATGTCAACCCTTTCCACGCTGGAGGCTAACAGCCTCAAAGGCGCCCTCGAGGCGCTGCTGCTGGTGTCGAGCGACCCCGTAAGCGCGCCTGCGCTGGCCGGTGCGCTGGATATCGCCCCTGGCGAGTGCGCGTCGCTTTTGGCCGAGCTCAAGGTCGAGTACGAGGAGGCCAACCGCGGCTTTCAGCTGCGCGAGGTCGCCGGCGGCTGGCGCCTGTTCACACATCCCGCCTACCACGATGTGGTCGAGGCCTACGTGCTGAGCTGGGACACGCAAAAACTGTCGCAGGCGGCGCTCGAGACCCTGGCTGTCATCGCCTACCACCAGCCCGTCACACGCGAGGTCGTCAAGGGCATTCGCGGCGTCAACTCCGACGGCGTCATCGCGTCGCTCGTGGACAAGGGCCTGGTGCGCGAGCTCGGCCGCGACCCCGAGCGCGGACAGGCCATCATCTACGGCACGACCAACGCCTTCTTGGAAAAGTTCGGCCTGCGCTCCACCCGCGACCTGCCCGATCTGGAGCAGTTTGCCCCCGACGAGCAATCGCGCCAGTTTATCCGCGAGCGCCTGAGCGGCCGCAGCATTCAGTCCACGCTCGAGGAGCAGGCCGAGGACCTGGACGAAGAGCGCGAACTGCTCGATACCGATGTTGAAGATGTTGAGGCAGTCGAGGACTTGGAATCCCTGGTCGTCGGCGAGACCTCGGAGGATTTACATGACGAGGACTAACGAAGTAGGGGAGACGCGTGCCATGGGCAGCGCAGTGCCCGCCACCGACGCCCAGCCCGTCTATCCGCACACCATGCGCCTGCAGCGCTTTTTGGCGCGCGCGGGCGTGGCGAGCCGCCGCGGCTCGGAGGACCTGATGACCGCCGGCCGCGTGACCGTCAACGGCGAAGTCGCGACCGAGCTGGGCACCAAGGTCGACGTCGACCGCGACCATATCGAGGTCGACGGCATGCCCGTCAAGCTCAACCAGGGCGCCGTATACCTGATGCTCTACAAGCCAACTGGCTACCTCACCACCATGAGTGACCCGCAGGAGCGCCCTTGCGTGGCCGACCTGGTCCCCCGCGACCGCTTTCCGGGACTCTTTCCGGTGGGTCGTCTGGACCGCGACACCACGGGCCTCTTGCTCTTTACCACCGATGGCGACCTGTCACAGGATCTGCTGCACCCGAGCAAACACGTCTACAAGACCTACCAGGCACTCGTTGACGGCCAGCTGTCCGACCGCGATCTAGACCCACTCCGCCGTGGCATCGAGCTCGACGACGGCCTGTGCCAGCCGGCGATCTGCCGCGTCATCAACGCGCGCGAGGCCGTGGCCGTGGCTCCACAAGGCGTCAAGCCCGGCACCACCGCCGTGGAGGTCATCATTCGCGAGGGCCGCAAGAACCAGGTCAAGCGCATGCTGGGCAAGATTCACCATCCGGTAATCCGTCTGCATCGCTGCAACTTTGCCGGCCTTGAGCTCGAGGGCGTGGCCAAGGGCTCGTGGCGCGAGCTCACCGACCGCGAGGTGCAGATCCTCAAAAGCGGCGGCATCCCGCTCAAGCAGGCGAGCGCCAAGCGCAACGGCGGCAAGCCCCAAGACACCCCCGCCAGCCGCACGCGTCACCACGGCAGCCACGGCTCCGCACCCAAGCGCAACACCTACCGCGAGCGTTACACGGGCTAGGCAACCCGCCGCGCCCCAACGCCCGCGAACCATACCAGCACGTCACCCATCGAAAGGAAGCATTGCATGATCGTCGCCATCGACGGCCCCGCCGGTTCCGGCAAGTCCACCATCGCCAAGGAGATTGCCCGTCAGCTTGGCTTTAACAAGCTCGACACGGGCGCCATGTATCGCGCCGTCACCTTCGCCGCGCTCGACCGCGGCATCGACCTGGACGACGAGGCAGCCATCGATGCCCTCGCCGAGCAGATCGAAATCCGCTTTACCAACGGTACCGGCGAGGACACGCGCCTGACCATCGACGGCGCGGACGCATCGGCCGCCATTCGTACCCCGCAGGTTGACGCCAACGTGTCCAAGGTCTCGGCCTACCCGGGCGTGCGCGCCGCCATGCTCATCCATCAGCGCCGTGTCGCAGAGGACCGCGATATCGTGGCCGAGGGTCGCGACATCGGAACCGTCGTGTTCCCTAACGCGCAGGTCAAAATCTTCCTGACTGCCGACCCGCGTGAGCGCGCCCGCCGCCGCGTGCTGCAGCGCCACCAAAACGATGCCCAGCCGCTCACGTCCGCGCAACTCGAGACCGAGGTCGACGAAACCCTCGACGCCCTCAAGCAGCGCGACAAGCTTGACAGCAGTCGCGAGGTCGCCCCGCTCGTGCCCGCCGAGGACGCCGTGCACGTCGACTCCACCGCCCACACCATCGACGAGGTCGTACGCATCATCGAGGGCCTCATCAACCAAAGGAGGTAGCCCATGCGCCTGTTTAAGCAGACGCCCGAGGACTATTACAACGCCCCCTATGACGAGTTTCCGGCGCTCATTCGCGGCACCGTCGTCGTAGTCATGGCCATCCTTTGGGCCTTCTCCAAGCTCATGTGGCGTTGGAAGGTCGAAGATGCCGATCTGTTGTTTGAGCGCCAGGACGGCCGCGGCAGCGTAGTCATCTGCAACCACACCTCGATGGCCGAGCTCTTGGCCGTGGAGACGGCGCTGTTCTTTGGCGGCCGCCGCATTCGCCCCATCTTTAAATCCGAGTTCGCCAAGAGCAAGATTGTGCGCTGGGCCTTTAGCCGCGTTGGCGGCATTCCCGTCGAGCGCGGCACCGCCGACATGAAGTGCCTGCGCGCCGCCCAGCATGCGCTGCAGCGCGGCGAGGACGTCCTGATCTTCCCCGAGGGCACGCGCATCCGATCGCGCGAGATCAAGCCAGAGGTCCACGGCGGCTTTGCGCTCATCGCTCAGATGGGCAAGGCGCCCGTCAACCCGCTCGCCATCTGCGGCTGGTCCGACATCACGCCCGCGGGCAAAAAGCTCATGCGTCCCAAGAAGTGCTGGATTCGTGCCGGCAAGGCCGTCTCGCTTTCGGACGCGCCGGCCGGGCTTAAGCGTACGGAGCGCCTGGCTTGGTTTGAGTCCGAGGCCATGAACCGCGTCTACGCCATGCGAGACGAGCTGTGCGCCGAACATCCGGGCAGGTTCTAGCCATGGGTGAGAGCGTCATGAATACCGCTGCGGCCGCTGCTGAGGAGGTCGTCCCCACCATCGAGATTGCAGCCCACGCCGGCACCTGCTACGGCGTGCAGCGCGCGCTCGATATGGCGCTGGCTGCCGCGCCGCAGGCAGGGGAGAGCGCACAGGTCCACACCCTAGGGCCGCTCATCCATAACCCCATCGTGGTGCGCGAGCTTGCTGAGGCAGGCGTTGGCCTGGCCGAGAACCTGGATAATGCCGCAACCGGAACTGTGATCATTCGCGCCCACGGCGTGGTGCCTCAAGTCATTGACGCCGCTCGCGAACGCGGCCTTACCGTGGTCGACGCCACCTGCCCCTACGTGAAGAAGGTCCATGTGGCGGCCGAACGCCTGGTGCGCGAGGGCTACCGCGTGATCGTCGTGGGCGAGCCGGGCCACCCCGAAGTCGAGGGCATTTTGGGCCATGCCGGCGATGACGCGCAGGTCGTGAGTTGCGCTGCCGATGCGGATGCGCTGCCACTCAAAGGCAAGGTGGGCCTGGTTGTGCAGACCACCCAGACCGCGCAGAACCTGGCTGAGGTCGTGGCCTCCATCACCCCACGCGTGCAGGAATTGCGCGTGATCAACACCATCTGCGCCGCCACAAGCGAGCGCCAGCAGGCAGCCGCGTCGCTTGCCAACCGCTGTGATTGCATGGTCGTCGTGGGCGGAAAGAACTCGGGCAACACCCGCCGCCTGGCACAGATCTGCGCTGACGTCTGCGAGCACACGCATCACATCGAAGAGGCCTCCGAGCTCGAGGCCGCATGGTTTGCCAGCGCGCGCCACATCGGCATCACTGCCGGAGCCTCCACCCCGCAAGAACACATCGAACGCGCCGTTGCGCGCATCAAGGAGCTTTGCCGCTAACCATGGACCAGACCGTACCCGCATACGCCGCCGAGGTGGCCGATTACGGGCGCAGCCGCGACCCCGAGCCGGGTGAGGGTGCGCTCGTTAAGAACGTGCGTCCCGAGTCGCCCGCATGGGATGTGGGAATCGAGCCGGGCATGCGCGTGCTCACGGTCAACGGCGAGCAACTCACCGACATGATCGTGTGGCTCTGGGAGGCCGATGACGATACCGTCGAGCTGGAGGTTTTCGACCCGCGCGACGACACCGTCACCCCCGTCGAGCTCGACCGCTTCCCGGGCGAGGACTGGGGCCTGGAGTTCGACGGCCCCATCTTTGACGGCATGCGTACCTGCGTCAACGCCTGCGTGTTCTGCTTTATGACCATGTTGCCCAAGGGCGGCCGCTCCACGCTCTACATTCGCGACGACGACTATCGCCTGAGCTTTTTACAGGGTAACTTTGTCACGCTCACGAACCTTTCCGACGAGGACGTGCAAAACGTCATCGACCGCAACATGAGCCCCATGAACGTGTCGGTCCACGCCGTGAGTCCCGACGTCCGCCGCCGCATGATGGGCCGCAACGCCCAGCGTGGCATGGACGTGCTCGAGGCCATCATGGCCGCCGGCATCGAGATCCACGCGCAGATTGTGCTGTGTCCCGGCATGAACGACGGCGAGGAGCTGGAAAAGACCCTGCGCTTTTGCGAGGAGCATGAGCAAATCACAAGCCTGGGCATTGTGCCGCTCGGTTTTACCAAACACCAAAACCGCTTTAGCTGGTCATACAGCGACAAGCCCGAACTGGCGCGCGAGACCATTGCCATGATCCGACCCTTCCAGGACCGCGCGTACGAGCGTTTTGGCCGCCATACCTTCCAGATGAGCGACGAGTTCTATCTGGACGCCGGCATCGATCCTCCCGAGGCAGACTTTTACGACGGCTATCCGCAGTACTACGACGGCATCGGCATGATCCGCTCGTATCTGGACGAGACCGACGACGTGTTGACTACCGATACTGAGCGACTGGCCCGCGTCCGCGAGGCCATCGCCGCCCGCAGCCAGCACCTGCTGTGCCTCTCGGGCGCCAGCGCGCGAGACACCGTGGCACGCTTTGTGGAGTCGCCGCATGGTCTCGGCGGCACCGTCACAGCCATCAAGAACCGCTACTTTGGCGGCAACGTGGACGTGACCGGCCTCATCGTCGCGTGTGACATTCTGGAGCAGCTGCCCCAAGATCTGTCGGGGGTTATGCTCTTTGTGCCTAAGCTCATGTTCAACGCTGACGGCATGACGCTTGACGAGTATCATCGTGACGATTTACTCGCAAGCCTTACCAGTCGCGGCGCCGAGGTTCATGTGGTGTCGACCATGCCGCATGAGCTGCTCGATACCCTGGAGCGCATCCTTGGCATTGTGCCCGCAGACTCTAACACTTCCACTGACCCTACCCATTAAAGGAGAGCAGATGAAACCTATCGTCGCCGTCGTCGGACGCCCCAACGTGGGCAAGTCCACGCTCGTTAACCGCCTGGCCCAGACCTCGGACGCCATCGTCCACGAGTCCCGCGGCGTCACGCGTGACCGCTCGTACCACACGGCCGATTGGAACGGCCGCGAGTTCACCATCGTCGACACGGGCGGCATCGAACCGCTCAAGAGCGATGACGTCTTCGCCACGTCCATCCGTGACCAGGCCCTTGCCGCCGCCGAGGAAGCCGCCGTCATCCTGTTTGTGGTCGATGGCCGCACCGGCGTCACCGAGGAGGACGAGTCGGTCGCCCGCATGCTCAAGCGCTGCGACAAGCCGGTCTTTCTGCTGGTGAACAAGCTCGACAACCCCGATCGCGAAAACGACAGCATCTGGGAGTTCTATTCGCTCGGCATCGGCGAGCCCACGCCGCTCTCGGCCCTGCATGGCCACGGCACGGGCGACCTGCTCGACGACATCGTGGCCCTGTTGCCCGAGGAGGAGGAGGTCGCCGATGAGTTCCCTGATGCGCTGAACGTGGCCATCATCGGCCGCCCCAACGCCGGTAAGTCTTCGCTGTTCAACCGCATCCTGGGCGCCGACCGCTCTATCGTGTCCAACATTGCCGGCACGACGCGCGACGCCATCGACACCGTCGTGGAGCGCAACGGCAAGCACTACCGCATGGTCGACACCGCGGGTATTCGCAAGAAGAGCACCGTGTACGAGAACATCGAGTACTACTCCATGGTTCGCGGCCTGCGCGCCATCGATCGCGCCGACGTGGCACTGCTCGTCGTCGACGCCTCCGTGGGCGTTACCGAGCAGGACCAGAAGGTCATGGGCTTGGCCATCGAGCGCGGCTGCGCGATCGTTGTGCTGCTCAACAAGTGGGATCTGCTCGACGACGACCGCAAGCGCGAGGCCTGCATGGAGACCGTCGACCGCCGTCTGGGCGTCATGGCTCCCTGGGCCCAGTACCTGCGCATCTCGGCCCTCACCGGCCGCAGCGTCGAGAAGATCTGGGCGATGGTCGACGCCGCCGAAAAGACGCGCTCGCAGAAGATCAGCACCTCGCGCCTCAACACGTTCCTCACCGACCTGCGCGAGTTCGGCCATACCGTGGTGGACGGCAAGCGCCGCCTGCGCATGCACTACGTGACCCAGACGGGCGTCAACCCGCCGACGTTCACGTTCTTCGTCAACCACAGTGACCTGGTCAACGACACCTACCAGCGCTACGTGGAGAACCGCATGCGTTCGACCTTCGATTTTGCCGGCACGCCCATTCGACTCTTCTTTAGGAAGAAGGAACAAAAGGATGCATAATCCGATTCTGCTGACCGCCATCTGCGCCGTGGTCTCGTTCTTTATCGGGGCGATTCCGTTTGGCCTGATCTTGGGCCGTGTGTTCAACCACACGGACATTCGCAAGGCGGGCTCCGGCAACATCGGCACCACCAACGCGCTGCGCGTGGCCGGCCCCAAGGTGGCCGCACTCACGCTGCTGCTCGACTGCCTTAAGGGCGCCATCTGCGTCCTTATCGCCCGTCCGCTCATCGCCGATCTGGGCTATGGTTTTCCGCCGAACATCATGGCGCCTGGAGCCCCCGGCGACTGGATGCTCGGCGTCATTTGCCTCGCTGCCGTGTGGGGGCACATCTTTTCTCCCTATCTCAACTTCCATGGCGGCAAGGGTATCGCCGTGGGCTTGGGCGTGATCCTTGCCTGGTACTGGCCCATTGGCCTGTCGCTGCTGGGCATGTTTATCGTGGCCGTCGCCATCACCAAGTACGTGTCGGTGGGCTCGCTTGCCGCCGCCATCGGTCTTCCTATCGCTGCCTGCGCGGTCTTTCCGTACAGCAGCCTGGGTCTCAAGTTTTGCATGGCGATGATCGGCATCACCGTGGTGTGGGCCCATCGCTCGAATATCCAAAAGCTCATGGCCGGTAAGGAGTCCAAGCTCTCGTTTACCAAGCGCGTCACCGAGCCCGACGATAAGTAGGAGAGAGTCATGAATGTTGCGCTGATTGGCTCAGGCTCCTGGGGAACCGCCGTCGCCGGCCTTGCCGCCGCGCGCGCCGAGCGCGTGACCATGTGGGCCCACAGCGAGCAGACGGCCGCCGGCATTAACGGCGAGCACCGTAATCCCCGCTATCTGGTGGACTACCTGCTGCCGGAAAACGTTGTCGCCACGACGGACTTAGCCCAGGCGCTCGACGGCGCCGAGGCCATCATATTTGCCGTGCCTTCGACGCACCTGCGCGACGTCTGCTACCAGGCGGCGCCGTTCATCGCGGACGAGATGCCGGTTCTGTGCCTCACCAAGGGCATCGAGCCCGAGTCCGGCTTGCTTATGAGCGAGGTCATTGCCAGCGAGATCGGTAACGAGTCGCGCGTGGCGGCGCTCTCGGGCCCCAACCATGCCGAGGAAATCTGCCGCGGCGGGCTTTCGGCCGCCGTCATCGCCAGCAAAGACCAACAGGTAGGGGAGACCTTTAAGGAGCTGCTGCTTTCCACGGCCTTCCGCATCTACCTGTCGCAGGATATGACGGGCGTCGAGGTCTGCGGCGCCATGAAAAACGTCATCGCCATCGTGTGCGGCATCTCCGCCGGCTCGGGCGCGGGCGATAACACGCTCGCCCTCATCATGACGCGCGGTCTGGCCGAAATCAGCCGCCTGGTGCACGCCCGCGGCGGCCAGGCCATGACCTGCATGGGGCTTGCCGGCATGGGTGACCTCATCGCCACCTGCACCTCGGAGCATTCGCGCAACCGCACCTTTGGCTACGAGTTTGCCCACGGCGTGTCGCTCGACGAGTACCAGGCGCGCACGCATATGGTGGTCGAGGGCGCCGTCGCGGCCCGCAGCGTCAGCGAGCTCGCCCGTTCACTGGGCGTAGATATTCCGCTCACCTTTGCCGTGGAGCAAACGCTCTACAACGGTGTTACTTTGGATAGGGCGCTCGAAATTCTCACCGACCGCGTCCCATCGCAGGAGTTCTACGGACTCACCGACTAGCGCAGAAAGGCTACTACCATGGGTTCCATTAAAATCGCTCCGTCCGTCCTTTCGGCCGACATGGCCAACCTTAAGGGCGAACTCGATAAGATCGCCGGTGCCGACTACGTGCACTTCGACGTCATGGACGGTCACTTTACCGGCAACCTCACCTTTGGCGTTGATATCCTCAAGGCCGTCAAGCGCTCCACCGACGTGCCGGTCGACGCTCACCTCATGGTGTCGAACCCCGACGAGACCGTCGATTGGTATGCCGACGCTGGTGCCGATATGATCACCGTGCACTACGAGGCCTCCACACACCTGCACCGCACGCTCACGCATCTGCAGCAGCGCGGCGTCAAGGCCGGCGTGGTGCTCAACCCCGCCACCCCCGTGTGCGTACTCGAGAGCATCATTGATGTCGTCGATATGGTGCTGCTCATGAGCGTGAACCCGGGCTTTGGCGGTCAGAGCTTTATCCCGGGCACCATCGCTAAGCTCCACGAGCTCAGGGCCATGTGCGAGCGTCACGGCGTTTCGCCCCTCATCGAGGTCGACGGTGGCATTTCTTCCAAGAACATTGTCGAGGTCGTCAAGGCCGGCGCCAACGTGCTCGTGGCCGGTTCTGCCGTATTTAAGTCCGAAGATCCCGCTGCCGAGGTTGCGCTGCTGCAGAAGCTGGGCAACGAGGCCGCACAGGAGGCATAAACCCTTATGACCGCAGGTCAAAACCGCATACCCGTGAATCTTGACTATGCCGCCTCGACGCCCATGCGCGCCGAGGCGCTCCTTGCGCAGCGCGAGTACGACGACAGCGAGCTTGCCGGCGTCAACCCCAACTCGCTGCATTCGCTCGGCCGCAAGGCCGCTGCGCGCCTTGAAGTCGCGCGTCGCGAGATTGCCCGCAGCTTTGGCGCGCGCGTCCGTCCGTCCGAGATCATCTTGACCAACGGCGGTACCGAGGCAAACCAACTTGCGCTCCTCGGTCTTGCCGAGGGCGCCCGTCAGCGCGACCGTAAACGCAACCGCGTGATCGTATCTGCCATCGAGCACGATTCGATTCTGGACAACCTGCCATTGCTGCGTGCCGCCGGCTTTTCCGTCGACCTGGTGCAGCCCTGCCGCGCGGGCTACATTGAGCCTGCCGCGCTTGTCGAGCTACTAGGCGACGACGTGGCGCTCGTGAGCATCATGGTTGCCAACAACGAGACCGGCGTGGTGCAGCCCATCCGCGAGCTTGCCGCGGCCGCGCATACCGTTGGCGCCCCGTTCCACACCGATGCCATCCAGGGGTATCTGCATATTCCGCTCGATGTCACCGAGCTGGGAGTTGACGCCATGACCGTTGCCGCGCACAAGATCGGTGGCCCCGTGGCATCCGGCGCGCTCTACCTTAAGAACCGCACGCCGCTGCGCCCGCGCATCTTTGGCGGCGGACAGGAAGCCGGACGTCGTGCCGGCACGCAAGACCTGCGCACGCAGCTCGCCTTTGCCGCTGCCGCCTCGTCTCTGACGCCCCATGTGGCTCAGGAGCGCGCGAAGCTGCAAGCCCTTTCCGACAAGCTCTACGCCACGCTTACGGCCCACCAGCGCATTCACGCCACCATGGGTGACTACGCGCAAGCCGACCGTCTGCCCGGCATGGTATCGATCTACATTGACGGCATGGACTCCGAGGAACTCATCATCAAGCTCGACGCCGCCGGCTTTGAGGTGTCGGCAGGCTCGGCATGCTCGAGTGGCAGCATGGACCCGAGCCACGTGCTCAGCGCGATGGGCATCGGCCGCGAACAGGCGCTGGGTGCCTTGCGCATCTCCTTCGATGATCGCGTGAATCCAGACGACCTGGACGACTTTGCCCAGACGCTGCTCTCGATCGTAGGTGCCGTATGATCGTCGCCGAGCTCGAGCGCGCCCTACTGGCACGCTATCCCAAGACGGACGCCGAGGGCTGGGATCATGTTGGGCTATCTGTGGGAGATCCTGCTGCCGAGATCACCGGTGTTGCCTGCGCACTCGACGCGACCGAGGCCAACGTGCACCGCGCCCTTGAGTCCGGCGCCAACGTGCTGCTGACGCATCATCCCATCTATATCAAGGCGCCCGAGGCCTTTTGTCCGGCTGATTCCGCGCGTCCCCAGTGTAGCGCCGCGCTGTACGAGGCAGCTCGTTGCGGCGTGAGCATCATCTCGCTTCACACCAACCTGGACCGCTCGCACGAAGCGCGCGTTCGCCTGAGCGATTTGCTAGGCGCAAAGCACGTAAGCTCACTGGAGCACGTGGACGACCCCGAGGCCACCGGCCTGGGCGTGCTTGCAACGCTCAACGACCCGTGCACGCTGCGCCATCTTGCCACCCGTGCTGCCACGGCGTTTGGCAGCGACCCGCGCGTGTGGGGCGAGGCCGAGCACCCGTGCCGCACCGTCGCCTTATTGGGCGGCTCCCTGGGCGACTTTGGAGAGCTTGCCATCGCTGCCAACGCAGATGTTATCGTGACGGGCGAGGCGGGATACCACGTGGCGCAGGACCTTGCCTTGCGTGGCCTGAGCGTGATTCTGCTCGGCCACGACCGCTCCGAGGAGCCGTTCGTTGATATATTGATGAACTCTGCAGTTGACGCCGGGGTCGACCCCCGTCATGCGATTAAAATACTGAACCCTTGCCAATGGTGGACTGTGACAAAAGGAGAGAACTTATGAGCGCCGGCGCTACGCTACTCAAGCTGCAACAGATCGATTTGGAGCTCGCCCGCAACAAGAGCGAACTTGCCAATATGCCGGAGCTCAAGGAGCTCGCTTCCAAGCGCAAGACCTATGTGAAGCTCAAGTCCGAGATGACCAAGCTCTACGCCCAGCGCAAGGATCTGGACATTGAGCTCGACGATCTCAACACCACCGAGATCCAGACCAATAACGCCATCGAGGCCGCCAAGAAGCGTCACGTTGACGGCTCCGACTATCGCGAGGTTCAGGACCTGGAGAACGAGCTCGCCACCCTGGCCAAGCGCCTGGACAAGATCGAGCACACCCGCAAGGACGTCGTCGTCGCCCACAAGGAGGCGCTCGACCGCGAGGCTCGCGCACAGGCAATCATCGCCAAGTTCGAGGAGGGCGTGAAGGCCGACACCAAGGCCGCCCGCGCCAAGGCCGCCGACCTGCAGGCTCAGATAGAAGCCGCCACGAAGGAGCGCACTGCGCTTGCCGCCACGCTGCCGACCGACGTGCTCACCGACTACGAACGTCTTCTTAAGCAGTTCCGCGGCCTGGCCGTCGAGACCATCAAGGGCAACATCCCCACGGTCTGCCACACCGCGCTGCAGGCGTCGTCCATGAGCGACCTCAACCACGACGGCAGTGAGATTACGCACTGCCCGTACTGCCATCGTCTCCTGGTACTCCCGAGCAAGGAAGCCTAACGATGACGGCGGCACCCAACAATTCAATCCAACTTGAGGGAAAAACGATCCTGCTGGGCATTACCGGCGGGATCGCCGCCTATAAGTCGTGCAATATCGTGCGCCTGCTGCAAAAGCGCGGCGCGCACGTCAAGGTCGTTATGAGCGAGCACGCCACGGAGTTCGTGGGCCCGCTCACGTTCCGCGCGCTCACCAATGAGCCGGTCGCGGTTGGGCTATTCGACGACCCGTCTGACCCCATCCACCATATCTCGCTTGCGCAGGAGCCCGATCTGGTGGTCGTGGCGCCCGCGACGGCCAATATCATCGCCAAGATGGCCAACGGCATCGCCGACGACCTCATCTCCACCACGCTGCTTGCGACGCCGCGGCCCGTCGTGATCGCGCCGGCCATGAACAATGGCATGTGGAAGGCGCCGGCGACGCAGGCCAACATGGCCACGTTGCGCGACCGCGGCGTTCACGTGGTGGGACCCGGCAGCGGCTACCTTGCGTGCGGCGACGTGGACACGGGCCGCATGAGCGAGCCCGAGGACATCGTCGAGGCTGTCTGTGAGGTGCTCAACCCCGTGCCGCAAGACCTGACGGGCAAGCGCATCGTCATCACCGCCGGCCCCACGCACGAGCCGATCGACCCGGTGCGATTCATTGGCAACCGTTCTTCGGGCAAGATGGGTATCGCCCTGGCGGGGGAGGCCGCACGTCGCGGTGCCGCCGTCACGCTCGTGCTGGGACCGACATCGCTCGACGTTCCCCGCGGTGTGGAGTGCGTGCACGTACAGACCGCCTCAGAAATGCTCAAGGCAGCGCTGAGCGCCTTCCAGACGGCCGACGCGGCCATTTGCGCCGCCGCCGTCGCCGACTACACGCCGGCGGCCCCGGCGGACCATAAGCTCAAAAAGGCCAACGAGCGCCTGGATCAAATCGAGCTCGTCGAGACCGTTGACATCTTGGCCGAACTTTCACGCCAAAAGGGGGAACGGTGCGTGATCGGCTTTGCGGCAGAGACCGATAACGTCGTGGAGTACGCGCAGCAAAAGCTCGCCCGCAAGGGTTGCGATGCCATTATCGCCAACGATGTCTCGCGCGCCGATTCTGGCTTTGGAACCGATACCAACAAAGCTTGGATCGTGAGCACAGCGGGCACGCAAGAACTTCCCGTACTAACAAAACCCCAGCTCGCAGATGCAATTTTGGACTTGCTTCAAAATTTGTAAAAAAGTTCTTGCACAAGGGCAAAGTTTCGGGTTAATATACTCCCTGTTGCGAGCGAGAGCAGAGCAACAAACAAAAGCTTCGGGACGTGGCGCAGCTTGGTAGCGCACTTGACTGGGGGTCAAGGGGTCGCTGGTTCGAATCCAGTCGTCCCGACCAGAAGTTTGCAGGTCAGGCATCTAGTGCCTGACCTTTTTTGTTTTAAGCAATTGCTTAATTTTGATTAAGCAACAGGGTGTCAAAAATCTGCCTACGCGATAACCGCCTTTTGCGGCTACTTGCGCGTTTTGCACGCGCTTGGACCGATTTATTAACGCGATATGAATCTACATACGCGTAGCTGGTATACAGCCGATTAAGGGCTGTATTTATCGCGGCGATTTACATAGATATAGCGACTGTAACGGACAAGCGTGTCGCTGTATTTATTCCAGTAGTTCACTTGATCGGTGGACAAGTGGGCCGTTGCAACGAAACGCCAAGCGGGATGGGCTCTATACGAGGACACCGCAGGGTAATGGCGGGGGAGTGCGGCGGGCGCTCTGAGAGCCGCTGTGTGACCCCATTTCCCCTCAACCCGACTACCTGTGCCACGAACATCAGACCGTTCGAGTAACCGCCAAAAGAAAAGCCCGCGCGAAGTTGCGCAGGCTTTTCGCTAGACAAGCTAGAAGACAGGCTAGAAGCACCAAGCGGGGCAGACGCAAAGCGAAGCGCTCGCGTCGTCGCCACGCGACGGCCTGCCAGTACCGGTGACGTCGAGGAAGTACGCAGAAAGTTTCGGTAACACCGAACGCTCCCACCATAAGCTGCTAAAGGCAATGGCAGAGTTGGGATTATCGTTATTCGTTACCTTGCCCTTGAAGGCCTCGTACTGGCTACCCTCGGAGGAACTCCAGGGGTAGTCAGAGGCCCAAAGGGAAGTGAAGTCGGAGGTCCAATGGGAGGTGCAGGGCGCGATCTCGGAGTAGCTGAGAAGGAACAGCCTGTCCGAGGTCGCGGTTACGGCGGCGTTCTTATCGATTCCGCCGACGTTGTTCGTGAGCTTCCTGACGGTCTTCACCTTGGACTGGAAATCGGGCGGCATGAGGCTCCAGATCTCGCCGGAGTTCATCTTCGCACGGAGCTCCGACTTCTCCCAGCCACCGGCGTTGGTGTCGGTGGCGTTCATGCGGGGCGAAATACCCGTCGAGGTGGTGAGGAACGTCAGCCCCGCCTAGCCCGAGCCGTCGGCCAAATCGTCATGGTTGATGCCGATGATGCGGTATTCGAGCGTCTTCCCATCGGTGAGCTTCATCGTGAACTTGGTGCCGGCATCCATGGCGGCCTTCGCCTTGGCGTAGGCGGGAGACGCCTTGCCCTTCGTGGCGATTTCCTCTGCCACGGCCTTCTGCTCACCGAGCGTCCAGTCCTTCGCGTCCTTGGCGATGGCCGCCTGGACGGTCGCGGAATCGGCCCCTGTGGAGCCGCCACCGGATGTTCCACCGTCCTCGACGCCACCGGTCGCCCCGCTGTTCACCGTGTTGCCGACCAGGTTGAACTGGTTTCGGATGGCCCCGGCCACGCTGGGTCCCGCGAACACGATCACCAGGCCGATGACCGCGATAATCAGGACGTACTCGATGATAGATTGTCCACGAAGGCGGATACCTCTAGGAGATACCCCCCCCCGAAGGTTAATTGCCGCTGCATGCATATGCGACTCCCTTCGCTCAGGGTGAATAGAAACGGCTTGAGCGTAGGACTATTCCAAAAGGTTGCGCTGGACTTGCCGCAGCGGCAAAGAGAAATTAGCCCAACGTCTGCGCAGATTAACCGACCGCTCACACAATCGAATTTGTTGCTCAACAAATCCGCAGGTGAGGACAGCAGAATTGGTGTTACCGGAAGTTACGGAGGACCGCCGGTGTCGAGGCGGGCGGTCGAGAAGAAGGGACCAAAAATGAGAAGCCTGGAGCTGATAATCTTCTTCCTGCCTCTCTTGGCGATCGCCGCCAACATCTGCGGCGTAGCGGAGCTCGTTAAGATTGCCAGGGCCAAGGGGCATTACACCAATGGCGCGGGAATCCTCTGGTTCATCGGCCTTTTCGGCACCGCGCTCATGGTCGGCCTGATCGTCTGCGCTCTGCCCGACCGAGCGGCACCGGCGCCCAGCGCACAAAGGGACGAAGACGCCCTGCCCGAGGTGTAGTAATGTCGAAATACAAGATAGCCTACCGCGACGCCAACCCCTCCTGGCAGGAGCTTTGCCCTGTCAGGATGTTAGCCATCCAAGTCTCCAGAGACACCGAGACGGGAGCCTGCTTCCTCCAAACAAAGATCGTCAACGTATCGACGAAACCCATCAGCCGCATAGAGTTCACTGTCGGGCTCGAGGGCGAGGGAGGGGAGACGGAGACCGTCGACTTCTCGCTCCTAGATGCCGACCTGCCCGCCGGCGAGGTGCTCAGGCCCAAGGCGGTGAGAATCAAGCTGTCTGTTATCACCGGCTCGCGTGCCGTTGTGACCCGAGCGGACGGCGAGACCTCCTTCGGCGACCCGATCGACATCGATAGCCCCGCGCCACTCGCACTCAACGGGGTCGAGGAGTCGGAACGCGATGTCCTGCTCTCCGAGATGGGGGCCGATACCTTCAAATGCGCGGGCGTCCATTCCGAACACGACGGGTGGTGGCAGTGCGGCTGCGGTGCGGTGAACCTCAAGCGCGGTACCTGCTGGAACTGCGGCGCCGTGCGCGAGAAAATGGCGGATCTGGAAGATGCCGCGTTCCTGGATGAATCCAGAAGGGACAGGGTCTACAAGACGAGCGTCGCGATACTCGAGAAGGGCAACAGGAAGGAAGCTGAAGCCGCCAAGGAGAGCCTCGAGAGGCTGGCCGAGCAGGGCTACGGGGATTCGGGCGAGAAGGCAAGAGAGGCCGGCATGAAGATTGCGAACCTCTCGAAAAGGAGGAAGAAGATAGCCGTCGCGGGCCTTGGAAAGGATTACGCCGGGGACGTTCTTGTTGGAGTCGCTATGCAGTGTATTCGGGCTGATGCTCCAGTCGGAACAATCCAGATGAAGACTCCGGCACTGCTCGGACATTCCCGTTAAGTCATATACAGCACTTAAATCGCACTTGGCACCGAGACCAGTTACGTCCACATCCGCGTCCGGAACGAATCGAAGCGGTATCCCGTTTCAAAAAGTATGCGTTTCACCATGAGAGAGGGATCTGTCATGAGCTGGAAACCGAGAAAATGCGTTATCGCCTTACTGACTCTGGCGACTCTGACGTGTTTCGCCGCCTTAATCGCCGTCAATATCAAACCGCAACACGATGCTTATCCCTCATCTTTGTCCATTAAAATGGGCCAAAATTTCAGCCTCGGCCGAAACGTCAATTATTTTAACAAGCTAAAACCTAATGAGGAAAATATCTTGATGTTCTGGGCATCGTGGTGTCAGCACTGCGAATCTCTCATAGAAGATATGCAACAACTTGATAATTTCGCAGCCTTAAGGAAGAACCTTTTCACTGTTTCCGAGGACAGCACAATTGAAGAAGCCTCGGTCCATGAAGGAGACTTTCCCATATACATAGATTAAGATAAGACCGTGTATGACCAATATGAACTTGAGCATATTCCGTCCGTATTCATACTGGATGATCAAGGAAACATCATCGGCTTATCCGAAGGAGAGGAAGAACCTCTTGCCTTATTAAAGAAATACGCCAAATACAACGGATATAAAGCGGAAGGAGGCGACATCAAGTAACTATCAAAGGCCAGATTAAGGAGCCAGCCATGAAGAAATACCTGCCCTCCATCGTCTCAGCAGCTCTTTGCCTCTCCCTTGTCATGACACCATTTGTGCCCGTTGCGGCAGCCTATGCCGACGAGGGGTCTCCCGCCGAGAGCAGCGAGATCTACGTCGGAGACAACTACGACGAAAAATACGATATATCCCTTTTTGAGCGCGGACGCTGCACGGATTCATATTCCAAGGCGTGGTGCGATTCTCACGGATTTGCAAATAACCGCACCGTCCCTCACAAGGTCAAGCTGAACGCGAAGGAGGAGGCTTGCCTGCGCGATCCCTACCTTGCTGGCACCGCTGAAGTTATCGCCGGTCTCGTGACAACCGGTCCTGGCGGCGGCTTGTTTGCAACCGCAATGACATCGTACCGACTTTTCACTTACATGTTCTAAAAGGCGGTTGCCATGCTGTCGCAAAATCACTCGAGATACTTGGTCCCAATCGGCTTTACCCTGCTCGCATCACTCTTTGCTAGCGACCTTTTGCTGAAACCGCCCAAGGAACTCGTTTTGCTTGCCATAGACTGCATTTCCGCCCTTTACTTTACGGCAACCCTATTCGTCGGACTAAAGGAGAGGAAAAAAGGTGCAGTCGCCGCATCCGCCGTATGCTTGATCATAGCCATTGCATCATTCTTTATCTGACACATTGGTGATTTAGGGGCGATATCGTAGGAATACGACCGGGAGAGTCGGGACCAGATTGCCCGGGTTGCCCGGTCGGCTCGCGCGACGGCGCGGCGGTTCCACAGAAAGCTCTCCGGACTTCACGCCGTTTCTGATCGCATTGTAGACAGCCATCTCGTCTTCGCAGTCGGCGAGCACGCGGTGTGCGTCGTCGTTTTGGATGTCCAGTAAATCTCGAAGGTCCTCCATGTACCAGCGTCCGAGATTTGGCCATGCGCGTTGCGCGAGCTGATAAGTGTCGATTGCGATGTTGTAGTTAAAGTCCAAGCCAAAGCCGTCCCAGGCAGAACGGCATTGTTTCCTTGATTATCAACTTCATCCGGACACTTCCCGCATTCATCCGTGTGTGTACGGATGAATGCGGGGTTCAATACCCCGGCGGCCTGATCGGCAGACCGCCGGGAATTCTCACTCCTCGAAAAAAGCCGGCACTCGGTTAGTCCTGCGCATCTTGAAATCGCCAGACTCGTGGGAGACGTAGAGAATGCCGTCCATCCCATCTCGTGATGCATACGACAGGTGAACTGAACCGCAATCCGATCCATCATTGTCGAGAAGATCGAACGAATTCGGGTCGCTCGTTGCGGCCAAACGACCACTCAGACAAGAGCCATCGTCATTACAGATTTGCCATTCCATGTCTTCGCCTGCAAGAATCGCCATAGACGGCCTGGTCGCGCCATCGTTGACATACATCCCGTCTATGCCAAACCCATTTTCAGCGCCATCGATGAACGACTGCTCGGACCTATACCTCGCAAATGATGCACATAGCACCATTGCAAGACAAAGTACAAAGCCAACAATCGCTATCTTTGCATAGCTCTTGCCTATCATGTCATTCACCTCCCTCGTATGTATCGAGGTATTCCTGCTTGAGCGTCTGCGAGGACGACTTGATCTTT
>CAJMOF010000020.1 GCA_905215065.1 uncultured bacterium | reverse complement strand
CCGAGGGGAAGCTCGGCATCGTTAAAGCGCGCCTTGGGATGATGCTGGGCAAAATGCTCGTCCGTATCGGTCACGGCCGCGCCCACCGTAAAGTACGCACTTGGGATCTCGCTCGAGATAAGTGCGAAATCCTCGCTCGCCATGGCGTGGAATAGCGGCAGGAAGGCAGCCTTGGGCAGCACCGCGCCCACGTAGCCAAGCGAGGCCTGGGTCATATCGCTGTCGAGCACGAGCGGCGGAACGTCCGAAAGCGTCTCGATGGTTGCCAGCGTACGATATGTTGCGGCAACGCCGTTGACGACCTCCGCGATGCGGGTCTTAAGGTGAGCCATGAGCTCGACATCGAAGCCGCGCAACGTTCCCTCGAGCACGCAGGTGTCGGGGATGACGTTGGCCGCCAAACCGCCAGCGAACTTACCCACGGTAAGCGCGACCTCCTTGGCCGCCGGCACCTCGCGAGAGACAAGCTCCTGAAGCGCCAGGTGCACATGCACGCCGGCCGTGATGGGGTCGATGCAGATCTCGGGGCTCGAGCCATGGCCACCCTTGCCCTGCAGCGTGATGCGGAAACCGTACACGCCCGAGAGCGCCGGACTCCCATAGAGCACCAGGCCAAGCGGCGACTGGCTATTGACATGCATGGCAAAGGCGGCCTGGGGACGCGGGTTCTGTAGCAGACCGTCGGCGATGGCGGCGCGGGCACCCTCAAAGGTTTCCTCGCCCGGCTGGAACAGCAACTTAACTGTGGCGTTAGCGTCGACAAGCTCGGACTCGCGGGCCTTGAGCAAACGGGCCGCGCCGAGCAGCGCCGTCGCATGCATATCGTGGCCACAAGCGTGCATGCAGCCGTTGGTGGAAGCGAAAGGCTCGCCCGATTCCTCGACAACGGGCAGGGCATCCATGTCGCCGCGAAGCATGATGACCGTACCGGCCTGTTCGTCCGTGCAGACGCCATTGCCCTGGGCCGCGGCGGCACCGGCGCCGACAAGGCCCACAACACAGGAACCATCGACGAGCGTGGCAAATGGGATTTCCATCTCGGTCAGGCGCGCTTGAATATACGCAGAGGTCTGCGGGAGGCTATTACCCAGCTCGGGCATCTGGTGTAAATCGTGTCGCCACACAGCGAGCTCGTCTGCAAAAGCCTGAGCTTCTGCAACGAGACCGTCACCGATAGCGGCCTGCGCCGCTGCGGTGGCCTTGGGCGCTGATTGCGGTTGAAGATCGGACAGAGCTGGTGCCATAAATGCCCTCCAGTAACGTTTTGGCAGCAAGCACTTTGATAGCGTAAAGTGCAAGGTACAACTTTAAGGGCGACGCATAAAAAATGCCGCCCCGAGAGGGCGGCGCAACAAGTTGTTTACAATTGCGGGCGCGGCTTTTTGCGCAAAAAATCGAAGTGAGTCTCGCTCAAGATAATCGACAGGAAGATAAGCACGAAGCCGGCGAGCAGGCGCGAGGTGAGCGCCTCCCCCATCAGCAGCACCGAAAACAACACGCCCGAAGGCGACTCCATCGAAAGAAGCAGTGAGCCCGTCGAGGCGGGGACATGCGCCAAACCGACGTTTTGGACGAGCAGCGCCGCGCATGTGCAGCCCACCGAGAGGAAAACAGCCACACCGATAAACTCCGGCGTCCATGCAGAGAGGGGCGCCTGAGTCTCGAATAGCAGCGACGTGATTAAACTCAAAACGCCATTGCCCACAAACATCCAAAACGTGATGACGTTGATGTCCATCTTGCGACCGTACTTGGCAGTCACCGCCATCTGGATGGCGAAGAAGATCGCGCCGCCCAAGGTAATAACATCGCCGGCATTGAACTCGACGCTATCGAGCGCTACCAGGCCAATACCCGCCAGGCACAACAACGCTGCACCCAGGTTATACCGGGTAAGCTTTTCACCGCTCAGGACATAGCTTGCAAACGGCACAAGGATGCAATACGTGCCGGTCAAAAAAGCGCTCTTGCCCGCCGTGGTCTGTGCCAGGCCGATCGTCTGCAAACCGTAGGCACCCCACATGAGCGCGCCCATGCCAAGCCCGACGATCAGGTTGCGGGCATTGAAATGAGCGATGATGCGCTTATGGAAAATTGCAAACATAACCAGTGATGCCGGGAGAAAGCGAACATAGACCAGCTCGAACACCGGAATGGTGTCGAGTGCGTCCTTCATAGTGGTAAAGGAGTAGCCCCAGATAATCGCCACCGAAAGCAGTAGAACTTTCCAGAACAACGGCGAGCGTGCGCCGGCACCCCGGGGAATACCACCCGCGCCCAAATCCTCACGGGCTACAGGGCTATCGGGCATGTTTTCGATTTCGTTGGCAGCGTATTGGGCCATGGAACATCCTCGCACTCAATCTGGGCGTGGTGTCCGCACGCGTATGGCTGCGTGCCGCCTCATGGTCAAATAAAAACGGGACGCGCCGGACCCCCGGCACGCCCCGCTACTGTAGCAACAACCAGCGTTGCACCGCAATCCAGCCCACTAAAGCGTCAGCAAAGTGAACCTCGATGTTTTGTCAATGTCACGCTGTTGCACTAAATAAGCTTCGTGCTTTCAAGCTTTTCGATGATCCAGTCGTTGGCTTTGATGACCGGGCGGCGGAAGACGACGCCCAGGGCCAGCGACGGAATCAGATAGCTCGCCAGAATGCCCAGCTCGATCCAATACTCCATATGGTAGGCACCGGCCATGGCGGCATGCATGGCGTTGATGCCATGGGTAAACGGCAGGAACGGATAGATCGCCTGGAACACGGGGCCGGTCATCTCGATGGGGAACGTGCCGCCCGAACCGCCGACCTGCATGACCAGCAACACAACGGCGAGCGCCTTGCCGATATCGCCAAACGACACGGTAAGCGTGTAGACGATATTGGAGAACACGAGACTCGCAACCCAGCCCGCCAGCACAAACTGCAGCGGGTTGTCGCACTGAATGCCAAAGAACAGGATGTCGCCCGCGCACACGAGCGTTGCCTGCAGCAGGGCCAGGCCGCCAAAGAACAGGTAGCGACCCAGGTAGATCTCGTGCAGGCGCACGGGGATAAGCTCGTTGATAAGCTCATCGTCGACCGAGACCTTCATCATGGCCGCCAGTACGATCGAGCCGACCCATAGCGACAGAATCGTATAGAACGGCGCCATGGCAGATCCGTAGTTGCGGATCGGATAGACCGGCTTGCGGTCGAGCGCGACGGGGCCGGAAAGCGACACGGCCAAACCCTCGGGATCATTTCCGATCATCGTCTTGATCGTCGCCAGGTCGCCCGACGTCAGGGCGCTGTCAAGCTCGTCCTTAAACGCGCTAATCTTGTCCGACGCCTCGCCCAGCTGATCGGAAGCCTTATTGACCAGCTTTGCTGCCTTGGTGAGGCCCTTTGCCAGCGAACCGGATGCGTCGGTCAGGCCGTCTACGGCGCTATCCAGGTCGCCCGAAATGCCGTCCAGCGAGTCCAGGATGCCCGAAACCGTCTTCTTGAGTTCCTTAGCCTTAACCGTGAATGTGGAATCGTAGTCGGACTTGGCGCCCGAGATGCCCGCCTTGGCATCGGCGATGGCCTGGTCGACCTCGGCACGCGAGTTGTTGACCTCCGCCATGCCGTCCGAAAGGGACTTTGCGGTCGCCGTCAGGTCCTTCGCATTGTTGCGGTACTCCACGGCAATTCTGCCCAGCGACGTAGCAACGGACTTGAGACCGTCTTTGAACTTGTCGTCACTCACCTGGTCGGCAAGGTTGCGGAGCTGATCGGCCATCGCATCGATATCGTCAGCACGCGTATTGAGCGCCGCTGCGGCTTCGTTGAGCTGAGACACCGTAAGGTGAACATGCTGATTCGCGGCATCGAATGCCTTCGCAAGCTCGGCGGACACGTTGTCGAACGAGCCCGCGCTTCCGTCAATCGCCGCGTCAACGGCATCGTTGGCGGCCTTGAGCGCTTCCTTGGAATCATTGATGCCGCTCTTGGCGTGCTCCATCAGCTGCTTCGTCGACTCATCAACGGTGCCCGTCTGCTTGAGCATGCCGCCCGCCGATGTCAGTGAATCGGACGTGGAGCTCAAAATGCCCGCGAGCGACGTCGCACTCGCCTGAACGTCCTGCAGGTCCTCGACCGAATCGCCCAGCGTCGAGGACAGATTGGCGATAAAGTTGCTCACCTGGTCGGTGCTCATATAGTCGAGCAGGCTGGACACGGTCTTAAGGCCGATGGTCGTGATGGTCTTGGTAAAGGTCTCGTTGACCTGACTCTGGACGGCGCTCGAACCCTTTTCAGTCACGATCTGTGCGATGGCGTTGGCCTTCTGGTTCTCATAGAACTCGATATCGGCATGCTTCACCTCGGTCGAGAAAAGCGTCATCATGTCGGCGCTAAACGTTTTAGGGATAACGACGGCAGCGTAGTACGCGCCCGACTTAACGCCCTCAATCGCCTTATCGCGGTCGTTGAGGACGACCCAGTCGAAGTTCTCGTTGCCGCGCAGGGTGGCGGTTACGTTTTCGCCCACGTTGACCTCGACGGGAATCAGGTCGCTCTCGTAGCCCTCATCGGTGTTGACCACTGCAATCTTAAGGTTGCCGGTATTGCCGTACGGATCCCAGCTGCCGGCGATGTTAAACCACGCGTACAGGCACGGCACGATAATGAGGCCCATCACGACGACCATGCCGATCACGGAGCGAGACACGTTTTGGACATCGCGCTTAAACAGGTGCAGGATGTTTTTCATTTATGCCTCACCTCCTTTAGAGTGCTTGCCAAGCGAGGTGGTGTCCCCGTCGTTTCCGTTTACGTTGTCAGCGCCGTCGGCATCTTGAGCCTTACGATGCGCACCGATATGCGACAGACGGCTCGTAGGCTGTTCGCCTCCCTTGGCGCCACGCTCGCTGGCGTTGAGACCAAACATGCGACGGGCGGCAGGGATGGCAGCCGTGTGCTCGCGCATCTCGCGGCGAAGGTCCTCGTCCGAAAGCGCCGAGATACGCATCTGGGTATTGAGGCTCGCACGGATGTATTCGATGTTGATGAGCCAGCCGCAGATGGCGATAACCGAAATGATCCAGATAACGAGCAGGATGATCTTGCCGTTATTGTCGATATCGAGCACCGTCGAAAGCACAAAGAGCAGAACCTGCACGCCTACCACGGCGGCAAAACCGCCCTTGATGTAGTACGGGTAGCGATGCTCAAACGCCACGGCATGATCGAGCAGCTCGCGACGGTACGAATCCGAATCGAGCATGACGCGCATGGCCGTGCGCAGCGAATAGCGCTGGCGCGGCAGGTCGTTGGACTCGCAGATCATGAGGCCCGTCGTGGAAAGCTGCTTGTCAAAGAGCAGGTTGAGGTTGAGCAGCAGCGGACGCAGCTGCAAGCCAATAAAGAGTGCGATGGCAAGGAACACGCCCAGGATGCACAGGTTGAACAGGTAGTTGAACGAATACATGCCACCGACGGTCTCGCGCAGCAGGTTGATGCCATAGGTGAAGGGCAGCAGCGGATGCAGCCATTGGAAGAAGCCGGGCATCATCTCGATGGGATACATGCCCGACGAGCCGGGGATCTGCACAATGACGAGGATGACGCCAATGGCTTTACCGATATGCTTAAACGTGGTGGACAGCGCATAGATGATGTTGACGTAGGTGAACGAAATAGCGATGCCGCCCAGTACAAAGAGCAGCGGATTGACGCACTGAACGCCAATGACCAGATCTCCCACCGTAACGATGATAGCCTGCAACGCACCCAGGATCACCAGCAGCAGCCAGCGGCCAAAGTAGCCCTGACGCGCCGTAAAGCTACCGATGCCCTCGCGGTCGACCTCGAGTTTATAGATAGCGATGAGCACATAGCCGCCTACCCACAGCGCCAGATTGGTGTAGAAGGGCGCGATGCCCGAGCCAAAGCTCTTGACCGGATAGATTGACTTGGACGTCAGCTCAACCGGAGATGCCATGAAATCTGCCACGTCATTGACGTCGACGTCCATGAGGTCGGCTAACTCGCCCATAGACTCAGAGGTCTGCAGCGCCGCAATGTCATTGGCGGCGGTCACGAGCTTGTCCTGAACCTTGGCAAGGGAGGCGTCGGTTTGGGACAGCGTGGTCTTTGCCTGCTTGAGCGTGGCGTCGAGCTGCGCCAGCGTGCCGCGCGCGCTCGCTATCGTGGGGGTCATACCCGACACAATGCCGGTCAAATCGCCCGAAACGGCGGCAAAGGAATCAAGCGCGCTCGAAGCCTTCGGAAGTGCGTTCTGACCCAGATCGGTCTGAGCCTGACCGAGGTTAGCCGTACCGGTCTGAATTGCCGCGTTGAGTGCGTTGCTCGCGTTCGAGATTGCCGTAGCGTCGTTTGCCATGGCGCTCGATTGTGCAGAAAGGCCATCCTTGATGCTCTGCAGCTTCTGGTTTTGCTCGCGAAGCGAATCGATGGTCGATACAATGCGCGCGTCAATTTCCTCGGAACCTGTCGACGTGTCATTAACGAGAATCTCCAAGTGCCCGATAACGGCCTTATTGTGATCGATCGTCGCCTGGAGAGACTCGAGCGAGTTGTCGATGCGGGTGGTCGTAGATGTGACCGTACCCGTTAGCTTGCCAATCGCAGCGTTCGCGGAGGCTGACGTCTTGGTGAGTGCAAGGCTACCTTCCGAGAGTGCCTTGGAGAGCGAGGTGATAGAGTTGCCCGCCGTGGCGCGAGCCTCGCCCAGCAGGTCGTTGCCCTGGGAGATTGCCTGCGTCAGCGACGGTGCCTGACCTTGCAAGCCGGCAAGCGCCGCATCAGCCGAGGCGATAGCGCCACTCGTCTTATCGATGGCGGCATTCATATCGCCAATCGAATCGCGCACCTCACCCAAGGTGTCGGATGCCTCGGACACCGAACTTGTCAGCGAGTCCTGAGTCTGGGTTGCCTTGTCCTTTAAATCGACACCGGCATCCTTGGCGATACTGGCAACAGTCTCGCCCACCGTGGAGACAAACTCCGAGTTGATCTGCTCCTCGATGGTGTTGGCACCGGTATCGGTGACCTTGGGCGCAATGGCGCTCTTCTTCTCATTGACGTAATAGGTGAGCTTCGGCTGATGGTAATTGCCATCGAGCATCGAGACAAGATTGTCGGAGAAGTTCTTGGGGATTACGATCGCCGCGTAGTATTCCCCGCTCTCGACGCCCTCTTTGGCATCGGCAGCCGAGTCGACGAAGGTCCAGCCCAGCTGATCGTTTTCCTTGAGCTGGTCGACCACCTTATCGCCTGCATTGAGCTCGCCCACCAAGTCATTCTGGGTGCCCTGATCGTTGTTGGCGATGGCGATTTTAATGCCCTGGGTATTTCCGTACGGATCCCAGTTGGCAACGATGTTGTACCAGGCATACAGCGAGGGAATGACGCACACGCCCAAGGTAACCACCAGGGCGACGGGGTTCATAAGCAGTCGCTTAATGTCGCGCTTAAATATCGCAAAGGAGACCTTTGCGTTGGATAGTTTGCTGCCGAGACTCACGCTTGGACCATCCATCCTGTCGTTGAATCAAATCGTACTATCAAAAACCATTGTACGTAGGCGCTTTAGCGTCTCGAAGCACAATGGTATTGAGTTTTGCGGGTAGCAATATACTACGAAGATTAGTTAACGTACAGTTGTACAGTATCTCAAATTTCAGCAGGTCACAAAACCACAACCCGCACAAATAAATGATCCCTTGGGGACGAAGGGATCATTCAAAAGGAAACGAGAGTGGAAAATCTCCCACTTCAAGCCCGCATTCGAGCCAAAAGTGGGAGATTATCCACTCTCGTTCTAATCTAGTTACGGTGCCGTATCCCCGAACTACATCAAGTTGCAAACAGCCGCCGCGAAGGCAACGGGGTCCTCAGGGAGGATGCCCTCGACCAGCAGGGCCTGATCGTAGAGCAGGCCGGAGTACTGCTTGATCTTGTCGGCGTCGCCGGCCTTCTGGGCAGCGACGAGCTTGGCGAAGACCGGGTGTTTGGCGTTGAGCTCGAGCACGCGCTGGCTCTTGGGCATACCGTCGGGCGCGCCCTCAGGACCCTTCTGAAGCACCTTCTCCATCTCGAGCGAAAGCGGACCCTCGGTGGTGATGCAAGCGGGGGCATCGGTCAGGCGCGCGGAGACGGCAACTTTCTCGACCTTGTCACCGAGCGCCTCCTTCATAGCGCTAAAGAGGTCCTCGTTCTCCTTGGTGGCGTCCTCGGCCTCCTTCTTCTCGTCCTCGGTCGCCAGATCAAGATCGCCAGTCGCGACGTTCTTGAGCTCCAGGTGACGATCCTCGACCTCGGGCTCGGCACCGTCGGCAACGGCCTTCTCGGCAGCCTCGCGGGCGGCGTCGTCTTCGTAGATCTTAGGCATATCGGCGGCAACGTACTCACGCATAGCCTGGAACGTAAACTCATCCACATCCTGCGTCAGCAACAGCACGTCATAGCCGCGCTCGAGCACGCCCTTTACCACGGGCATCTTGGCCAAGCGCTCACGCGAGTCGCCGGCGGCGTAGTAGATGGCCTTCTGATCCTCGGGCATGCCCTTGGCATACTCGGCCAGGGTAATCATCTTCTGCTCCTTGGCAGACCAGAACAGTAGCAGGTCGGCGAGCTCATCGGCCTTCATGCCATAGCTCGAGTAGATGCCGTACTTAAGGCCGCGGCCAAAGTTCTCAAAGAACTTCTCGTAGGCCTCGCGGTCGTTGTCACGCATATCCTCAAGGTCGGCGGTAATCTTCTTTTCCACACGCTTGGCAATGGCCTTGAGCTGACGGTTCTGCTGCAGCGTCTCACGCGAAATATTGAGCGTCACGTCGGCAGAGTCCACGACACCGCGCACAAAGTTGTAGTAGTCGGGCAGCAGGTCGTCGCACTTCTCCATAATCAGCACGTTGGAACTGTAGAGCGCCAGGCCCTTCTCGTAGTCCTTGCTGTACAGATCGAACGGGGCGCGACCCGGCACAAACAGCAGCGCATCGTACTCAAGCGTACCCTCGGCATGGAAGCTGATAGTGCGCGCGGGATCGTCAAAGTCGTGGAACGTGGACTTGTAGAACTCGTTGTAATCCTTCTGCTCAACGTCGGAGCTGCGCTTTTTCCAAATCGGCGTCATGGAGTTGATGGTCTCGAGCTCCTGGTAGTCCTCGTACTCGGGCTTGTAGTCGTCGCCGGCGTCCTCGGGCTTGGGTTTCTGGCGGCTCTTGCTCACCATCATCTGAATCGGGTAGCGCACATAGTTGCTGTACTGCTGAATCAGGCTCTTGAGGCCCCACTCGGTCAGGAAGCGATCGTAGGTCTCGGCCTCGCCGTCGGCGTCGAGCTTCTCGTTCTCGCGCAGCGTCAGGATGACATCGGTACCGTGCTCAGCACGCTCGCCATCCTCGATGGTGTAGCCCTCAAGACCGTCGGACTCCCAAACGTGGGCGGTATCCTCGCCATAAGCGCGGCTGACGACCTTCACGTGGCTGGCGACCATAAAGGCGGAGTAGAAACCCACGCCAAACTGACCGATGATGTCGACATCGGAACCCTGCTGCTCGGCGTTCTCAGTCTTAAACTCCTCGGAGCCGGAATGGGCGATGGTGCCCAGATTGCGCTCGAGCTCCTCGGCGGTCATGCCGATACCGTTATCCGAAATGGTGATGGTACGGGCATCTTTATCAAAGGAAACACGAATAGCCAGGTCGCCCTGGTCGAGCTTGACGCTCGGGTCCTGCAGGCTCTTAAAGTTGAGCTTGTCGACGGCATCGCTCGCGTTGGAGATAAGCTCGCGCAGGAAGATTTCCTTATTGGTGTAGATGGAGTTGATCATGAGGTCGAGCAGTTTTTTGCTCTCGGTCTTAAAATGACGCATGTGCAGTCCTTTCGCGCTACCCCCGTCCGCAAAAACGGCCCGGTTGCCCGAGCCGCATTGCAGACCTGCTATGTTCAGACTTAGATTTTATAACCCATTAGCGCGCATATATACATACGGAATCGAAAAACTGTATGTCCAAACGCTCTGATGCGCCAATTGCCAAGGAGTGTCCCCGACTGCCGGCAGGAAAGGAACGTCCCTATCTGCCATCTACGCGCTTGGCCATCCAAACATGGGGCTGGCCCTCGTCTTCGTAGTCCACCGGGGCAATCTGCGCGTAACCCGCCTTGGCATAGAGCGGCAGCACGTATTCCTGCGCGTGCAGCTTAATGAGCTTGGCGCCGGCATCACGCGCGCACGTATCACTGGCCTCGACAATCTTGCTCGCCAAACCGCGACGGCGCATGCTCGGCAGCACGGCCACGCGCCCCATAATGTAGGTCTCCCCCGCCGCGACGCCTTCGTCCAAGTCGCACGCCGGCGACACCGGAGCCTCTGCGTCAGCTGCGCGCTCAAGCTCTTCGGGAAACACGCGCGAGCAACCGGCAAGCTCACCGTCTACATTGAGCGTCACATGGATGCAGTTCGGATCCTCGTCGATAGCGTCAAACTCATTCTCGTAGCCCTGCTCGTCCATAAAAACGACGCGGCGCACCAACGCCGCGTCATCAAAGCATCCCGTCTTAAGTTGGATATCCATAGCTGCCCTTTCATTCAACGCGAACGTTAGGGACAGATTTTAGCGAAAATGAGCTCCGCGCACGCTAAACTTCGCGCGAGCCTTCGCCAGACAGTCGTAATGACCCACGTTATGGGCATCGCTCGCGATGAAGCTGTACAGGTTCTGATTGAACAGGCGCTGTGCCGGCTTTTTCTCGCGACCAAAGCGACCGCCGGCAATAAAGTCCGCCGAAGCCTGCAGCTTGCAGCCCATATCGACCAGGCGCTCCGCCACGCTTACATCCTTTTGAACCGCACGATAGCGCTCAGGATGAGCGATGATCACCTGATAGCCACGGCACTGCAAATCGTAAATCGTGTTCTCGTACTCTCTAAACGCATACGCATCGGCATGCGTCGAAAGCTCGAGCAGAAACTCGTTGGTCCCATCGAAATGCAAGTGATCCGCGGCATCGATACCAAGCTCAACGAGCTTTCGATGGTTGACCTCGAAGCCCATCTGGAGCGGAAAACCGTCAGCGTTATCGCGCAGCAGCTCAAAGGCATCCCACATCTTGTCGTAATCAAAATAGGGATCACGGCAGTGAGGAGTGCAAACGATTCTGGTTACACCGGCCCGCTTGGCAGCCTCGAGCATCGCCAAGCTCTCTTCGAGATCGGCGGCGCCGTCGTCTACACCCGGCAAGATATGGCAATGAATGTCACGCATAGGTCAGCCTTAATCAACTAAACGTTTGCTCGGTTGGTGAAGATGCCCTTTTTGGAAGTGCCCTGATCGTCGGAGCCCTTCTTAACCTTCTTACCGTCCTTGGTGTAGTAAGAATAATAGTACTCGCTGGTCTCGGTCTCACAGTAATTCATGACGGTACCGATGAGCTTGACCTTCTCGGACTTCTTAAGCTGGGCGATAGCGTTGAGCGCCTCTTCGCGCTTGGTAAAGTCCTCGCGCACCACGAACAGCGCGCCGTCGGTCAGGCTGGCAATCTCGGCAGCATCGATGAAGGTGCCGACCGGAGGAGCATCGAAGATGACGTACTGGAACTTAGCAGACAGTGCCTTGACCAGCTTGGCAAAGCGATGGGAGACGATGATGTCGGCAGGATTGGGAATATGCGGCTCAGCATCGAGGAAGTAGAAATTCTTCTGACCTGTCTCGACAATCGCCTGGTCGATAGAAACCTGCTCGGAAAGGACCGCATAGAGTCCGCCGCGCGAACGAACGCCGAGCATATCGGAAAGGGACCTGCGGCGCATATCGGCCTCGACCAGGAGCACGGACTTGCCGCTCGTGGCGATTGCCTGAGCAAGGTTAATGGAAACCGTAGACTTGCCCTCGTTGGGAATCGAGGAGGTAACGGTGATGGTGCGAATGGGGTCATCCACGCTCGCAAAGCGGATGTTGGCCAGAAGGGTCTTGGCGGCATTCTGTACAACGAGCTTATCGGTGTTCTTTGCCTTAGCCATGCCTATTTACCACCTTTCATAGCCGGAATTCGGCCAACAACGGGAATACCCAGGAGCTCTTCTGCCTCTTCGGCACCGCGGATGCGGGTATTGAGCATGTCTGCCAAAACGACATAGGCAACTGCGATAAAGATACCGGCGAGGAACGCGACGGCAATATACAGCGTGCGCTTGGGGCCGCTGGGGGCTTCGGGGGTCTTAGCCTCGTCGATAACGTTGATGCTCTGGGCAGCGCCGACGTTCTGAGCGACCGTACTCACCGAGCTGGCAATGGCCTTTGCGACCTCAGCCGTCTCCTTGGCATCGGTGCCGGTAACCGAAAGCGTAATGACACGCGTGGTGGTCTCGGAGGAAACAGACACCTTGTAGTCATCCAGATCGGTGAGGCCCAGTTCTTTGGCGGCGCCGCTCTTAACGCTATCGCTATCCAGCAGCGTGGCGATATCGTTGGAAAGCATCTGGCTCGCCGAGAGATCGTTGTAGCTCATCTGACCGCTATCGTCGGTCTTGGCGAGAATGTACATGCTCGTCGTCGCGGTATAGGTGTTGTCCATCGCAATGAAGGACACGATGCCCATGGCGATCGCGCAGACCACCGGAAGGGTGATGACCAGCTTGAGGTGCTTCTTCAGCAGCTGGAACAGTTCGAGAAGGGTCATGCAGCTTGCCTTTCATTTCCCCAGTTCGGATTGACAAAACTGTCCGTATGTTATCGCATCTTTTTACCGAGACCAAACTCTATACATAAGAAACAGGCTCTCCTGTAAAAATGTCGGAAGCAATCGTAAAATTGCACAACAACGCCGCACCCGAAAGTCAAATGCGGCGTCTACATCAATATCTATGTTGTATCGCTATGCGAATGGCTCGTCCTGCTGTATGGGAAACGTCACCGTAATGGTGGTTCCCACGCCCAACTCGCTCGACAGATCGAGCGTGGCGTGATGATACAGGGCCGCATGCTTGACAATGGCAAGCCCCAGGCCGGTTCCGCCGCGTGCCTTGGACCTACTCTTGTCCACGCGATAGAACCGCTCAAATACCTTGCCCTGTTCTTCAGGCGCGATACCGATTCCCGTGTCGGCGACAGCGAGGAACGGATGGCCTTCGTCGTTGGTGCCGCACTGCAGCGTAACCGTACCGCCGGGCCGATTGTAGCGGATGGCGTTGCTTGCCAGATTATAGATGAGCTCGTCGACCAAGCGCGACACGCCTTCGATGACCACAGGCTTGGTCTCATGACTTATCGTCACATTCGCCTGACGGGCAACCTGTTCAAGACGCTGCTCAACCGCGTAGATCGCACGCGAGAGCTCAATAGGCTCCGTGGACCCAATGGGCACTGCCTCGCCTTCAGTTGCACGTTCGGCCTCGTCCAAGTTAGACAGCGTAAGGATGTCGTTGACAAGCGCTGCCAAGCGGCCCGCCTCACGATAGATGCGACCGCCAAAGTTGCGCAGGTCGTCCTCGCCCTCGACCATGCCATTTGCGATGAGCTCGGCATAGCCCGAAATCGCCGTAAGCGGCGTCTTGAGCTCATGGGTGATATTCGCCGTGAACTCGCGGCGCATACGGTCGTTGTCCGCTAGCACCGCCATTTGGCGCTTGAGTTCCTGGCGCTGCGACTCGATACGCTCAAGCATGGGGACCATCTCGGCATAGGCGTGCTCATAGCTACGGCGTGGGTGATCCAAATCCACCTCTTGCAACGGCGCGATGATGGCACGGGACTCACGGCGCGCCATAAAAAACGAGAGTACTGCACCCGCTGCTGCGATAAGCAGCATCGGCGCCAGCATCGACAGCAAAATCGCCGCAACGCCAGGCTGGGCCTGCGCCAAGCGAACGACCTGGCCGTTATCAAGGGTGACGGCGCGATACAGCATAATCTCGTCGAGTGTAGAGCTTGCGCGCTCCGCGGAACCCGAACCACTCTCAAAGGCCTCGATGACCTCGGGGCGATCGCCATGGTTGGGCAGTGTGGAAGGTGACGCCTCGTTGTCGTAGGCAACAGATCCGTCCTTATTGATCAGCGTGATACGAAGATCCTCGCGATCGAGGCTTCGCAAGAACGGAATGGGCTCCTGCTGCTCGTCGAGGGCGGCAGCAATGAGCTCGGTTTCCTGCGCCAGATTGGCACTCGTGGCATCCGCCAAAGTGTTTTGCACAAAGAACGCACCCAGCACCGTAAACGCCACGATAACCGCCATGGCGCAGACAAAGATCGTCACAAAAACGCGGTGCGACAGCGTATGTTTTCCCTGGGGGGCGAAGACCACGGGTTACTCCTCCGATGCGGTGGCCGCGGTGTCGTCGCCTTCGGCACCATCACCGGCAGAAGGCTCGGCCAGGCGATAACCCACGCCGCGCACGGTCTCGATGGCGCTGGCATGCTCGCCCAGTTTTTGGCGAAGCGTCTGCACGTGCACGTCAACGGTGCGCGAACCGCCGTCGAAGTCCCAGCCCCACACGCTCTGCAGCAACGACTCGCGGGTAAAGACCACACCGGGCTTGCGCATGAGGTACTCGAGCAGGTCGAACTCGCGCAGGGTGAGCTTAAGCGGCTCGCCGGCAACGGTCACCTCGCGATGGCTGGGCGAAAGCACGATGTCGCCCACACTGAGCACATCGCTCGCCTGCTTGACCATGCCGCCGCGACGCAGCAGTGCGCGGCAGCGGCTCGCAAGCTCCATGAGCGAAAACGGCTTAGTCAGGTAATCGTCGGCACCGCCATCGAGCGCCATCACCTTGTCGAGTTCGGTGTCCTTGGCGGTAAGCATCATGATGGGCACCGTCGCCGTCAGGCGATCGGCACGCAGGCGACGCATAATCGCCAAGCCATCGGTGTCGGGCAGCATGATATCGAGCAGCACAGCATCGGGCACCCGTCGCGCCACGGCAGCTTTAAACTCGCCATCACACGAAAAGCCCTCGGCCTCGATTCCCTGCTTGCGCAGCGCGTAGACTGTCAAATCCCTGATGTTGTCATCGTCCTCGACGTAATAGATCATGTTGAACCCCTTTGCGGCCGATATGACCGCATCTTAACCCTAAAGGCACCTGTAAAAGACAGCGTCAGCCAAAACGCCCCGTCAAATAATCCGCGGTGCGCGGATCGGACGGATTCTTGAAGAGTTGCGCGGTGGGCGCGTGCTCCACCAGCTCACCCAGCAAAAAGAACGCAACCGAATCGGAAATACGCGCGGCCTGCTGCATGTTGTGCGTCACGACCACCAGCGTGCAGGTCTCCTTGAGCTCGCAGGCCAGCTGCTCCACCACCAACGTCGACACAGGGTCGAGTGCCGAGGTCGGCTCGTCCATCAGCAGAATGTCGGGCTGCACGGCAAGTGCGCGAGCGATGCACAGGCGCTGCTGCTGTCCACCCGAAAGACCCAGGCCCGACTCTTTGAGCTTGTCCTTGACCTCGTCCCACAGGGCAGCGCGACGCAGGGAGTCCTCGACCAGCTCATCGAGCACGGCGCGGTCGCGCACACCCATACCGAGAGGACCGTAGGCGACGTTGTCGTAGATGCTCATGGGAAATGGGTTGGGGCGTTGGAACACCATGCCCACGCGCTGGCGCAAACGGCAGATGTCGCAATCGCCCAGGATATCTTGACCATCGAACGCAATCTTGCCCTCGATGCGGCAATCCTTGATGCCGTCGTTCATGCGGTTAAAGCAGCGCAGCAACGTGGACTTTCCGCAGCCCGAAGGCCCGATGAACGAGGTGATCTGCTTGTCGCGGATCTTGATATTCACGTCCTTGAGCGCATGGTGGTCGCCATAGAACAGGTCGATGCCCTCGACATCGATGCGCGTCGGCGAGGTGGCAAGATCCTCTGCCGTGGGGCGAGTCGCATCCCCAACCTCGCGCTCATGCGCGGCCTCGGCCTGCGCTTCCATGAGTTCTTCAAGCTCCGTGGGCTCCGCAGCCGCAGCAGCCGTCATACCGCACACCTCCATATCGATATCAATTCAGCAGTATCAATAGTAGGAATCGCGGCTCATACGCACGTGAGCACATTGTCAAGTGTTTGTAAGGGCACGCTAGCTATGCGGCGGGCAGCTCGATGGTGAATATCGTGTGTTCGGGCGTCGATTCACTTGCAACGGTACCGCCGTGTGCCGCGATGATCTCCTTGGCAATAGCAAGGCCCAAACCGGCACCACCGCGATTGGTCGCACGCGCCGCATCCAGGCGATAGAACTTCTCAAAGATCACCTTGAGCTTAGCCGCAGGGATAGGATCGCCCTGATTGATAAAGCGCACGCGCACGCCGCCATCGTCTTGGCGCCTGGCCTCAATCGTGATAGTCGAGCCCTCATAGCTATAGGCGACGGCGTTTTTCATGATGTTGTTAAACACGCGGGCCATCTTATCGCCATCCACGAGCACCGTCAGGTCCTCGCGAATATCAACCTGGGCTTCCTTATGTTGCTCGTTGAGGATGGGATAGAACTCGTCAGCCACCTGAGCCAGCAGCAACCCCAGATCAACATAGCCGCGCGTGAGCACGATATCGTGGAAGTCAAAGCGCGTGATATCGAAGAACTCTTCGATGAGCGCATCGAGCCGGTGCGCCTTGTCGAGCGCCACGCCCGTAAAGTGTGCACGTTGCTCAACCGGCAGCTCAGGAGCCTCTTGCAGCAGCGAAAGATAGCCCACCACACTGGCAAGCGGGGTGCGTAGGTCATGTGCCAAGTACGTGACCAGATCGTCCTTGCGATGAGACTCGTCACGCAAGGCCTGCTGCACCTTGCGCTCGCGATCGCGCACACGGTTGAGTGCGCCCTCGACCTCCAGGAAGTCGCCGTCGATGTTGTCCCAGGTGTCGGGGTGATCGATCAGGCGATCTTGAATACGAGCGGCCAGCACACAATCGGCATGCTGCTCGCCCTGCTCATAGCCCTGGTAGTACAGGGCGCGGCCGCAAAAGAACAGCACGCACACGGCAAGCGCCAGCACAAAGCCAAGCATGTTGAATACAAAGCCGGCATCGAACAGCACCGGCCCTTCGATGCCGCCGAGTGCCATGGCGCCAATCGCCAACGTCATGGCCCACGCGGCACCGCCAATCACCACGCAGCGGCGTACGATTTCAAATCGATCGATCAGCAAAAAGCCGACAAGCAGCACCGCCAAGATTCCAGCGATGTTATCGATGCCAATCAGCAGCAGGCTCAGCAAAAAGAGCAGCACCGTTGCAAGCGCGCGGTTGTCGACGACCGACCTCACGTATTCAAAGAGTCGATCGGGCACCTCGAATGCCTGCCTATCGTCTTTTGTCATATCCGCTTCCCCACCATCAAAGGCGTTATTCGATTATGTAGCCGACGCCCCAGACGTTTTTGATAAAGCGCGGCTTTTGAGCGTCGTCACCGATCTTTTCGCGCAGGTGGCGAATGTGCACCATCACCGTATTGTTGGAGCCGGGCATAAAATCCTCGTTCCACACCGCGCGGAACAGATCCTCCACGGCCACCACACTGCCGCGATGCTCGACCAGATACAGCAAGATGGAATACTCGATGGGCGTGAGGCGCACCGGCGCACCGTCCACCATTACGGAACGAGCATCGCGGTTGATCTCCAGGCCGTCGAGCTGGATGATCGGCGACTCGGCCACCTGCGCGCGGCTACCGTAGCTGGTGTAGCGGCGAAGCTGAGCATGCACGCGCGCGATGAGCTCAAGCGGACGGAACGGCTTAACCACGTAATCGTCCGCGCCAAGCGAAAGGCCCTCGATCTTGTCTTGCTGGGCATCGCGCGCCGTCAGCATGATCACGGGATAGGTATGGCTGGAACGGATCGTACGCAGCAACTCAAGCCCATCGATATCGGGCAGCATGACATCCAGCAGCGCAAGATCGAACTCCTGCTCCAAGATTGCCTTGGCAGCATCGGCCCCGCTATAGGCGACCTGTACGTCAAAGCCTTCTTTTGTAAGGTAGATACCAACCAAGTCGGCGATGGCCTTTTCGTCATCAACTACCAAAATGCGCTCGTTCATGCGTGCTCCTCTCGCGCTCCATTATGCCCGAGGGGGCGCATGCCACACACAACAAGCGTGGGTGATTAAGTCGGCCTTAAGCACCCTTGTGCCCGTTCGGGCGCGGATGTGGGCCACGCACGCACGCGATGATCGCCGACACCGGCAAACGATATACTCTAGTTCCAGAAGAGACCATCCCGTCGAAAGCGAAATCTGTGAAGTCCCTCACCTCTTTTGCAAAGCGCTCAGCTCAGCTTGCCGCCGGCTTTGTCTGCGCTATCGCCCTTGCCGCTGGCGTGCCCACCATCGCCGGCGCCCAAGTACTCACGACCGACAATGTTTGCGGCAAAACCGCCGATGCGCGCGGCATCACGGCCGAAAATCTGCCCGATATCGATGCGACCAATGCCCTCGTCATGGGCAAAGACGGCACCATCTACTATGGGCGCGGCGCCGATGAGCAGGTTAAAATCGCCTCGATCACCAAGGCCATGACCGCAATCCTAACCGTCGAGAATTGCAAGATGGACGAGAAGGTCACGGTGAGCAACGCCGCAGCCACCGTGGGTAATTCGACCGCCGGCTTGCTCGAAGGTGACGAGCTTACCGTGGAGCAGGCACTGCGCGGCCTGATGATTCCCTCGGGCAACGACGCCGCCGTCGTGCTCGCCGAATATGTGGGCAAGAAGATCGACCCTAAGACCAAAGACGCCGAGGCAACCTTTGTGAAGGCCATGAACGAGCGCGCTAAGAAGCTCGGCTGCACCGGTACGCTTTTTGAAAACCCGCATGGTCTGGACTTTGATGAGTGGGCTGGCGATATGCACTCAACCGCACACGACGTAGCGCTGATGATGCAGGAGGCCATGAAAAACGACACGATCCGCGAGGTCGTAGCGAGCGAGGATTCCTGGATCGAGGTCACGGGCGCCGACGGCACCGACCATTCGCATTCCATGGACACGCACAACGTTTTGCTCGGTCAGGACGGAAACATTGGCGGCAAGACCGGCACCACCGACGACGCGGGCTACTGCTTTACGAGCGCCTACAACCGCGACGGCGACGAGATCTACACTGTTATTTTGAACTCCACCACCACCGACCAGCGCTTTACCGATACCGCCAGCCTTGCCAACTGGTACTACGGCCACAAGGTGACGGTCGCAATCGCCAACACGCAGGAAAAGACCGCCAACGGCAACCCGCTTATGGCGCGCATTGGCCAAACCGACTGGACGGATAAGACGATCGACGCCACACTCGCCGATCCTACGGCGCAAGCGACCGTGTTTTCCCTTGCCGGCGAGGTGACCGAAAAGGTTAGCTACGACGATCTTTCGGGCACGGTGCATGTGGGCGACAAGGTGGGCAGCGTCACGCTCAAGCAGGACGGCACCAAGATCGCCGTCATGGACCTAGTTGCCGACGAGGAAGGCGCAGGGCCGAATCCCATTGAATGGCTCCTTGTGAAGCTTGATCGCTTGGGCCGTCGCATCGACAACCGCCCGCTCACGGCAGAAAGCGAGACCGTCGCCAAGGCGCCCGAGGTGTAGGGCGCAAGAATAATAAGTCCACTGAAAGGAGGCGTCCGAAAGGATGCCTCCTTTTTTGAGGTTCGAATCCCCAGCCGCCATTCTTGATAATAAAAAGGGCCCCAAATGGGACCCTTCTTCAAATTCGTACTGGCGGAGAGCTGGGGATTCGAACCCCAGATGCCCTTTTGGGGCATACTCGCTTAGCAGGCGAGCACCTTCGGCCTCTCGGTCAGCTCTCCGTAACAGCCGTTCTATAGTAACCAAACAGTCGAAGTTGGGCAAGAGGGAATTTTCTAATTGCCCGGCGGCCTTTCCTCCTTGCAGTTTTCGCCCCTACCCCAGCGAGCGGTTGAGGGAGCCGAGCTCGTCGTTGCCCATGGTACGCCACATTTGGAAGATGCAACCGCGCGCCAGGAAAAAGAAGCCGTTATCGACCAGCTGCACGGCGGCATCCGCAAGCTGGTTGGCCACCGCGGGCACGGGCGGCAATTCGAGTCCAGCCCTGCGGATGGTCTCGACCGCTTCCTCGAACGTCGGAGGCTCGCTGACACCCATCTCGTTCATAAGGCCCTGCATTTCTTCCAGCGCGCTGCTGCCCGACTCCTCGCCGCGCGGCACCAGACGGTAACAAGCCAGCGCCAGGTCGAGCTGATCGCAATTCCAATAGGCAAACGCCAAGCGATAGAACAGGTAGCCGATTGCAGAACGATCGCTGGCAATACGTAGGCCGTGGCGCGCCACCTCGATAATCTCGTCAAAGCGCTCCAGACGCGCGAGCACGTTGATGAGCGCAAAGTGCGACTGCATGGACGAGCGCGCCAGATCGTAAAGATGGCGCACCTCGGGCAGTGCTCGTTCAAAGTCCTCTTGCTCGGCGTAAAAACTGCAGATCTCGTGCTGGGCAAAGTACAGCGCATCGGGCGCACGAAGGATTCGCACAGAGCGGTCTTCTTCCAACACCGGTAGCACCATGCGCACCAGCTGGTTATCGCAAAACTGCGTTTGAACCGGACCTGTCGCCAAAAGCTCGGCGACGGCGCACTTAGCCTCCAACTCCTCGACAAGACGGGAAAAGCCTTCAAAAGCACCTGTACGGTCGACTTTTGCCTGCTCGCGCAATTCAACAACACGGGCCACGTATGGGTCGTCGTCCTCTTCCATGACCTCCAACTCGTCAGCCGTATCGGCAAGCAGCAGATCGCGCAGCGCCGGCGGCAGCGTGCGATGGTCATCACGCGGACGAGCATGAACCTCCGCAGGCTCAATCGTCTCCGGAGCGGTTGACTCATACGCCTCAAGTACACGCTTGCACGGCATATCGTCCATGTCCATGCTCTCAAGATCCTTGACGACAGGCACGCAATCGGCCAGATAGGCCGCGCGCCCAAAGAAATACGTTGCGACAACGCGCTCGCCCTGCTCACTGCCGGGAGCAGCAATCTGCACATAGCAGCGCGTGATGCAGGTGCCCGCGGCAAAACACGCTGCTGCAAGCGTGAGTGCCACGCGCGCATCGTGCTCCGCGGCCCAGATCGCACGCGCGTCCTCGTCCAACTCGCGCCAGGCGTCATCTTGAGCGTCGTATTCACGTTGCGGCATGGCATCAACGACAGACTGCCCAAACCGAACGAGCATGATCCCCTCGGCAACGTTTGCCCGATAGGTATAGTCGAGCCGCGTGACCACGTTAAGCGCCTCGACAATACGCGCGAAGCGGGTACGCACATCCCACTCACCGCCCGGCTGGCAAGCCACCGTACCCGGTTTGCCCCACGGGTTATCGCTCGAGGCCGTATCGAGCAGTCGGGGAACATCGTTGGTCGTCTTGGCGATATGCCACGCATCAAAGAGCGCGCAGCCCTCAAGGCTCGGCGAGGATGCCGCAGGGACCAATCCGGCCCCGATGTGCTCAAGGATGCCGGAGAGACGGTTAAGACGGCACTCGATGGCAAGCAGCATGTCAATCTCGTCCTGGTCCAGCAGGCTGCGATCAAAATTGAGATAGAAAAGCTTTGAGCGATCGATGCGAGCCAGGCTCATCTCGGACTTAGCGGCGATGGTGCGCAAGCGGGGCAAGTCAATTTCACTCATAAGGGCGGCGGCATAGCGCTCGATACCGCTCGGATTCTCGGCATGGTCAACGCGGTAGAGCAGCGTCTCGATAGCGTCAGGGAGCGGTGCCGTGTTAAAGCCCAAAAACACCTCGACCGGCTCGGGCAACTTTACGAGCTTGATCTTGTCGACAACGTTTTGCATACCCTCGTCGAGTCCGTCGGCGTCCGCCGTGCTCGCAATGGTATTTTCGGAGTCAGCGAATATCACGTAGCGCAGGAACATCGATGCCATGAACTCACCGTAAGGAAGGGAGCGGGTCGAATTCCATGTCTCGTGATCGGACTGTTCGCGCATGGGGCCTTCGGGAGAGCCGACGGTTCGCGCGCACGCGCGCATCGTGCCGTTTGCTCCCCTCACCATAATCTCACCAATACCGGAGTCCGACTCGTCAAGGACCAGTTCCATGTCGGGATCGTTGGGCAGCGGAGCCTCGCTAACGGGGCGGTCCACCTTGTACACCTCACCCGAAACGCTTACGTAGCCCAAAAGCGACACATGGCTTTTGCCAACGAATTCGACGACATAACAAGATTCATGCTGATCCTCGCCAAAGAGTTTCCAGACCACGCCATATGAGCGTCCCGCAGGCTGCTCGGACATCGCCGGAAAGCGCTTCTTGGGATCGAGAAACCTGAGCTTGTATGTCGGACGCTCTGCCACGAAATATCACCCTGATCGGTCGCTTGAGAAGGAGCGGTCGCGAATAAGTCGCGACATCTACTCGGAATCTTACACGAGTCGACAGGAAATCGTCCCTTTGGACGAAAGCACTCAAGCTGGCGTAAAAGAAAAGCCCCCGTTGCCGGGAGCTTTAATCTCAAATGGTGCGGCGTATAGGATTCCGCGCATCCGCTGCGCGGATCCGCACCGGCTTCGCCCGCCTGCCGGCGTGCTCGCCCGCGGGCTAAAAACGCTCCGCGTTTTCTTTACGCCCGCGCCTCGACCGAGGTTCGAATCAATGCGGTGTTTACGTAAAAGAAAAGCCCCCGTTGCCGGGAGCTTTAATCTCAAATGGTGCGGCGTATAGGATTCGAACCTATGACGTTCTGATTCGTAGTCAGACCCTCTATCCAGCTGAGGTAACGCCGCAACTTGTTGATTATTATGCACAGGGACTGAATAATGGTCAAGCATTTTTTCAAAAAAAGTTATCGAATTTGATTTTTAATCATTTGGAGGGCTTGGCGCGATCTTCGACGCATCGCGATATAAGAAAAGCCCCCGTCGCCGGGAGCTTTAAAGTCAATTGGTGCGGCGTATAGGATTCGAACCTATGACGTTCTGATTCGTAGTCAGACCCTCTATCCAGCTGAGGTAACGCCGCAACGCACGGATTATTATGCACGCGAGCCCCCGATGGGTCAAGCGACAATTAGAAAAAATTTTACGGAGTGATAATTAAGTTGTTCGTGCCTCGACCGAGGTTCGAATCCATGCGGTGTTGCCATAAAAGAAAAGCCCCCGTTGCCGGAGGCTTTCAATTTCAATTGGTGCGGCGTATAGGATTCGAACCTATGACGTTCTGATTCGTAGTCAGA
>CAJMOF010000019.1 GCA_905215065.1 uncultured bacterium | reverse complement strand
ATCCAAGGGTTATACCCTAAGAGCAAACCACCCCTTTTAGGGGTGGTTTTGATTTCACGTCACCTTGTCTCAAATGCGGCCCGCTCGCTGTCCGTCCTCTGCCTGCGGCGTTGCCTTGCTCCGGATGTGGCACCTGGGGACGTTCCTTTTCTGCCGGCACCTTGGGACACTCCTGATGTAGTCGTTGGGGACGTTCTTAAATGACTACTCAGGATGAGCGTCCAAAAAACCGCGCTCGTTCGATTGGCGCATGTCTACGCAGCGTAGGTTGTCGAGCCTGGCCTTCAAATGGATACTGACTGTCGAACCGGTTCACTCCATTTCTTCAATTTGATTGGACAGCCCATGAACCAGACACGGCAAACCAATGCCTCCCATACTTTTTTGGCAGCGCATGCCATCAAGCAGCTGCGCGAAGAGCGCGGCCTCACCCAGCGCGCCCTGGCGGAAAGCCTTGGCGTGACCGATAAAGCCGTCAGCAAGTGGGAATCCGGCCGCGGCCTTCCCGACATTTCCCTCGTTGAGCCTTTGGCCCAGAGACTCGGCATAAGCGTGGCTGAGCTTTTGGCTGGTGACATTCGGGCCAACGCCAACCGTGCAGGCAATATGCTCAAAGGCGTCTTTTACGTTTGCCCTATCTGCGGAAACGTTGTGCACGCGCTCGGAGAAGGCAGCTTTAGCTGCTGTGGCTCCACGATGTTTCCCCAGGAGGCCGAAGAGCCGGACGCGGACCACGCCTTTTCCATCGAGCGCATCGAGGACGATTGGTACGTCACGCTCGATCATCCCATGACCAAGGATCACTACATTAGCTTTGTGGCATATGCGACTATGGACGGCATCTGCTTTAAGAAGCTCTATCCAGAGCAATCGGTGCAGCCGCGCTTCCATATTACCGGGCGCGGCAGGATATATCTTTACTGCAACCAACACGGACGCTTTACGTCGCTGACGCCTCGCAAATAACGGCTGTCTATCCGCCCTCCTCATGCGTTCCCGGGGGACCCAAAATGAGCGTGGATAATCTCCCGGTTTTGGCCTGTGTGCGGGCTCAAAGTGGGAGATTATCCACGCTCGTTATCTGAGTGTCCAAAAATCCACGCTCGTCGCTACTTGAGTCCGGGCAGGCGGGTGTAGGGGAACGAGCGCTCTAAGAACTCGGAGCAGCGGGCGTAATCTTTGGCAAAGTAGCTGCTATAGAGCGAATCGAGTACGTATTGCACGGCGATATGGCTGGCGAACTGCGTGATGCGGTGCGTCATGCTCTCGTGGTCGCTTACCGTGAGATAGGCGGCAAAGCCGGGGTGAATGCGGGCACAGTACGGCGTGCCGATGACGATGACCGGGACATGTCGACTGCTAAGGATCGGCAAGATCTCCTTGAGGTTGGGGGCAAGGCCGCTGTAGGAGATGATGATTGCCACATGGTCGGGACCCGAGGCGAGTGCCGTGCGCACCTGCGCCTCGACGCTGTCGTGGCACGTCGCGCTTTTGCCGGCGGAAAGCAGGCGATCGCGGAACATTCCCGCTGGATACAGGTTATGCGAGCCCGTGTAGATGTCCACGGTGCCGGCGCGCATGATGAGCTTGGCGGCGTGGTCGAGCTGTGCAGGGTCGAGCAGCTCCTGCGTTTCGGCCAAGGTGGTCTGGTAGAGCCCCTCCATGCGCTCCATCACCTGCGCAGGGGTGGAGGTGGCATCGAAGGGAAAGTTGATGTCCACGTCGCGCCGGTTGCCCGCCTCGGTCGCCTGGCGGATGAGCTCGACCGTGAGGTCTTTGAAGCCCTCGAGGCCGAGCTTTTTGCAAAAGCGGTGAACGCTCGCGACCGAAACGTTGGCGCGCGCGGCAAATTCCTTAATGGAAAGCCCGCGCACATCCTCGCCCATGGCGAGGGCCGTTCGCCCAAGTTGTTGCTCGGTGGGGGTGAGGCTTTTGCCCTGCGTGATCTTCCGCCTGATATCCATATGACTCCTATGCGTTTGCGTCGCGATAAACCAATCATAGCGATAAATAAAACGTTCGGCTTGGCTGGGAGTTTTGGTCCGCCGGTCTATGAACGACGGACCGCTCGACGCTGCGCGGGCCCTTGGCACGGCACCTTGGGCTTCAATCGTCGGGCGCGTGCGGAAGCACACATCCCTCCTCTTTCGGCCCAATTTGCCGCACCAGGGGCCCGCTCGCTGTTGTGGGCTCAACATAGGGCGCTGTCCTTGTTGGGCCGTTTGCGCCCGGGGCGTTACCCGAGCACGCGTACGGGCCCCAAGAGACCGCTGGGCTCGGAGGGCTCGGTCATGCCGAACACGTCGGGGACGGCATGGTCGAGGGTGTTGATGATATCGATCGCAAGCGCGTGCTCGCCGGCCAAAAGCGCGCCGGCCTCAAAGCAGTAAGGCGGACAGATGCGCGTGCCGAGGGATTTGCCGTCGAGGGTGACGGTTGCGGTCTCAAAGACCTCGCCAAGGTCGATGACGGTGCGGGTGGCCGCTTCGCCCAGGACAAAGGAAGCCTGGTAGCGGAATGTGCCGGCCTTGCCGGGGAACTCGGCCGAGGAAAGGTCGTGCAGGTCTGCAAGCTCAACAGACTCGCCAAAGGCATCGGTGCCAGGGGCAGAGAAGGCAACCGCCCAGGGCCCGTCGACGCATGTGGCTTCGTCTTCGGCGGTTGCCACAGCAACGGAACCTGTAGCCCCAAGGACCACGATGCAGCTCTCGTAGGGAGCCAGCTCGAGCGTGCCGTCAAAGGCGGCGGGATCGGTGCCGTTGAGCAGGTCGAGGCGCGCGCCTGCAACGGGTATGCCGTCGGCAAGCGCAATCTGAGTGGAGACACCCTGCTTGGGATGCTCGTTGACGAGCATCAGATAGGTCTCGCCCGCCCGCTCGTAGCGCAGTGCGCGCAGCCAGGGCTGGGACTCGGCACAAACCACGGTCTGCATACCGGCGTCGGCAAGCGTGCCTGCGAGCTCGGCGGTTGCCAGGAGCTTGATGCCGGCGACCGCGGCTGCATCCAGGGAGGCAAAGCCCTCGCGACCTGCAGTGTCACCGTCGTAGCGCTTGTTCGGCAACTCATCCAGCGCGTACACGGCAACACCTGCGGCTGCGGCACGCGCGGCAAAGTCGAGCACGGCTTCGCCGACAAACTCGGCTCCGGGCATCACCAGGCAGCGGTATGCCTGGCCGTTCACGCTAAAGCCGCTACCGTCTGCGGCAATTTCAACGGCATAGCGCCCTGCGTCCTCAAATGCCTCTGCCGGCACGATGTCAAAGTCGACCTGCGCGCGCATAAGCTCGGAGGCGGCATGCTGCATAAAGTTCGCCTCGCCTGCCCACTCGGCGTCCGCATGGTAGAGAAGCGCCACCGGGGTCGTTGCGCGCCCGCCGCTCAGCAGGCTCGCCGTACGGTTCATGTAGCTCATAAGCTGCCCAAAGTGTGCAAACTGGGGGTTTTGGCCATGCGCATAGAAATGCGGCGGGCAGTCCCAGTCGGGGAAGGCGGCCATGCTAAAGGCATGCGGCACAAACCAATTGACGCCGCGCACCAAAAAATGATCGGCGATCCACTTCATCTCGCGTAGGCCTTCGTGCCATCCAAATGCGCCAAAGACCTCGGCCATGCAGCGCCCCTGCTTTTTGGGGTCGAGGTGTGCTGCCGAGGAGCCCAGCTTGGGCAGCACGTAGTTATAGAACTCGAGGTCCCACACGCCGCGTCCGTAGCTGTGAAGGCCGCGGTCCATGCCGGGTACCAGCTGGTTGATCACGATGTCGACGCCCGCCATGTCCTGACCGCCCACGGCGCGGAAGTAGTGCCCGGCGCCCACGCCCAGGCGCGCGTGGCAGTCCTTGTCCTCGATAACGTGGCCGATGTACTGCACGCCGCGCGCGCGGCACCAGTCTCCGAGCTGGTCGCAGAAGCACTCCTTATAGAGGGTGCTCGCGATGTCCATATAGACGTGGCGTACGTGCGCGCCGGCCGGCTCGCGGTCCCACAGGTGCGGGAGCTCGGCCAGGTAGCGCTCGCCCAGTGCCGCGCGCAGGCGACGCTCAAGCTCGGCCGACCAGGGTAGGGGCGCGGTGGCCTTGCCGATGAGCGTGTCCGAGATGCCATCGGGGCCCGTGGTGCCCTTCTCGTTGGCAAATCCGGGCTCATCGGAGAAAAAGCCCAAGATGGTCTTGCCAAACTCATCGCCCAGATGCTCAAAATGCGGCTCGTAGACAGCATCGATGAGCTGCGCCACCGAGGCGCGGTCGACCATATTGATGTAGTCCTCGTTGTAGGAGGTCTTGCCGCTCGTGAACATCACGCATGCCTGCGTGAGGCCCGCAGGTGCATCGAAGACCAGGCGGCTGGGGTTGCCGTCTGCATCGTCGATTACTCGGTAAGCGACGTCGACGGGGCTGCCGTCCTGCATAAATGTCACGCCGTAGAAGCGCTCCGTTTTGTCGAGCATGTTGGCGAGCGCGATGCTCGCGGCGGACGTGGGGCCCACGATGTCGAACGTGCGGTGCGTGAGCACGATCTTGCGGAGCTCGGGCACGGCCTCCTTGACGGCGCCGTTGGCAAAGCCCGTGGGGAAGTGCGCGTCGTCCAAGATCCAGAGCTTAAGGCCCAGCTGCCTGCACTCGTCAATGACAAAGCGCAAGTCGCGCCACCAGCCCTCGCCGCAAAAATCGGGGTGTGGGCGGCTTTCGAGACAGACCTCGTGGATGTCGGCGCCGGCGATCTTTTCCAGATACTCGGCAATGGTCTTATGGCTCTCGCCCTTCATCCACAAAAACGGAAGCACGTGGTTGTCGTATGTGCCCTCGAGCACCTGCTGATAGTACGCGGTCATGGATTCTCCTTGGCTCGATCGATCTGCTGCATAGCACAGATTATGGACGCGTCGGCGCGTTCTGCTAATATCTGAATCACGACGAACTATGACCAAATCAACGATTGGCAAGCCATGGAGATCGACGAGCTCGAGCGTAGGCTCAACGAACTGAGCGCCAGTGAGATCGCTTATAAAGACGGCATGGCATTTGATTGGTCGATTATGACCGAGCATGTCGAAATCGACGGATGCCCAGTGCGCAAGATTGGCCAGCCAGGGTTTGCCTATGCCCAGCCCGGCATGCCGCGTGGCCTGACGATAAGGAAAAACTCGCGCTTTAATGCAGTTCCCGAGCACGTGCATGATTACGTGGAGCTGAGCTATGTGTATCGCGGACGCTGCCCGCAGACGGTGGCGGGGGAGAGGCTCGAGCTGGGCCGCAACGAGGTGCTTTTGCTCGACGCCCTCTGCCCGCATGCCGTGGCGGCGCTTGGTGAGGACGACATTATGCTGAGCATGACCGTTTCACGCTCTTTTTTGCGCCGGAGTCTCGAGTCGAGCCTCTCGCGCGAGAGCGCGGTCTCGCGGTTTTTGTTCAACGCGCTCAACAGCGAGACGGACCATCGGGGCCATGTCCGTTTTTACTGCGGCGAGAGCCGTCGGATTCGGCGCTACATGGAGGAGATGCTCTGCGAGCTGTACGACCCGAGCCCCAACGGTCCCGAGATCGTCTTGCGTCTGTTTCAGCTGTTTTTGGCCGAGCTCATGGATTGCTACGAGCGCGAGCTGGTGCGCGGCGTGGCGGACGGCGCGGCGGGGCCCACTGCCCTGGTGACGGGAATGCTCGGCTATATCGATCGCGAATTCGCTGCATGCTCCCTCGAGGGGATGGCGGCGGAGTTTGGCTTGAGCCCTAATTATGCGACGGCGCTTCTCAAGCGCCATGTGGGCAAGACCTTTAGGCAGCTTGTGCAGGAGCGACGCCTGGTGCGTGCGGCCGAGCTCCTGCGCGGTGGCGCCACGGCCGGGGCGGCTGCGCATGCGGTGGGCTATGAAAACATGAGCTTCTTCTACCGTAAGTTTCACGACAAGTATGGCTGCACCCCCGCGGCATATCGCCGGTAAGCGCGGGGCGGATCGTCTTCGCTCCTTCGGTGTCAAAAAGTTTCAGCTGCAGCGCTGTTGCAGCGCGCGTCTGCGAAAAGAAGTGTCCAAATCGGCGCCTTCGCCCTGGCCTGGAGCGACTCGGCGGCATACTCGTTTCATCAGCAACACACATGAGCGAGGAGGCACTTATGGGATTCCCCGAGGGTTTCTATTGGGGCGGCGCCACGGCCGCCAATCAGTTTGAGGGCGCTTGGAACGTTGACGGCCGCGGTCCGTCGGTCGACGACCACTTCTTGGGCGGCAGCTACAAGGAGCCGCGTCAGATTACGATCGACATCGACCCCGACCGCTTCTACCCCAATCATGACGGCATCGATTTCTACCATCACTACGAGGAGGATATCGCGCTGTTCGCCGAGATGGGCTTCAACATGTTCCGCATGTCCATCTCTTGGAGCCGCATCTTCCCCAACGGCGACGACGCCGAGCCCAACGAGGCCGGCCTCGCCTTCTACGATCGCGTCTTCGACTGCCTGCGCGCTCACAATATCGAGCCGCTCGTGACCCTGTCGCACTACGAGATGCCTTATCACCTGGTCGAGAAGTACAACGGCTGGGCGAGCCGCGAGCTCATCGGCTTCTTTGAGAAGTACTGCCAGACCGTCTTCGACCGCTATCAGGACAAGGTCAAGTTCTGGCTCACCTTCAACGAGATCAACTGCGGCACCCAGGACATGGGCAACCTCTTTGGGACCAGCATGATCCAGGGCTTTGAGGGCCCGGCTTCGGCGGTCCACACCACGCCGCAGGCCCGTATGCAGGCCCTGCATCACCAGTTTGTCGCCAGCGGCCGCGTCGTGCGCTATGCCCACGAGCACTATCCGCAGTTTAAGATGGGCAACATGGACTGCTTCATCCTCTCCTATGCCGCCACGTGCGATCCGGCCGACGTGTTCGCCACGCAGCAGGAGATGAATACCATGAACTGGTACTGCTCCGACGTGCAGGTGCGCGGCAAGTATCCGTTCTATGCCAAGCGCTTCTGGGCCGAGAACGATGTCGAGCTTGTGATGGAGGACGGTGACCTGCAGGATATCGCCGACGGCAAGGTCGATTTCTACACCTTTAGCTACTACATGTCCGGCACCGTGGGCACCCACAAGGATCACGAGATGACCGAGGGCAACATGACCTTTGGCGGCAAGAATCCCTATCTGGAGTCCACCGACTGGGGCTGGCAGATCGATCCGCTGGGTCTGCGCATCGCCCTCAACGAGATTTACGCCCGCTACGAGATTCCGCTGATGGTGGTCGAGAACGGCATGGGCGCCTACGATGAGGTCGAGGAGGACGGCTCCATCCACGACCCGTATCGTATCGCCTACTTGCAGAGCCACGTCAAGGCCATGGGCGAGGCCATTGCCGACGGTGTCGACCTGATCGCCTACACCTGGTGGGGCCCCATCGACCTGGTTTCCGCCGGCACAGGCGAGATGCGCAAGCGCTACGGCTTTATCCACGTCGATAAGTACGACGACGGCACCGGTACCTACGAGCGACGCCGCAAGGACAGCTTCTACGCCTACCAGAAGATCATCAAGTCCAACGGCACCGAGGGTCTGGAATAAGGGGTTCCCACCATGTCTTCTCGTATGATTTTGTTCCTTGATGTCGATGGCACGATCACCGACTATGAGGGCAATATCCCCGCGTCTTGCGTGGCGGCCATCCAGACCGCCCGCGCTAACGGGCATCTGGCCTATATGTGCACGGGTCGCAGCAAAGCCGAGGTACCGCCCGAGCTTGAGGCCATTGGCTTCGACGGCATGCTCGGCGGCAACGGCTCCTATGTCGAGTCGGCGGGCGAGGTGGTGATGCACCAGCTCATCACGGCTGACCAGTGCCGCCATATCGTTGACTGGCTGCACGGTCGTGGCCTCGAGTTTTATCTCGAGAGCAACAACGGCCTGTTTGCAAGTGAGAACTTCCGCGAGGCCGCGCGTCCGGTGCTTAGGACCTATGCCGGTCGCAAGGGCGTGGAGGGCGCCGACGAGCTCGAGACCGACGACGTCATGCACGGGATGGTCTACGGCGCGCCGCTCTACCGCGATGACCTCAATAAGGTGAGCTTTATCCTGTCGAGCTATCAGGACCATCTGGATAGCATCGAGGAGTTCCCCGATCTTGAGTGTCACACCTGGGGCGGTGCGGGCGAGACGGCGCTCTTTGGTGACATGGGTGTGCGCGGCATCACCAAGGCGCACGCCGTCAACACGCTGCTCGAGCACCTGGGCGCCGACCGTGTCGATACCGTGGCCTTCGGTGACGCCAAGATCGATATCCCGATGTTCGAAGCGTGCGCAACGAGCGTGGCCATGGGATCGGGCGGCGACGAGTGCAAGGCGGCGGCCGATTACGTGACCACCGACGTCGATGATGACGGCATCTGGAACGCCTTTGTGCATCTGGGGCTTATCGAAGATTAATCGACAATATGAGTGCCACCGGGGAAAAGCGTTGGGATGGGCTCGCGATTCGAGTCCCCACCTTAGCATTTGAACCATTTGGCACTATAATCACCATAGGTATGCGCATAACGTTGCGCTTAATCAAGAGGAGAAAACGTATGGGTCTGTTTGACATGTTCAAGAAGAAGGCTGAGCCCGCGGCTGCCGCTGCTCCGTCCTCCATCTCTGCTTCTGCCGGCGCCGACGTGCTGTGCTCACCCGTCAAGGGCAAGGTCATCAAGATGGCCGACGTGCCCGATCCCGTCTTTGGCGGCGAGGTCCTGGGCAAGGGCTGCGCCGTGTGGCCCGAGGACGATCTGGTCTACGCTCCCTGCGACGGCAAGGTGACCGTCACCATGGGTCACGCCGTGGGCCTGCAGTCCGATAGCGGCATCGAGGTTCTGGTGCACGTTGGCGTCGATACCGTCAACATGAACGGCGACGGCTTCGAGGGCTTCGTCAAGGCCGACGACGTCGTGAAGGCCGGCCAGCCTATGCTCAAGATCGACCGTGCCAAGATCGCTGCCGCCGGTTACAAGGACTGCGTCGTCGTGGCCGTGTCCAACACCGCTGAGTTTGCCGATGTCGAACTTGCCGTCGAGGCCGACTCCGCTGTCGCTGCCGGTGACGCCATCGTTAAGGTCGTCCGCAAGTAAACTGCGACATCCAAAGGATGTGCAAAGGTGGTCGGGTTTTCCGGCCACCTTTTTTATTGCACCGCGGGGAAGCGTTTTATTGCACGTTGGGCGGGCTTGCAAACCGTTCGGACGCTAAAACGAACCGACCGCGCCTTCGTGCCGTCGAGGGTGTTAATAAGTGGATAGTATGGGCTTACTTATTACAACGTGCGCCGCGTCTGGGAAGCGCGGTGCCGCTCATTGGGAGGAACAACATGAAAAAGAAGCTGCTGCTTGCGCCCCTCATGGCCGTTTTGGTTGCATGCGTGGTCGTGCTTTCCGGTTGTGGAGGCCCTTCGATCGAGGAACTCATCACCGAGGATCTTACGACTCAGTTTGACGAGGTCAAGAACGGTGGCGACGAGTTCCTTTCTGGTCTGGAGGAGGCTTCGGGCGACGAGTTCGAGCAGCTGGGTATCGATCCCAAGGAGTATGCCAAGACCTATCTCGAAGGCTTTGACTACGAGATCGGTGACGTGACGGTCGACGAGGACAAGGGTGTCGCGACCGCCGAGGTCTCCATCACCTGCAAGTCCATGAACAAGATCGTCGAGGACTTCTCCACCCAGTATCAGGAGAAGGTCGCCGCGCTTGATACGGTTCCCTCCGATGACGAGCTGTACAAGATGGCCGGTCAGGTTATGGTCGATGTGACCAAGGCCACCGAGCCCAGGAAGACCACGGTTATCTTCAAGTACACCTGCAACGACGACGGCGAGTGGTCTGCCGATGACTCCGTCAACTCCGAGATGATGGATGCAATGCTGAGCTAGGGGAGTTACGCGGTAGTTTGTTACGGCGTTTTACCAAACGCCGTAACTGCTCGACGCTGCGCGGGCACCAGAGCGACAACTTGTCATTTAAAGAGGACGGCATGACCAGAAGGTCTATGCCGTCCTCTTTTCATGCCAATTTGTTCGCTCTGGCGCCCGCTCGCTGTCCGTCCTCTACCTGCGGCGTTGCCATGGTAGTCATTGGGGCGGCACTTGGGGACGTTCCTTTTCTGTCGGCAGTTGGGGACACTCCTTGGGCGCGGTTGGTGCATTGGCGTTGCATCGGGTGGTCGGGAAACCGCGGCCCGGTTTTTGGCCGAATTCCGGGTCGCGGTTTCCGGATGGGTTGGGTTGCGGAAAGCGCGACCCGGAATAATGCTCCGAAACGGGATGCCGTTTCCCCGACGTGCCTCAAACGGAAAGCGCATCCCATTCAGGAGCTCCAAAACGGGATGCGCTTTCCGCGCGACAGAATCTACGCAGCCGTGTTGAGCGACAGCCCCGCTACTCGCCCAGGATCAGCGCCGCGAGCTCGTCTTGGGTGTCCACCACGTAGTCGGCGCCGGCGGCTTCCAGCTCTGCACGGCCGCGGAAGCCCCAGCTGACGCCCGCACTCTTAAGGCCAGCGTTGTGGCCGGTCAAAACATCGACATTGGAATCGCCCACATAGAGCGTGGTCGACGGATCGGCGCCCAGCGCTTCCATCACATGCAGCGTAACAGGCGCCTCGGGCTTGGGAGGAAACGCATCGACGCGGCCCTGCACCAGCGCAAAGCGCTCGGAACCAAAATACTTCTCGATAAGCGGAGCGGCCGAGACATGGTCCTTGTTGGTGAGCACGGCAAGCTGCACGCCCGCCGTGTGCAGGCGGTCGAGCATCTCGATCGTACCGGCGTACGGTGCGGTGTGGTCCTCCTTGTGCTCGCCGTAGTAAGCCCTAAACTCGGCAAGCGTCTGCTCAAACATACGGCCGTCGCCCGCATACTCGGCGGGCATAAAGCGCTCGACCAGCTTGAGCATGCCGTTTCCCACCTTGTAGCGGTACTCGTCTACGGCAAACGTGGGCCAGCCGTGCATCTCGCAGGTATGGTTGCCGGCGGCCGCCAGGTCCTCGAGCGTGTTGAGAATGGTGCCGTCCAGGTCAAAGATCACATGGGAAAACGCTGCTGCCATGGGTGCTCCTGCCGCTTGAGTTGTAAAACGCACCCCATGATACTGGGCATGCGTGCCGGGCATGTTTGGAATCTGAATATCTTTAATAGCCCTGAGCCTTTGTCGTTAGCAAATCCTCGGCAGCTGCTCTCCTACGAGCATGTCGAGGATGCGGGTCGAGCCCCAGCCGGTGCGTACGCGCACGGCGGGTCGAGCGTCCGATCCAAGCGGCAGCACGCGGCCGATAATCGCGGCATTCTCGCCGTAGCGGGCGGCGCGCATGGCGGCCAGTGCCGCATCTGCCTGCTCGGCCGGCACCACGGCAACCATCTTGCCCTCGTTTGCTACCTGCAGCACATCGTAGCCGAGCATCTCACATGCCGCCTGTACGTCAGGGCGCACGGGCACGGCATCTTCGTCGACCTCCATGGCAACATTGCTGGCCTGGGCAAACTCGTTGAGTGTGGACGCCAGGCCACCGCGCGTGGGGTCGCGGAAGCAGCGTGTGCCGGGTGCTGCGGCCAGCACATCGGCAATCAGGTGGTTGAGCGGTGCGGCATCGCTTTCGATGGTGCTCGAAAACGCCAAGCCCTCGCGTTGGCTCATGATGGCAATGCCGTGGTCGCCGAGTGTACCCGACACCAGGATGACATCGCCAGGCTGGCAGTTTGCGCCACTGAGCGCCACACCCGCGGGTACTTCGCCCACGCCGGCGGTATTGATGTAGACGCCGTCGGCCCCGCCGCGCTCAACCACTTTGGTGTCGCCGGTGATGATCGCCACGCCCGCCTCGCGCGCCGTCTCGGCCATGGTCCGCACGATCTGACGCAGCTTGTCCATGGGATAGCCCTCTTCGAGGATAAAGCCGCACGACAGGTAGCGCACATTGGCGCCCGAGGTCGCGACATCGTTGACGGTTCCGCACACGGCGAGTCGGCCGATATTGCCGCCGGGGAAGAACTGCGGCGTCACCACAAAGCTGTCGGTCGACATGGCGATGCGCCCGCTCGCGGGCAGTGCGGCGACGCCGGCATCGTTGCCCTCAAGCAGCTCGGGCGACCCAAAGGCATCCAAAAAGACCTCGTCGATGATGCGTTTCATCATCTGACCGCCGGAGCCGTGACCCAGCAGGACGGTGCTATCGGTAACGCTATGGGACATATCGAAAACTCCAATCGTGGGTGGTGCCAGTGTGCGGGTGCGTCCGGGCTAGTTACGGTAGCGGTAGTACGCCGCGCAGCTGCCCTCGGAGCTCACCATGCAGGGGCCGACGGGATGCTCGGGTGTACAAGCGTGGCCGAACAGAGGGCAGTCGCTCGGCGTAATGGCTCCGCGCAGCACGTCGCCGCAGCGGCATCCGCGTGGCTCGACCGTCGGCTCGATGGGCGCGTCAAAGCGGGTGCGGGCATCAAAGTGCGAGAACTCGGGACGAATGGCGAGTCCCGAAGCCGCAATCGATCCCAATCCGCGCCATGTGGTATCGCACGGCTCAAATACCTGCTCAATCAGCTGGCGCGCCACGGGATTGCCATCGGCATTGACGCCACGGCGGTAGGCGTTGTCGATTGCGGGCTGCTCTTCAACAACCATCTGGACCAGCATGCAGATACCCTGCAAGATGTCGACCGGCTCAAATCCCGTAACCACGCCCGGGGTCTTAAACTCGTCGACCAAAAAGCTAAAGGGGGCTAAGCCCGTGATGGTGGCGACGTGGCCCGGCAGGATAAAGCCGTCGATAGTGGTCTCGGGATCGTTGGCGATGGCGCGCAGCGCCGGCGGCGTGGTCTTATGGGCGCAGTAGACCGAGAAGTTCTGCAGCCCGCGCGCGTCTGCCTCCAGGATGGCGGCGGCGATGGTGGGCGTTGTGGTCTCAAAGCCCACACCCATAAAGATGACCGGGCGGTCGGGGTTTTGCTCGGCAATATCGAGCGCGTCGAGCGGGGAGTAGACGATGCGAATGTCGCACCCTGCCGCCTTTTGCGCGGCGAGCGAGGTGGACGATCCGGGTACACGCATCATGTCGCCAAAGGTGGTGATGATGGCGCCGTCTATGTTGGCGAGCGCGATTGCATGGTCGATGTCGCGGTTGGCGGTAACGCAGACGGGGCAACCCGGGCCGCTCAGCAGCTTGAGTCCCGCCGGCATAATGGAGCGAAAGCCATAGCGACCGATGCTCACGGTGTGCGTGCCGCAGACTTCCATAAGGTTGATGGTGCGGTTGCCGACAAGTTCACGGATGCGTTCGATGAGCTCGCGGGCCAGCTTGGAATCGCGAAAGGCCGAAAAGTCGATACCGGAGCGAACCGGCTGTGCCGCCGCCACTAGTATGCCTCGGCCGAGTTGGTGGCGAGCTGGTCCTCTTCGGCCAGCTCGGTCATGGTATTGACGAGCTCGAGTGTCTCCTGCGCCTCCTGCTCGTCGACGATCTGGATGCCAAATCCAGCGTGCACGAGAATATAGTCACCAACCTGCGCCGCCGGCACGAGTCGAAGCGATACGGGGCGCTCGATGCCCATCATGTCGACGGTGGCCCTGAGGTCGTCGTCGCGTTTGACTACTTTACCGGGAACGGCAAGGCACATATTGTTCCCCTTTTATACGCTTTGCGCTGGATAGGCGCTTGATAATCCATTGCTTGATGGTAGCGCTCGTGGGAGTCGCGAGCAAACGCGTTACACCTGTGAGACGGCGGCGCGCAGGCTGGCAAAACAGCCTATCGCGATGCTGTCTGCGCGAGGTGAGCGCGAGCGATGGCGGCCTGACCGTAGGCGATACAGCCGTCGTTGACGGGCACGGCGTGGGGAACCAAGACAGTGAGACCCATGCTTTTGAGCTCGCGGCTGAGGAGCTGGAGCAAAAGTCGGTTCATGAACACGCCGCCCGAGAGCACGACGGTGTTGAGGCCTTCACGGGCGCAGACCTCGTTTGCGATGCGGGCCGACGCGCGCGCGATGGTGACGTGGAAGTCGAGCGCGAGCCGGTCGGCGGGCACGCCGGTCCTGATTCCCTCCAAAAGCGCCTCAAAAAGCGGTTTGAAGTTCAGAACATGGCAGTCGTCCGGACGGGATGATTCGGTTACGGAAAAGCTGGCCATATTGCCGGCGGGACAGGTACTTTCGCTGCCGAGCGCGTGCCAGGCGACGGCCTCAAGCTCGATGGCGGGTTCACCCTCGTAGGTCGCCTGGCCGCAAATGCCCAGAATTGCTGCCGCGGCATCAAAGAGACGCCCCATGCTGCTGGTACGCGGGGTGTTGATACTGCGCTCGATCATGGTGGCTGTCACGCTGCGCGTTTGCTCGTCGAGGTTGTCCAAAAGCCGAGCGGTCCCCGGGTGTTCAAGCAGGCCGAGCTCACTGAGCAAGGCGAAGGCGTTGCGGCGGGCGTCGCGCACGGAGGCCGCCCCGCCGGGGAGCGCCCAGGTGCGCAAATGCGCGGCGCGCTCAAAGCTGCCAAGGCTGGCGACAAGAAACTCGCCGCCCCAAATGGTCCCATCGGTACCGGCGCCGGTGCCGTCAAAGGCGATGCCAAGGACGCGCGCGTCGGTTGTAAGCTGGCCCGCGGCGATAGCCTCGGCCATTACGCTCGCGATATGCGCATGATGGTGCTGCACCTCGACGAGCGGCAGATTGCATTTTCGCGCCTGCTCGCGCGCCCACTGGCTCGATAGATAGCTGGGATGTAAATCGCAGGCTAAGGCGGCGGGCGCCAAGTCAAAGAGATCTTCCAAGCGCGTGCGCGCGGCGTTCCAGGCATCGAAGGTCCCGCCGTTTTCAACATCGCCGATATGCTGCGACACAAAACAGGTTGCCTCGCCGTTTGCCCCTTCACGCGTGAGCGCAATCGTGGCCTTTTGTTGTGGGCCGCAGGCGAGCACACAGGACGGAGCGCCGTCGAGCGCCGGCAACGGCAGCGGCTGGGGTGCATATCCGCGAGCGCGGCGAACGGGCATAACGGCGCCGTCGACCACGCGTACCACAGAGTCGTCGTAGCGCGACAGAATTGCGCGGTCGTTACCGAGCAGCGCATCGGCGATGCCGACGGCAACGAGGTGTTCCCAGGCAAGGTTGTCGTCGGTCTCGATGGGTTCTTCGCTCAGGTTTCCGCTGGTCATGACGAGCGCGTGCATACCGCGGGCTTCTGCCGCGGCAAGCAACAGATGCTGAAGCGGGGTGTAGGGGAGCATGACGCCGAGCTCGGGAAGGTCGTGCGCGACGGACGGCGCAAGCGCGAGGGCGACGGGGGAGCCGCCGCCCTCGCAAACAGCACGTCGGCGCAGCAGCACAATGGGGCGGATGCTGCCGGCCAGCAAGTCGCGCTCGGCATCATCGACATGGCACAGGCGTTCAGTATCGGCAAGGCTGCGCACCATAACGGCAAGCGGCTTGTTGCTGCGGCGCTTGCGACGGCGCAGCTCGACCACCGCCTGCTCATTGGCGGCGTTGCAGGCCAGATGGAATCCGCCCAGCCCCTTGATGGCGACAATACCGCCGCTGGCCAGCAGCTCGACACAGCGGTCAATAATGGCATCGCTGGTTTCGCGCGTGCTGCCGACGGCCGGCATCGCCCCCGAGCCTTCGAGCTCCATGTCGCCCGCCGCCTCGCGCCAGGTAATATGTGGCCCGCAGTCAAAGCAGGCATCGGGCTGCGCATGAAAGCGCCGGTCAAGCGGGTCGCCATACTCTGCAGCGCACTCGGGGCACATAGGAAAGCAATCCATCGACGTGGCCGCTCGGTCATAAGGCAGCGACCGGATGATGGTAAAGCGCGGCCCGCAGTTGGTGCAGTTGATAAAGGGGTAGTGATAGCGACGGTCGGCGGGGTCGAACAGTTCGCGCAGGCAGTCGTCACAGGTGGCGATATCGGGGGAGATGAGCGTCGTGTGCACGGTCTGATCCTGCGACGCTACAATACGAAAGACCTGCTCATCGTCGGCATCCCAAGCGTCGGGCTCCAGGTCTGCAACAGCGACATGCTCAACGCGGGCTGCGGCCGGCGCGTGCTCCGACAGCGCGGTGACAAATTCGTCGAGCGCCTCGCTCAAAGCATGCGCCTCGATGTGTACGCCATCGCCCGCGTTGAGCACCCAGCCGCAGATGCCATGCGCCATAGCCTCGCGATACACAAATGGCCGCATGCCGACGCCCTGCACAATGCCCGTTACATGGATATGCACATGTCGCATGCGACCCTCCTTCGTTGAAACCTGTCCCTTTTTGGCAGGTGCGCTGCGGGAAATCCCGTTACAGCCCCAGGCTTTGCTTGGTGGCGGCGCAGGTGAGCTCGCCGTGCTTAACGCCGCGCAGTCCCAGCAACCGGTCGGCCAGCTCGTAGACACGCTCGCCGCGACCCTTGAGCGCCAGAATCTCCAAGCAGTTGTGGTGGTCCAGATGCACGTGCATGGTCGAGACGATCTCGTCGGTGTAGTCGTGCTGCACCTCGTCCAGACGGCGCGTCAGATCGCCGGTATGGTGGTCATAGATCATGGTGAGCGAACCGATGACCTGCTCGTCGGGCGTGCGCATCTGCTCCTTGGCGATCGAGGCGCGAATCAGATCGCGTACGGCCTCGGATCGGTTAGCCGCGTCACCGCGGCGCGCGATCTGCTCGTCAAAGCGGCGCAGCAGGTCGTCGGGCGCGGTGACCGAAAAGCGGACCAGCTCGGAGCTGGAGCCGCTGTAGCGGCAGCTTGCATCGTCGTCCGCACCGTGATTGTGCGCGTGCTCGTGCTCGGCCACGTTACACCAGTTTCACAGAGCCGACGGAGTTGTGGTCGGCCTCGATGGCCTCCTCGTAGCCCTCGAGCGCATCGTGCGCCTCGTGGAGTGCCGCCATGGCGGCCTCGAGCTTGGCGCCAATGCGCTCCATGTCAAAGTTCTCGGTCGCATGCAGCAGCTGATGGCTCCACTCGTGAGCGAGCTCAATGGTGTCGTCGACCTGCTTGACGCTCATGGCAAGCTGGCTCATGTTCATTCCGACGTCATGCATGGGGAGTCTCCTTTTGTACGGGGCGATATGGTGGTTCAGATTCTACTACGCCCGCCTTGAGCGCCGCCGCATAAGAAAACGGGTGCGAGTCCGTCTGACCCGCACCCGTTCACTGGGGGCTGTTTGTATCTACCATACTATCCGTGGTCGCATACCTTGCGTTTGGCACTCCGGCGAGCGGTGCGAAACCGCTCATGGACGGCAGATGGGTAACAAGCGTATTACAGATGTTTCTCCAGCAGTGCCTGAAGTCTTGCCTTGGGCAAGGCGCCGACCGAGCGGTCGACCTCCTCGCCGTTCTTAAAGACGATCAGCGTGGGGATGCTCATGACGCCAAACTTCATGGCCAGGTCCTGGTTGTCGTCGACGTTGCACTTGGCCACAGCCAACTTGCCGGCCAGCTCGTCGGCAACCTCGTCTACGATGGGCGAGAGCGAGCGGCAGGGGCCGCACCACGGGGCCCAAAAATCAACCAGTACGGGCAGGCTGTCGTTAACGATGGAATCGAAGTTCTCGGGGGTAATCTGCTTAATGTCAGCCATGGTGACCTCCATAATACGATGCGGCTCGGCCGCGTAAAACTCAGTACGACCGTGCTTATACCCAGCGGCCCGCAAAGCAACCACTCGCGGGCGGCTCTTTTATATAATGGTGGGCACGCAAACGATTGGAGAGCGCATGCCCACGTCACAAAGCCAGAAAAAAGAAGCCATCGCTCAGGCGACCGAGCAGGAGCTCGCGTCGCTTGCAGGTCGCGGTGTGCGTATCGCGGGCAACGCGTGCTCGCCGATTGTGCTGGTCAAAGGCGATTTGGATGAAGCCGAGTGCTCGGGCGGCGAGCTGGCTGCCGGCGCGGATGGCGCCGCGTTGCGCAAGGCGCTCGGCGCCATCGGATATGCCCCCGAGGACTTTTGCGTGCTGGCAAGCGTCGCCGGCGCGGGTGACGGAGCGGTCGCGGTGGGCGAGACTCTGCCGTGCGACCTGTTCCGCGAGGCGCTGGAGGCTCTGGACCCCGAGGCGGTGCTGCTGCTCGACAACAGTGCGGCCGATGTCATGCGCGAGACCTATGCCGATATGCTTGTGGCAATTGATGACTTTGACACCGCCATGCTCAAGCCCGGCCTGGTCGCCCATGTGCAGGGGCGCCGCGTGCTGGCGCTCGACGGTTTTGAGGCGGCGCTCACCGACAAGGCCGCCAAGCAGCGCATGTGGGCCTACATTAAGCAGCTGACCCCGGCGGCTGCACCGCTGTAGCGAGGTTGGCGGCAGCCCCTACATCACGGCGCGCAGCTCAAACCGGTCGCCGTTAATGCGGAGCTGGCAGTTGCCGTTCATGCGCTCGACGGCAAGCATAATGCTCTTGGTGCCAAAGCCGTGCCCAGTGTGCTGAGCCACGGGCATGCCGTCGACCATGTGCGGCGCACGGCCAAACGTGTTGGAAACCAGCAATAGAAGCTGACCGTCTTCGTAGCGAAGGTCCAGGTCGACAAACCGCTTGCCTTCGGGGGCGGCGCTCGCCGCGGCGATGGCATTGTCCAGGGCGTTCGATACCACACTGAATAGATCGACATCGCCCACGTGGACGGTTTCGGGCACGGCGGCGCGCAGATCGGCGGTGATGCCGCGCGCGTTGATGTCCGCGGAAAGCGACGAGAGCGCAATGTTGACCGTTTCGTTGGCGCAGTAGCGGCGCACGGCGGTGCGGTCGTTGGTCTCGCAGAGCGCGTCGATGCGCCCGAGTGCCTCATCGGTGTGACCCTCTTCGATCAGGGCCGCAAGACCGCGCAGGTAGTGGCGCATGTCGTATCACATTGAGACCAAGTCAAGAAGAATCGCTTCGGTCGAATCGCGTCTTTTGGGTGAGTTCTCAACGTCCGCTGCCGCTGGTTTCCACCGTATGCCGAAAACACCCGGACGATGCCGTGCAGATCGCTTCGCTCTGCTATAGTCTCCCAAATTCACGTTTTCTATTGGGATGGTGGTTAATATGGGCGACATACTCGAATCGTTCCTGCGCGTGGCGATGGTGGTGTTCATCGTCGGTCCGCTCACTGCATGGGTCGCCCGTCGCGGCGCGCGCGAGCGCAGTGAGGCGACGGACAGCCTCGATCGCTTCACGGTGCGCATGCCCGCTGCCATTCGCACGATCATCGCCTGCTGCGCCGTCGCGTTCGAACTGCTCATGCTGGGTGTCTACGTCTGGCAGGGCGTCTCGTTGGGCGAGTGGGACCACGAACTTGTGTGGTTCGGTCACGCCATGGCGCTCGCGGGCATGGCCATCTGGGCCCTGCTGAGCATCCCGCGCATCGACGTGGACGGTGAGCGAATTCTCTCGCGTAACGCCTTCGGCATCCGCAAGGAGACGACGTTTGGCAACATCACCCGTGCAACGCTTCACACGCAGATGATGAGGATCGACCTGTTCGAGGGCGACCGGAAGTTCTGCTCGATAAGCCTCGAGGGGGTGTGCTCGCTCAACCTCCTCGCCCGTCTGGAGGAAGAGGGCATCGAAGTCTCGGACGCCGTCGACGGTCCCATGACCAAGGCGGGCCTGTGTTGGTCTGCCATCAAGCCGTTGACGATTGTTTTCAACGGCATGGCGCTCGTCTTCTCGCTCGTGATCGCCTTCATGGCTGTTTTCACCGATGCCGGTGCTCGTCTGCTCTTGCTCGTCCCGTTCCTCTTCCTGTTCATAGGGGGACTCCTGCCCCTGCTCATGCTCAGCATGCCCGCCCGCGGCATCCTCGAGATCGGCAGGCAGGAGCGCGAACTCGGCTTCTCCTTCGCCGAGGAGATGGCAAGTCGAGGTACCACGGGCACTTCGCTTGTCGACGATGATTGGTTCATCGAGATCAGCAATGCCCGCGTCGTGGCGTTCCGTCGCGATTACCTCAAGAAGGTCACGGCGCACGAGAACAGCGAGAGCGGCGACCGTTGCACGGTGACCACGAAAGGCGGTCGCAAAATCAAGGTGTATGCAGCGGGCAGCACGCTCGAGGACCTGCGCTCGTGGTTCAAACAGGGTGCCAAGGCCAGAAGCACGCTCGACCGTGCAGAGGACGCGCTCGAGACGACGTCTGATTGGGTTGTCTGACCTGTATCGTCTTTTCGGACACGCATGCTAGAGGCCCAATCCTTTAGAATGCATTCATCGACGACCGAGAGGACGGTATGCTATGTCCAACCCAGCCGCCAAGTACACCGACGAGTTCAGGCGCGAGACCGCCGACTACATCATCTCGACGGGCAGGCCGATAACGGAATGCTGCGCAGAACTGGGCCTGAATTCCAAGACCGTGAACAAGTGGGTGCAGAATCGCCGGCGCGAGCTTGCCGGCGGGCCCGACCCCAAGGCCGAGGACCGCGAGCTTCGCGAGGCGAAAAGGCGCATACGCGAGCTCGAGATGGAGAACGCCTTCTTGAAAAAAGCCGCGGCCTTCTTCGCCAAAAGCCAGGCGTAGCCGCGTGCTACCGGATGATGTTGGCGGAGAAGGCCGAATTCCCGGTGAAAATGATGGCCCGCGTGCTCGGCGTGAGCCGATCGGGCTTCTACTCGTGGCTCTCCAACGGCTGCCCGCGAGAAGACTGGTCGGCCGAGCGCGAGGCGGTCCGGCGCGTGTGGCTGGAGTCGGACCGCAGGTTCGGCTTCCGGTTCGTGAAATGCTTCCTGCCCGGCGAGTTCTCCGGATTGACCCTGTACAGGGTGCGCAAGCTGATGCGCGAGCTGGGAATACGCGGCTGCACGCCCAACGCCAGGAAGCGCACCACCATCCCCGACCCGAAGGCCAGGCCCCGGCCCGACCTGGTGCGCCGCGACTTCACCAGTCCCGTTCCAACCTGCAAGCTCGTGGGCGACATCACCTACCTGCGCACCGGCGAGGGATGGCTGTACCTGTCGACGGTCATCGACCTCAACACCCGCATGGTGGTGGGCTGGTCGCTCTCCGAGCGCATGACCGCCGACATCGTGGTTTCGGCGCTGGCGTCGGCCAAATCGCGCGGCTACGTGGCCGGCAACGCGATATTCCACGCCGACCGCGGCGCCCAGTACACCAGCAGGCTTCTGGCCGAATGGGCGCGCGACAACGACGTGCGGCTGTCCTGCAGCCGCGCCGGCAACTGCCACGACAACGCGGTGGCCGAGTCGTTCCTCGCCACGCTGAAGAACGAGATGTACTACAGGCGCAGCTTCCCGACCAGGGATTCCGCCAAGCACGCGGTGGTCGAGTTCATCGAGGCGTACTACAACCGCCGAAGGCCCCGCTCGACGATCGGCTACAAGGTGCCGGCCGAGGCCATGGCGGCCTTCTTCGAGAGAACCGAGCCCAAGCTCGAGGCCATGCCTATGGCCGCTTGATTTCTCGAGCATGCGTGTCCGAAATCTTGACACAGGTCAGAAGGCCTCGATGCCAGCGCTGCGCCGATATGGGGCAGCGGCCCCCCGTTGGCCGCCATGGCCCTGACTTCCGAGCGTATGCTGGCGCCGCTCGTCTTAAGACGTTGACCTCCATCCGGAGCCTGCGGTTCTCGCGCTCGGGCTCCAGGATCCGGTTCTACTCGGGCGTGCGGTTGTCGGCGGCGCGCGGCGAGCCGGTCTCGTTTATCGACTTGACCCGCCTCTCCACGGTGCTCTTGTCGAGGTCGCACTCGTCCATGGCCTCGCGCCTGGGTTTTCCGGCGTTGTGGAGATCGACTATCTTCCTCTTGAACTCGTCGGTGAAATGCCTCGGTCTGGGGCCGGTCGAGGCCGAGCCCCCGGTCCGGCTGGGGTAGCATGTCGCTGCGGACCATTGTCTTTCCTCTCGTTGAATATCTAGGCGCTGACGATTCTAGGCGATGGCCCTCTCTTGCTTCTTACACCTCGATTGTGCTCGCTACCCCCAGCGGGCCCGGATCGAGCGATTCGGGCCCGCTTTTGGGGCCTGCCGGAAACCCGGTGGTCAAAAAGGGCCAAATATGAGTACTGTTACCAGTTTGGTGGCAGCCAAATGGCCTCAAAAATCGGTGCCAGAGGCCAAAAGTGCATCGATTTTCGTTCTTCAGAGTCGCGATCGGGCTCCAAACAAGGCGATTTTGCTGCTCTGGACCGGAAAATCGATGCTACTAATTTGGTGACAGTACTCATATTTGGCCCTTTTTGACCACTGCCCCTTGGTCCAGGACAAAACGGGCTGCCCGAATCATGGGGCGGGTCCATTTTCGGCTGTCCTCAGCTTGCCAGTTCGAAAATGGACTTGCCGCATGGTCGAATCTTTATTTCAACTTTACACCTAGGTTTACAGCTGTCTTGTCAGCTGTAAACCTAGGTGTCATACTAAAGCCCCAAGATTCGCCAAAAGAGAGGGGCCTTGATGGCACAGAGCGCGAACATGGATGCGTCGGAGCTTGCACGCGATATCGCGGCCGGCCTAGCATCGGCAACGACGGCAGCGGAGCGCGCGGCACTGGTGCCCGCAGAGCTCGTCGAGGCCATTCAGCAACTTAAAACCCAACGCGACGCGGTGATCCTGGCGCACTATTACGTGGCGCCCGAGGTCCAGGCTGTGGCCGATTACGTCGGCGACAGCTTCTACCTGGCAAAGCTTGCCAAGAGCCTGCCGCAGCAGACCATCGTGCTGTGCGGCGTGGAGTTTATGGGCGAGAGCGCCAAGCTGCTCAATCCCACCAAGACCGTGCTGCTGCCCGAGCCGGGCGCGGACTGTCCCATGGCGCACATGGTCAAGCGCGAGACGGTCGATGCGGCGCGCGCCGAGTACGGCGACGACCTGGCCGTGGTCTGCTACGTCAACTCCACGGTCGAGATCAAGAGCTGGAGTGACGTGTGCGTTACCAGCTCAAACGCCGTCAAGATCGTCTCCGAGCTGCCGCAGCAGCACATCTTGTTCATTCCCGACCAGAACCTGGGCCGCTTCGTAGCCGAGCAGGTGCCCCAAAAGCACGTCATCCTCAACAACGGCTACTGCCCGCGCCATCACATCATCACCGTCGAGCAGATCGTTGACGCGACGGAGGCCCACCCCGACGCGCTCGTGCTGGCGCATCCTGAGTGCAAGGCCGACGTCTTGGCCGAGGCCGACTACATCGGCTCCACCGCCGGCATCATCAAGTACGCCGAGGAGTCCGACGCGAGCGAGTTCATTATCGTGACGGTCCGCGGCGTGCTCTACGAGCTCGAGCGCCGCTGCGAGGGCACCGGCAAAAAGTTCTACTTCCCCGCGGTGCAGCCCACCTGCGTCAACATGGATCTCATCACGCTCGAAAAACTCGTGCGCTGCCTGGAGACGGGCGAGGGCGAGGTGCAGATCGGCGTGTCGGACGAGGCCGCCGACCAGGCCAAACTTACGCTCGACCGCATGCTCGAGTACGCGGCGCGCTAAGCCAATGTGACATGAGGGACAGTCCCTTATGTCACATAACAAGGGAGAGGATTCCTGTGGAAACCAAACAATACCCCGACATGGAGTGCGACGTTGTCATTGCCGGTTGCGGCGTGGCGGGCCTGTACGCGGCCCTCAATCTGCCGACGAGCATGCGCGTGATTATGCTCTCCAAGGGCGCTGTCGACGAGTGCGATTCGATGCTCGCACAGGGCGGCATCTGCGTGCTGCCCGAGGGCTCGGACTACGATGCCTTCTTTGAGGACACCATGCACGCCGGTCATTACGAGAACCGCCGCGAGAGCGTCGACATCATGATTCGCTCGAGCCGTTCGGTCATCAACGACCTGTTGGCCGTGGGCGTGGACTTTGAGCGCAAGGCCGACGGCAGCCTCGACTTTACCCGCGAGGGCGCGCACAGCCGCCCGCGCATCGCCTTCCATGCCGATATCACCGGTAAGGAGATTACGACCAAGCTGCTTCAGGCCGTTCGCAAGCTGGACAACGTGCAGATTCTGGAACACGTGGCCATGACCGACATCCTGACTGCCGATCGTGACGGCGCCACGGTGTGCACCGGCGTCATCGCCGTTCCCGTGGACGAGGACAATTCGGTTCGTCCCGCCGACGAGTTGACAAATGCCGCCGAGGGCGCGCATGCCGGCGAGCCGTTTAAGATCCATGCCAGCCATACGCTGTGGGCAACGGGCGGCATCGGCGGCGTATACGATCACTCGACCAACTATCCACAGCTCACGGGCGATGCTTGCTATATCGCTCAGGAGCATGGTATTAAGATGGAGCACCTGGACTACGTGCAGATCCACCCCACGGGGCTGTTCTCGCCGCAGCCGGGTCGCACCTTCCTGATCAGCGAGAGCTGCCGTGGCGAGGGCGCGATTTTGCTCAACGCCGCCGGCGAGCGCTTTACCGACGAGTTGCAGCCGCGCGATGTGGTCGCCGCCGCTATTCGCGAGCAGATGAAGCTCGACGGTACCGAGCACGAGTGGCTGAGCTTTGCCCCCGTCGAGCGCGACGTGGTGACCGGGCACTTTGCCAACATCCGCGCGCGTTGTCTGGAGGACGGCCGCGACATCTTGGACGAGCCCATTCCCGTTACGCCCACGCAGCACTACTTTATGGGCGGCGTGTGGGTCGATAAGGACGGCCGCACCTCGATGCCCGAGCTCTATGCCGCGGGCGAGACAGCCTGCAACGGCGTTCACGGCAAGAATCGCCTGGCTTCAAACAGCCTGCTCGAGGCGCTGGTCTGGGGCCGCCGTGCCGCCTGGTACATGCGTACCGGCGAGTCGCTGGCCGTGGAGCAGGCGGGTGACCCCGCGCTCGATGGCCGCCATCGCGCTCTGAGCGCCGACACCCTGGCAATCGATGATTTGGCCCGTGCCGCCGGCACGCAGGCCGTGGAGGAGTAGACCATGAATCCCATTACCATGAAGCTCGTCGTCGATGATCTGATTCTGCAGGCTCTGCGCGAGGACATTACGTTTGAGGACGTGAGCACGGCGAGCGTGTGCCCCACAGCGCGTCCCGCTACCGTTGAGCTTATCGCCAAGGCCGACGGCATCATCGCCGGCTTGGATGTGTTTGCTCGTACCTTTGAACTGCTGGATTCGCAGAGCTCGGTGCTGTTTGATGTTGCCGACGGTGACGAGGTGCATGCCGGCGACCATGTGGGTCAGGTGCGCGGTGACGCGCGCGTGCTGCTTTCGGGCGAGCGCGTGGCGCTTAACTACCTGCAGCGCATGAGCGGCATCGCTACCTATACGCACCAGATGGCCGCGGTGCTCGAGGGCACCAAGACCGTTCTCGTCGACACGCGCAAGACCACGCCGGGCATGCGCGTGTTTGAGAAGGCCGCGGTCGAGATCGGCGGCGGCAGCAACCACCGCTACAACCTGTCGACGGCCGTCATGCTCAAGGACAACCATATCGACGCCGCCGGTGGCGTGGCACGCGCGATCGAGATGGCTCGTGCCCACGCGTCGTTTACCATGACGGTCGAGATTGAGTGCGAGAACCTGGACATGGTGCGCGAGGCCGTGGAGGCCGGTGCCGATATCATCATGCTCGACAACATGACCCACGATGACATGGCTGCCGCCATCGAGCTTATCGCCGGCCGCGCCAAGACCGAGTGCTCGGGCAACGTGGACGCGAGCAATATTCGCGCGCTTGCCGACCTGGGCGTCGACTTTATTAGCTCGGGAGCGCTGACGCACTCTGCGCCGATCCTCGACCTCTCGCTTAAGCACCTGCGTCTGCTGGACGGTAAATAATGGATGCCCGCGAGCGTCGCCGTGCCATTATGGGCGTGCTCGAGGGAGCCAAAGGCCCCGTTTCGGGCGGTGCGCTTGCTCGCGAGGTGGGTGTGAGCCGCCAGGTTGTCGTGCAGGACATCGCCCTGCTGCGTGCCGATGGGCACGACATCGTTGCCACCAATCGCGGCTACGTACTGCAGGAGGCTCCGAGCAGCCCAGCGGTGCCCACGCGCCTGGTCAAGGTGCACCATGGCGTGGAGCAGGCGGGTGACGAGCTCACGAGCATCGTCGACGCGGGCGGCGCCGTGCTCAACGTGATTGTCAACCACCGCGTGTATGGCAAGATCACGGCCGACCTGGACATTCGCAACCGTCGCGATATCGAGCGCTATCTGGAGGGCATTGCCAGCGGCAAGAGTTTCCCGCTGCTGACGGTGACGAGCGGCTACCACTTCCATCGCATCGCGGCGGAAGACGAGCAGACCCTCGACGAGATCGAGACTATGCTCAAGGAGAAAGGCTACCTCGCAGACCTTATGCCCTACGAGGGCGACCTATCGTAGCCGACGCTGCAAACGCCCCTAAGCGGCAATCTGACGTTCAATCGTCGGTCGCGTAC
>CAJMOF010000018.1 GCA_905215065.1 uncultured bacterium | reverse complement strand
AAAAGGCGCTGACCTTCTGGTCGCGCCTTTGAAATTGAACGGCAGATTGGCCAAATGCCGGGCGCGCAGCGTCGAGCCGTTACGCCGTTCGGTAGAACGGCGTAACTAGTAGTCCAGCTTCCACATGTAGCGGCGCGTCATGTAGTCCTTGTGGGTAACAGCAGAGAGAGCGCGCATGTACACGTTGTTGAGAATCGGGGCAAAGATCAGGTGGTTGAAGTACTCGCTCACGCTGTCCTTGATGTCGTTGAGGCCGAGCTCCTTGGCGTCGAGCTGATAGACGCGCTCGCCACCGTACTGGTTGACGAAGCGGATGCCGCGCTCGTCATTGCAGCGGCTGCGGCCGACGCTGATGAGCTGGAACAGCGAGGTGCGCTTGTCCAGAATCTCGAAGGGGCCGTGGAAGAAGTCGCAGGTGTTGATGGTGCAGGAGTCGATCTGCAGCATCTCCTGCACGTTGCAGATGCTAAAGACGTAGGCGGCACCAAAGAGCGGGCCCTGGGCCATGACGTTGATGCAGGGCTTGTCGGCGTTCTGCTCGGCCCACTTAGCAGCGAGCGGACGGGTGTACTCGACGGCCTTGCGATAGATGGGGTCGACCAAGTCGAACGCGGCCATAGCGGTCTCGTACTCGGCATAGCCCTCGGTCTGCTGCGTGAGCTCCATGGCGATCATGGTCACGACGGCGGAGTTGGTGCGGCCCATGCAAGACTCGTCAACGGCCAAGCTGTCGTACTGGATCTTGTAGTCGCAGACCTCGGTGAGGCCGGACTCGTCAACATAGATGGCGATGGTGCTGGCGCCGTGGTCCTTGGCGACCTGGGCGGCGACGATGGTCTCCTTGGTGCCGCGCATGGACACGACGACGGTCAGGGTGTTCTCGTTGACGTAGGCAGGGGTTGCGTGCACGAACTCGTTGCTGGTGTAGCTGGAGCTCACGACCTGCGTGGCCTCGTGCTCCATAAAGTACTGAGCAGGATAGTTGCCGCCGTTGGATCCGCCGGCGCCAATCCACACGACGCGCCTGATGCCGCCCTTGTCTGCCTTGTCAGCCAAAACCTGGGAGACGACATTCTTAACCTGTTCCTGAGTAGTCATCGTGCATCAGCCTTTCTTCTCGTTTGATGCTCTCGATGGCATACAAGTTATATACATGTTTTGGCTATGTCGACTAGTTGTATGCTATATTTGTCTTAGAAATTTTGCTGATAAAGTTTTCGGCAATCCATTATCAGCGGTTTTGTTGTCATGTTGGATACATGCTTGGTTCGGTAAGCATATAAGTTAGATACAGGTTATTCGCATGAGCACTTCGTCAAAAAAGAACTTGGCCCAATACGAGCGTCTGGCGGGTACGCTGCGTGACCGCATCGCCGCCGGCACCTACGCACGCGGAGACAAGCTGCCGTCCGAGATGGAGCTCATGGACGAATCGGGGCTGTCGCGCAGCACCGTGCGCCACGCGCTTAAGGTGTTAGTTGACGAGGGCCTGGTGCGCACCGAGCGCGGACGTGGCACCTTTGTGGCCGACACGCCCGCGCTCCACGAGAACAACCTGGTGTTTTCGAGCTATACCAAGCAGGTCGAAGGCCGGGGCATGAAGCCCACCACGCGCACGGTGGACTCGGGCTTTGCCAAAGCAATGGGCAGCGTGGCCAAGTTCTTTGACGCTACCGTGGGCAGCAAGCTTGTCAAACTTGTCCGCCTGCGTTACCTGGACGATGCGCCACTGTGCCTGGAGACCACCTATCTACCACCGAGCTTTGAAGCACTCATCGATCGCGATATCAACGGTTCGCTCTACGCCACGCTGCGCCAAGAATTCCATCGCGCGCCGGCACAGGGGCATAAGACCTTTGAGGTGTGCTACGCCTCGCAAAACGAGGCGTTTTTGCTCAACGTTGAGCGCGGGCAGGCACTGATCCTTATCACTGACTACGTCTACGACACCGACGGCCGCCCGCTGCACATCTCCAAGCGCATCCAACGCACCGACCGCGCCAAATACACCGAGCCCATCGGCTAGCGCGCCAAACCAGGCAAAATGCACCTAATATACGTTTTACCTGCGGTTTTTATAAAATCTCAAACCAGCATGGCGCAAATGCCAGCATCGCCTGGCAACGCACGCCGTCCAAGCTCAACTGTTCCTGTCCAGAATATCCAGCACCGTAAACCTAAGTGAGTAGACTTTTCGCGATCTGCCGAGCACACCCAAAACAGCCATCTCTGTGACCTGCGGTTTTAGTAAGGCAGATGCGCTTTGTGCTCGCCCTGCGCCAAAAAGTCTACTCACTTAGCTCGCAAGGCGTCCCGAGGGGACGATTCAGGTCAAAATAGCATACGAACGCCGTGCTTCTTGCGGCGATTTGATGCCACAAGACAGCCAAAAACCTGCCAAAAAGGGACAGGTCTAGTTTGGTCGGTTTTATCTGGAGCTTTGCTGCATCCGCAGGTCAATCGCCTTGGTCATACACACCCAAAACAAAAGCCGCCGCGAAGGTATCCGCATCCTTCGCAGCGGCTTGCAACGTTTGCCCAGATAAAACCTGCCAAAATAAACCTGTCCCTAAATGGCAGGTTTGGGGAGGTCGGGGAACCAGGTTGGTTTGGGCTGGTTGGGCGTGCGCTCGGCTAGGACCAGCTCCATCCAGCACATGTCGTACCAGCGGCCGAACTTTTGGGCACAGCGGTCGAAAGCACCCACCAAGCGATATCCCATATGGGCATGGAAGTCCTGGCTGTTGTGCGTTAGATACTCGTCGTCCTTGTCGTGCGGCACGGCGATGAGCGCGCACATGTTGGTGATGCCCATCGCGATCAGGCACTGCTTGAGCGCATCGTGCAGCTTGCGGCCCAGCCCGCCGTGGCGCACGTCGCGTGCCAGGTAAATCGACGTCTCGACCGACCAGTCGTATGCCTCGCGGCTGTTGAGCGGACTCGCATAGGCATAGCCTACCGGACGCCCGTCCAGCTCCATCACCAGATACGGATAGCGCTTGAGCGTACGCTCGATGCGCCCGGCGAACTCCTCAACGCTCGGCACCTCGTATTCGCAGGTAATCGCCGCCTGGCGCACATACGGCTCATAGATGGCAAGCAACGCCGGCGCGTCTTCGGGCGTCGCCAGGCGAATCGCCGGCTCGGACATCTCGGTCATACAACCCTTCTCTCTCAAAAACAAAGGCCGCCTTGCGCCAAACCCAGCGCAAGGCGGCCCCTCGTCATTACATCAGGCTACAGGACAGCCGCCAGCGCGTCGATGTCCTCCTGCGTCGTGGCCCAGCTGGTGCAAAAGCGCACCACCGTGTGGGTATCGTCGTACTTTTCCCAGCACTCGATCGCCGCATGCTCGCGAATGCGGGCCATGTCCTCGTTGGGCAGAATCACGAACTGCTGGTTCGTAGGCGTCTCCAAGAAGAACTGGTAGCCGCTCTCGTGCAGCACACGACGCAGCGCCTGGGCCGTCTGAATCGCCTGTCGACCAATCTCAAAATACAGGCCATCGGTAAAGAGCGCCTCGAACTGCACGCCCGTCAGGCGGCCCTTGGCCAGCAACGCACCGTGCTGCTTAATGCGCGGAATGGGATGCGCCGGAGCGTGCATGCCGCAAAACACCACGGCCTCGCCGCACAGAGCGCCGCACTTGGTGCCGCCGATGTAGAACACGTCGCACAGCTGTGCCAGCTCGGGCAGGGTGATGTCGCACTCGTCGGCTGCCAGCGCATAGGCCAGGCGGGCACCGTCCACAAACAGCGGAATCTCGCGCTTCTGGCACACCGCATGAATTGCCGCGAGCTCGGCCTTGGAGTACAGCGTGCCGTACTCGGTCGATAGGCTCACGTACACGGCACCCGGGAACACCGTGTGCTCGTAGCTCTCGTTTTCGTAGAACACCTGGATATAGTTCTCGAGGTCCTCGGCGTGCATCTTGCCCTCGTAGCCGGGGATGGTGAGCACCTTGTGGCCGCCAAACTCGATGGCACCAGCCTCGTGGCAGGCGACGTGGCCGGTCTCGGCGGCAACGACGCCCTCGTAGGGCGCGAGCAGCATGTCGATCACCGTCGCGTTGGCCTGTGTGCCGCCTACCAGGAAAAACACGTCGGCATCGGGCGCCTGGCAGGCCTCACGGATAAGCTGCTTGGCACGCTCGGTGTGTGCATCGGTACCGTAGCCGGGCTGCGGCTCCATATTGGTGTCGACGAGCGCTTGCAGCACTGCCGGATGTGCGCCGTGAGAATAATCGTTGTTAAACGCGAGCATGGCAATCCTCTCTTACCGGGTATCGGCCAGATGATTCAGATGGGGCTATTGTACGCCGCCCGGATAAGCAATGCGCGCGGCAAGACACTCGAGCGCCAGCACCAGGGCAAAGCCGCAGCTCACGTCACTCAAAAAATGCGCTCCGATCACGATACGGCCAAAGGCGACAAGCGCCGCGACCACAGCGGCGACCCAAAAGACCACGCGGCGGCGCGACGGCTTTTCCTTAAAGGTCGCCGCGGGAAGCCCGGCGAGCATAAGGCCGATCGCCGCGTGCGCGGTGTGCCCGCTTGCAAACGACTTGAAGCCGTCCTTGATCACGCCGGCGGCAATAAAGGCCCACTTGTCGGGGTTACCGATCACCCACCACGGCTGAAAATCGAGCCCCTGCGTCACCTCGATCACGCGCATGCGCGGGCGCGACCACAGCGGCTTGACGATCACGTTGAGGATAATGGCCTGAACGACCCACACGGCAAGTACCATCAACGCCCAGCGTGTGAGCTCGTCGGGCTCGGTCGTGCGCGTGAGGCGATAGACGATAAGGTTGACAACGATGACCAGCGCAAACGTCAGCACCAACTGAGCCGCGATGAGTTTGCCGCCGACCCGCAGGGACGAAACGATCTCGTAGCCGGCCAGGCCAACGTTGACAAGGACGCCGAGCACGGCGAGCCATTTGCTCCCTCTGGAATCGGGACGCACCGCGCGCACGAGCATAACGCCCGCAACGCTCGCCGTCAGCTCGAACGGCAGCTCGCCGGCGGCCTCGATAAAGCGACCGTACATGCTGCCGATGTTGAACAGCGCGCTCGAGATCTGGTAATCGAAGAAGCTGCCCACGCCCAGACAAAGGCACAGGACGACCGCGATCATGGCGACATCTTTCTTATAGATGTATCCGAACATGCTTTCCTTTCGATCGGGCGAAGTTTTCAACCTGCAACGTGGCGGGGCAAAGATACCTTTGTCCCGCCACGCCACTTACCTGCTATTCGTCGTCGCTCGCACCCAGCTGCTGCAGCAGCATGAGCGCGGCTGCCACGGGGCCGGTGCCGTCGTTGGCATCGAGGCCACGGCCCAAGCCGCTGCCCGCACCGGCGCCCGCCTTGTAGGGTACCGACAGCTTGCGGCTCTTGGGGAAGTTCACCGCGCCATAGCGATTCTTGAACTCAAAGGCTACCTTCTTGGGAACGTCAACCCCCAGGAAGGTAATGCGCCCACCGCTGAGCGTGACGCTCTCGAGCCCCAGGCGCTCGCCGCGAATGCGGATGCGCGCGCGGTTGAACAGGTTGAGTCCCGCCAACGGCAGCTCACCATGCGCAGCCTCGGTCTCCTCCTGCACCTCATCGATGCTCTCCAGGTCCTCGGCAGCCGCGAGTTTGCGGTACACGAGCACGCGCTGGTCCACCGCCGGCATGTACTCCTCGGACAAGAAGTAGTCGGCCGGCAGGTTGATGCCCACGCTCGCCGCCTCCACGCCGGCATCGTCATCGCCGCGCGCCTCGGCCACGGCCTGTCCCAGCATCTGCGTAAACAGGTCGAAGCCCACGCTCGACAGGTTACCGTGCTGTTCGGCACCCATAAGCGAACCGGCGCCGCGGATCTCCAGGTCGCGCATGGCAATGCGCATACCGCTGCCCAGGTCCTGGAACTCGGAAAGCGCGGTCAGGCGTGCCGTGGCCTCCTCGGTAAGCGGCAGCTCGCCGGGGAACATAAAGTACGCGTAGGCCTGCGTGGCCGAGCGACCCACACGGCCCTTGAGCTGGTAGAGCTGTGCCAGACCCAGGCGCTGCGAGTCCTCGATGATGAGCGTATTGGCGCACGCGTTGTCGATGCCGCTCTCCACGATGGTCGTGGCGATGAGCACATCGATCTTTTTGGTCGCGAACTCGATCATCACGTCCTCGACCTCGCGCGGGCTCATCTTGCCGTGCGCCACGCCCACGCGCGCCTCGGGCGCGGCCTCGTGCACGCGCGCCACGGCGTCGTCAATGGTCTTGACGCGGTTGGACACGTAGTACACCTGGCCGCCGCGACCCACCTCCAGGCGAATCGCCGCGCTCACCACGTCGGGGTCGTACTCCCCCACGTGCACAATCACGGGACGGCGCCCGGTCGGCGGCGTGGTGATCAGGCTCATGTCGCGCACGCCGCTCGTTGCCATCTGCATGGTACGCGGGATGGGCGTGGCCGAAAGCGTGAGCACGTCGATCTGCTCGCGCAGGTTCTTGAGCTGCTCCTTGTGCTGCACACCAAAGCGCTGTTCCTCGTCGATGATCACCAGGCCCAGGTTCTTGGGGTTCACGTCGGCCGAAAGCAGACGGTGTGTGCCGATCAGCACATCGATCGTGCCCTCGGCAAACGCCTTGAGCGCGCGCTTTTGCTGCGCCGGGGTGCGAAAGCGGCTGAGCACCTCGACCTCAAGGCCAAACGGGGCAAAGCGTTCAAAGAACGTCTCGTAGTGCTGCTGGGCAAGAATGGTCGTGGGGCAGAGCACCATGACCTGGCGGCCGGAGTCCACACACTTAAACGCCGCGCGCAGGGCGACCTCGGTCTTGCCAAAGCCCACGTCGCCGCACAGCAGGCGGTCCATGGGCTTGGGCGCCTCCATGTCGGCCTTAATATCGGCGATGGCCTCTAGCTGGTCGCGCGTCTCGTCGTAGGGAAAGCTCTCCTCCATCTCGATCTGCTCGGGCGTATCGGGCGGGCAGGCGATACCGGCAATCGAGGAGCGGCGCGTATACAGATCGACCAGGTCAAACGCCAGCTTTTTGGCGTTCTTGCGCGCCTTGTTGGTGGCACGCGTCCAGTCGGCGGTGTTGAGCCTGGTCAGGCGCGGCTTGTCACCGTCGGGACCAACGTAGCGCGTAATGCGGTCAACCTGCTCCAGCGGCACGTAGAGCTTGTCGCCGTCGGCATATTCCAGCAAAAAGTAGTCACGCTCCTTGCCGCCCACTTCCTGGCGCGCGATCTCGCTAAAGAGCGCGATGCCGTGAGTGGCGTGCACCACGTAGTCGCCCGGCTTAAACGGGAACGTGATCTGCGTAATGTCCACCTTGCGGCGGCTGCGCGCGCGGTTGGCGTCCATGCGGGCGTTGAGGTCGGCGATTGAGAACACGGCCAGGTTGGCATCGGGCACCACCACGCCCTGCGGCAGGGCGGCATCCACAAAGGTCACGCGTCCGCGCGAGATGGTGGGCACGGCGGCACCGGCGGCAGCCTGGGCCGCGCCCGCCTCGAGCGAGCGGGCGTTGAGCGCGTCGGCCTTACGCTCGTGAATGGAAGCATGGGCCTCCTGGCGTGCGGCACGGTCGGCAGAATCCGCCGTTGCCACGCGTACGCGCTCGCCAATAACGCCGGCGTTTTCGGGCGCGGCCGTCAACGACTCCTCAAAGGTAATGCCCTCGTCGCCAAAGGTGAGCTCCATCGACTCGCGCGCACCGCGGTCAGGGATGGCAAATACGCAGGCATAGCGCTTGCCCACGACTTCCCGAATGCGCGTCATAAAGCGATTGTCCGAGCCCGCAATGGCCGGCTGCTCAATCTTGAGCTCTGCCGTCACCGCACCGCCGGCACGAATCAGGCTCACGTAGTTCAGGCGCTGCTGAGCACCAAAATCGAGCTGCTGGGCACGTACATACAGGCCATCCAGTCGGTCAATCCCCGCCTCGCCGGCACGCGCCTCGATATCCTCGTAGGCACGCAGGCAATCGTCGAACAGCGAGCGCGGCTCGGACAGCACCACGAGCGCCTTGCCGCTCACGTGCGCCAGCGGGCTCACGGTCTGGCCGTACATCACCGGCAAAAAGCGATCGAGCTCGGGCGTGACGATGCGCGCATCCACCATCTCGAGCAGCGCCGCCAGTTTGCTGTCGTCCTGGCTGGCACGATAGAGCGCCACATGCATGTTGTGGACGGCGTCGTCGGTGAGTGCGAGCTCGCGACAGGGGAAGATCTCGATGCTGTCCTCGTTGCCGATGGTCTGGCCCGTGGAACTCACCATGCGGCGGATACGGTCGATCTCGTCGCCAAAAAACTCGATGCGCACGGGCGCCTTTTCCTGTGCGGGAAACACCTCGACGGTGTCACCGTGCACGCGGAACAGGCCGGGTGCATCGGCGGCGCCGGCATTGGTGTAGCCCATGCCCACCAGACACTGCGGCACCTCGTCAAAGGGAATCTCCTCGCCCACCGCAAAAGTAGTGGACTCCCAGTAGCGACTCTCGACCGGCGGCACGCAGCGCAGCAGTGCGCGGGCCGAGGCGACCATGATGCAGTTATCGCCGCGCACGATGCGCCCTAAAGCCTCGCAGCGTTGGGCCACCACGGCGTCGTCGGGCGCCTGCTCACGCCATGGATAGTCTTTGCGCTCGGGAAAGCGGCACACATGCGCCAGACCCACATAGGCGGCCAGGCTGCGCGCGGCGCGATCGGCCGCGTCCTCGCCGCTCACGATGTAGACCGTGGGACGCGGACGGCGCGCAAACTGAGCTGCCGCCATGAGCGTGCGGCCCGACTGCGACACGGCCAGCGTCACGTCCTCGCCGGCATCGAGTCCGGCCTCGACGGTCTGCAGCGCCTCGGCAGTGTAGAGCTGCGCGGCTATACGGTGAATGAGCATGCTGTTCCTCCGGCATCGCAACGCCAAAAGCCCGCCGGGGCAAGCTCGGCGGGTCGTACGTCAAATACATTGTCTGTCATGGTAGCGCATGGAGAGGACTCCGGCTCAAGGGCAAACCCAGCCCCGCAAAAAACGCCAGACGAAGATGCGTTCCGCCCTACCCCGCCACGCGCACGCTGGGGCACAAATCTGCCAGCGGACACTCGTCACACTTGGGTTTGCGGGCGTCGCAGATCTCGCGACCAAAGGTGATCCACTGATGGTTGACCGACTCCCAATACTCGTGCGGCAAAATCTTGAGCAGATCCTGCTCGGTCTTGAGCGGTTCCTTGGCATGCGTCTTGGGACTCAGCATCAGGCGGTGCGCAATGCGGTTGACGTGCGTGTCCACCGCAATACCCTCCACGATGCCATACCCCACGTTGAGCACGATGTTCGCCGTCTTGCGTCCCACGCCCGGCAGCTTCACGAGCTCCTTCATGTCGGCCGGCACCTCGCCGTCATAGTCGGCGACGATCATCTGCGCGGCCTCGACGGCATGCTTGGCTTTGCTCTTGTAGAAGCCGAGCGACTTGATGGTGTCTGCCACGTCAGCTACGCTCGCCCCGGCCATGGCCTCGGGCGTGGGCCACTGGGCAAACAGCCGCGGCGTCACTTTGTTGACCTGCGCATCGGTCGTTTGCGCCGAAAGCAGCACCGCGATCAGCAGGCGGAAGGGATTCTCGTGGTCCAAAAAGCACTCGACCGGGCCATAGCGACGGTTGAGGCGCTCACACACCTCGATGGCGCGCTCGCGCTTGGCGGCATTGGTCTCGCGTGGCATAACGACTCCTCGGCTCAACGGCACAATAAACTTATGGGCACAATTGTCCCACGTCCGAGACGCTTACGTCTCCAAGAATGCGCCGGTCTGACGGCTCCACAGACTCGCGTACTCGCCACCCGCCTCGACGAGCCGCGCATGCGTGCCGTCCTCGACAATCTCACCATCGGCCAACACCACAATGCGGTCGAGCGCCGCCACGGTGGACAGGCGATGTGCCACCACAATGGAGGTGCGGCCGCGCATCAGGTTCTCGAGCGCCTCCTGCACCAGCGCCTCGGACTCGCTGTCGAGGGCAGAGGTCGCCTCATCGAGCACCAGAATCGGCGCGTCGGTTAGAATGGCGCGGGCGATAGCCACGCGCTGACGCTGGCCGCCCGAGAGCTTGACGCCGCGCTCGCCCACCATAGTGTCAAAGCCACGGGGCAAGCGGTCGATAAACTCCAGGGCATTGGCCAGGCGCGCGGCCTCGCGAATTTGCTCATCAGTGGCGCCGGGACAACCGTAGGCAATGTTTTCGCGAATGGAGCGGTGGAACAGCAGCGCCTCCTGCGGCACGTAGGCAACCTGGCGGCGCAGGCTCTGCTGCGTGCAGTGCGAGACATCCTGACCGTCCACGAGCACGCGGCCGCCCTGAACATCGTCCAGACGCAGCAGCAGCTTGGTGAGCGTCGTCTTACCCGAGCCCGATTTGCCCACCAGGCCCACGCGCTGGCCCGCCGCCACATGAAGTGTCAGGTCATCGAACACGTTCTCGCCCGCCGCAGCGTCACGGTACGCAAAGCTCAGGTGCTCAAAATCAATCGCGCCCTCGGTCACTTTGAGCTCAGAGGCGTCCGGGTCGTCTGCCACCAAACGCGGCTCGTCCAGCACGCGCGTCATCTCGGCCGCATCGCCCAAAGCGCGGTTGATACGCTGCATCATGGAACTCACGTAGTTCAGGCGCATGGTGAGGTTATAGGTGTAGGTAAAGATCATGACGAGCGAGCCGGCCGAGATGCCAAACCACGCATTGCCACCCGCCACGAACACACTCACCACGGCCATGGTGATGACGATAAGGCCCGAGGTCGTAAAGTTGCGCTGCATCATGGCGTGCATCGAGACCGTCTCGGCATCGCGCGCGGCGCGGTCGGCGGCATCGAACAGATCGTGCTCAAAGTCCTCGCGCCCGCAGGTCTTGACGGCCAGGATGTTCGTGACCGCGTCGGAGAGCACGCCCGAGAGCTTGTTCTGCGCGGCGGACGTCGCGGCCGAAAGCGGCATGATGCGCTTGTACATAAGCCAGACAAACGCAATGTAGACGACCATGATGCACACCAGGATCACGGTAAATGTGGGCACCACCGGAGCGAGCGCCGCCACGGTGCAGATGACCGAGGTGATAGTGGGGATGAGCGAATACACCGTCACGTCCACCAGACCCGTGTAGCCGCTCATAAAACGGCTCGTCTGGCTCACGAGCGATCCGCCAAAGCGGCTGGTGTGGAATGTCATGGATTGATTGGAGAGCGTGTCAAAGCACAGGCGCGCCAGGTGATAGTTGCCCGCAATCTCGAGCTTGTAGACGGTGTAGTCCTGTAGCTTGGAGAGGATCTGACCCACCAGGTTAACGAGTACAAGCGCCAGGATATAGGGGCCGAAGACCTCGAATACTTGATCGCCCGCCACGGGGCCGGCCTGGACGCGGTCGACGATGAGGGCCATCACGTAGGTGTTGGCAAACGTGAGCAAAAAGATGTAGCCCGCCGACGAGAGCACCGAGAGAAAGACGATCAGCGGCTGCGTGCGCGTGACATCCCAAAAACGCTGCAGCGTGCGGCGCACGGTTGAGCGTTTGAGCGGGCTGGTGCTTCTCTGAGACATGGGCTTCCTTTCGCGTCTGATAGGGCGAAAGGCCATTGTTGCACATTAAAGTGCGCTTTAGGCAAGTGCAATGCGAAAAGCGCCCGCGCCCCGCGTTTACGCCGGCGCGCCGCCGTCCGTTGCGGCTAGTCCTCGTCTTCCTGGCCCGCAAGTAACCCTGCGGACTCCAAGCCCAAAATCTCGTCGGCCTCCCGCACGTCTTCCAGCGCGTCGATATCCTTAAGCTTGCGCTCCATAACATTGGTGCGCGTGGTGATGATGCCCTCGACCGTTTTGCCCGCGGTCTCGATCTGCTGTTGGGCGCGACGCAGTGCTGCCTGGTAACGTGGCAGCTCGGCCTTGACGGCGGAAAGTACGCGCAGCACGTCATCGGTGCGTTTTTGCAACTTAAACGTCTGGTAGCTCATCTGCAGGCTGTTGAGGATGGCGGCCATGGTGCTGGGGCCGGCAACGTTGACGTGATAGTCGCGGCCCAGGGTCTCGATAAGCCCGGGACGGCTGACGACCTCGGCATACAGGCCCTCAAACGGCACGAACATAATGCCAAAGTTGGTCGTTGCCGGCACACTCAGGTACTTTTCGCAGATGTCTTTAGCCTCGCGCTTGACCATGGTGTCGAGCGTCTTGCGCGCAGCCGCCACGGTCTCCGCATCGCCCGACTCCTGGGCGTCGAGCAGATGCTCGTACGCGTCGCCCGGGAATTTGGAGTCGATCGGCAGCAGCACGGGATCGCCCTCGTCTACCGGCAGCTTGACGGCAAACTCAACACGCTCTGAGGCGCCAGGCTTGGTGGCCACGTTTTCCAGATATTGGTCGGGCGTAAGGATGTCCGCCAGGATCGCGCCCAGCTGCACCTCGCCCAAAATGCCACGCGCCTTGACATTGCCCAGCACGCGCTTAAGGTCGCCCACGCCGGCGGCGATAGACTGCATGTCGCCCAGGCCCTTGTACACGGCCTCGAGCTGGTCGCTCACCTGCTTAAACGATGCCGACAGTCGGTCGTTGAGTGTGCGAGAGAGCTTCTCGTCCACCGTCGCGCGCATTTGGTCGAGCTGCACGTTGTTGTCTTTGCGGATGGCGCCCAGCTGAGCATCGACCGTCTCGCGCACCTTGTCCAGGCGATGCTCGATGCCCTCGCGATTGGCGCCGAGCTGTTGGGCCGTCTCACGGCGCAGGTCATCCATCCGGTCACCAGCTTGCGAGAACTCGCGTGCGATGGCCAGGTAACGTTGCTGCTCCACGGCCGCATCGGTCGTCTGCTGCTGCGCGATGGCATTGGCCGTGCGGCGTGTTTCGGCCAGCGCGACGTTCAGGGCATCGAGCGCGTTGTTGGCCTGCTCGAGTGCTGCCAGCGTTTCCGCGCTACTGTCGCCACGCTCCCGCAACTCGGCACGAAGGCCCTTGAGCTGCAGGGCACAGGCCGCAGCGACCCCCACCGCCACCAAAGCAATCACAATAAGTGCAATATCAATTGCAGACATAAACTCCGCCCAACAAACCCAATCGATCATCAATCAAAACCGCGATCAATCTTACCCCGCCACACACACCGGGCGCCCGGCCCCTTCTTGGGCGCCCCTCTCCTCCGCATATTCCATAATGCGGCGCGCCGTTTTCCTGCTCACCTTTGAGTCATCGCCGGCCAAGTATGCGTATACGTTTCCTTTATTCAGGCGCAGAGCACGGCAGAGGCCATAGCGCGTTACACCCGATTCCTCCAATGCTTCCAGCGTTTTCTTTCTCATCAGGGTGTTCACCCTTCTATCGGCCGCCGGCTTTTCCTTCACCGCTCTATACGCACGCCAAACGTTGGCATAACGATTAGGGAGCTCACTTTTGGCGCATAGAGACGCCATGCTACCCGCTTGACCGTACAAGGATAAAACGTCTCGATAATCCCGTTCCATCCACGAGCCCTCGGATAAACCCAGAACGTATTCGGCTTTTCCTTGCGCCAAAGCGAGCAAAAACAGAGCCTCCGCCACGCGCGGCGCATCCGTCGTCGCCTGCTCAACCAATTTTCTAAAACTCAGCGACTGCTGTCCGGATAGCTCTCGGCAATAGCCTTTTAAGAATCCCTCAAAGGTCAGATTCAACCGAGCACCTCCTTTTTGTATTACCTGTATCCCTTATTATTATTCATCTTCAATAATACTATTCAGTCGCACGACAGGACCCACAGGATGCAAGAATCCTACTCGTGGCGAGAATCCCTACACCCTAGAAGTCCTAATGTGACAAACGCTAACTCTCCCAGCCGGCGCGGATGGTTGTTATGACGTCACCTAAGCGCTGGCCTAGGGCCGCTAGATGCTGGAGCACCTCGTTGGGCGATGCGCCGTTGAGGATGCACGTGAGGGCATACGACGCCAGAAAGATGGCCGCAAGCCCCAGCGGGATGAGCACGATCATCGCCAAGGTGCGCAGGCGCTGGCCCACGCGGCGACGACGCGCACGACGCTTGTCGAACGCGAGCTCCTGCGCATATGAATCTTGCTGTACGGAATAGGCCTCTGGTGCCGATTCACACCCGGGCACAGCTGCAGGTACAGCAGCGGGCACGACATTTTGCGCAAAGGGCTGGACTGCCGCCCCTTGCATTTGCATCTCCATGAGTCGTTGCTGCTGACGCAGCATGCGCTCAGCTTGTTGCTGCGGAGTCTCAAGAAACAAATCCATGCTGGCCTCCAAAATCGGAGCATTCGACGCTTACGCCCAGCATCCCGCACCGCCATGACCGCGACAACGCAATCCGTAGCAATAGCCGCAAAGTTTCTTGTTGACAAAAGCTGTCGAAAACCTCAACAACTCCCCTACCAGCACTTTCTCTGAGCTTTTTTATCGAATGGTCTTTTGCCCTTCCGCCAACCCGCCAACTAACCAAAATCTAACCAAAAGCTTGACGAAAATTGTGGAGACCGAGACCCCACACAAAACGTGCCGCCCCAAAAAGGGGCGGCACACAATCTTTAATATCAGCTTTTCAGTAACGAGCACGCGACGACCCGAAGCCGGAGCGCAGGGCGGGGGAAACACCTTTGCCTCGCGCGACCCTGCGGAGCCGTGAGCGAGAGGGAAAGGTGTTTCCCCCGCCCTGCGCTCCGCAACAGCCAGCGCCACGCGCTAGTAGTTCACCACCTGCTCCTCAAAGTACGCCTTCGGGTGGTTGCACACCGGGCACACCTCGGGCGCCTCGGCACCAACGTGCAGGTGCCCGCAGTTCAGGCACTTCCACACCTTTACGCCCTCGCGCTCAAACACCTCGCCCGACTCGATGCGCTCGACGAGTTTGTTGTAGCGCTCCTCGTGGGCCTTCTCGACGGCGGCGACACCACGGAACTTTGCGGCAATCTCGGCAAAGCCCTCTTCCTCGGCGGTCTTGGCAAACTCGTCGTACATCGTGGTCCACTCGTAGTTCTCACCCGCGGCGGCATCGCGCAGATTGTCCAGGGTATCGGGGACGGCGCCATCGTGCAGATACTTAAACCACAGTTTGGCGTGCTCGGACTCGTTGCCAGCCGTCTCGGCAAAGATGTTCGAGATCTGAACGTAGCCGTCCTTCTTTGCCTTGGAGGCATAGTAGCGATACTTGGTGTGTGCCTGGGACTCACCGGCAAAAGCGGTCTCGAGGTTCTTCTTGGTTTGGGAATTCTCAAAATCCATAGGTGTACTTCCCTTCAACGCATGCCGCCCGTAGGCTTCGAGCGGCCTCGTCTTTAGGATGCCCTCATGCCGGAAATCTAAACCTTACAATCCTGTTCTTCAGATTTGCACGGGCTAGATGCTCAGCCAGCGATCGCCCTCGGCTCGGCAAAAGCCCTCACGCTCCAGGTCGGCCAGAATGCCCGCGACAAGCTCGCGCTCGACCGGTCCACGCCCAGCCGCCGCTTCCATCTCGTTAACGCCCACCACGGCATCAGCAAGCGTAATCCCCGCCGGCTGGCCATCGCGCGCTGCCAGCAACATGCGCACGATATGCGCGCGCTTTTGGCGACGTGAGCCCTCAAACTTTGATTGACGGCTATAGCCCGCCGAGCGCCTGGACGGATTGGGCAACGTCTTTTTTAGATATGCGCCGTAATCCAGCAACGCGTAATACCACGCGCGCGGCGTATCGGCATCATCGAGCGGCACGGCAAAGGGAGCGATCTCGTCGGTCGCCGCACCGGGGACCGCCGGACAGGCCGCCTGAATCAGCGGCACCAGCTCGCGGTCGGGAACAGCCGGTACATCGGGAAAGAAGTGATGCAGAAAGACCGTGCGCACGTTGGTCTCCAGATACACGCCTGGAAGGTCAAACGCAAACGACCGGATACCTTGCGCCGTTGCCGGGCCAATACCAGGCAGAGCGACCAAGTCACGCGTCTCGTGCGGAAACTCCCCGTCCCAGTCCTCTACAACGCGCTGGGCGGCCTTGTGGAGCGCCAGAGCGCGTCGGTTGTAGCCCATCCCCTGCCAAGCGTCCAAAACATCGGAAGGCGCGGCCTGGGCAAGCGCCTGCACAGTCGGAAAACGATCGAGCCACACCGGCATGCGCGCCTCCACGCGCGGCACCTGCGTTTGCTGCAGCATGACCTCAGAAAGCCAAATGATGTACGGATCGCGTGTGCGGCGCCACGGAAGGTCGCGATAACGCAGGACCCCTTCCGAACGAATCATCGAACGAAAGGGGTCCTGAATCATGGCTATGCTCCTTATGCGGCGCTATTCCTCCCGGTAAGCGCACGCGCAGGTGGCGTACTCGGGAAACGCTTCGCGGTCGGCGAACTTGGGATCGACGGCCGGGAACTGGCGGTGAGCGACGATGTCGCCGAGCGAAACGGAATCGAGGTAGTCGCGCATCAACGCCTGAGCTCCGGCCCACAGGGGATGATAGCAGCACGCGCCCATGCGCGCACAGTCACCATCAGGCGCGGTGCAATCGTTCATAACCATAGGACCCTGAACGGCCTCGACGACCTGGCGGATAGTGACGTCGTCCGGACTGACCTTGAGACGCATGCCACCGTGGACGCCACGCAAGCTCTCCACAATACCGGCCTGGACCAAACCGTGTTGAATCGAACGGGCAAAAGAATACGGGACATTGACCTCTTCGGCAGCGGTGCGAACAGAAAGCAAACACTCCGGATCCTCGGCAAGCATCGCCAGCATACGAAGGGCGTAATCAGTCTTCCTCGATATGTCCATTTTTCCCCTTTCAAGGAATACGAACAGCTCGAACGAGCTCCGGGGCCGAGCTTGTGTCGAGACGCTAAATGACCGCCAGGACATCCAAATGGTAAATCGGATATCCACTGAGTGCCGCGCTTGGAGCGAAATGCATCAGATGCGGCGCACAGTGCAATTTAGTATAACCTAACCCCCTGTCTCGTTGAACAGGTGTTGCGCAACAAAGCTGCTGTTTAGACAGATATACTTATTGGATTTTACTTGCGTTCCCGAAGGCGCGGGGATTCTGGGCAAAGATGCATCAGGGCGATCGTTCTATCGAAACAAAGTGTATCAAACGCAAAAAGCCACGTCCGAAGACGTGGCTTTAATTGCGTTGGCGGGAAGTACGGGGCTCGAACCCGCGACCTCCGACGTGACAGGCCGGCGCTCTAACCAAACTGAGCTAACTCCCCAGGCAGGCGTTCGCGTTTGTTTCCGCTCGCGTGCGCTGCGGGGATTAGTATACACAGAAGTCTGTCCGCCGCGCAACAACTTTTTTGAAAAAACTTTTTGGCTGTCCGGGAGGGTCTCCGGGGCTGAGGGCGGGGGTTAAGTTTGCTGCTCTACAGTCCTGCGCAAGACGGAAAGCACATTAAGTGCTTTCCTTTGCGTGCGGAACTCGCGACAAACTTAACCCCCGCCCTCAGCCCCGGAGACCCTCCCTGCCGTAACATTATTCAACCAGTTTTGCGGGCGTGCGCCGCTGCGCGGCTAGCCCGCGTGCTCCTCGGCGGGATTGGTCTGATGGATTTTGTTGAACTTTGACCTTTGGCTCAAAGAAAACGGGGGACGCATCTGCATCCCCCGTTTTTGTTGCGGTTAGTCTAGGTCAATAAACTTGGTGCTTATGACATGGCCGTCTTTTACTAGCATTCTGGCCATGGTGGGGCCTCGGGTGCCTCTGGGGTAGCTGGCGCTACCCGGGTTGAGGACTAAGCAGCGGCCCACTTGGGCTTCTTTGGTTACGTGGGTGTGACCGTTGATGGCTACGTCTACGGATCCCACCGGAAGGTCTTCGCGGTAGTGGGCTACGGCGAATTTGAGGCCTTCGTAGGTAAAGAGCGCAAGACGGTCTACATCGGGGCCGTAGTCGCGGTAGTAATCGTTGTTGCCCAATACGGCCCGCACGGGGGCGATGGTGCATAGGTGCTCGTAGTCCATCTCTGACGTAAGGTCGCCGGCGTGGATGATCAGGTCTGCGCCCTCAAGCTCATCCAAGAGCGCAGGCGATAAATAGCCGTGGGTGTCCGAGATGATGTCGATACGCTTGGCGCTTGCGCTGTTCATGGGATCCCTTCCGCAAAAAACGATTCGGCAGATACATACAAAAAAGGCCCCACGGCCCCGCAGACGATGGGTCTACAGGGCTGCGGGGCCAGTGTGCTAGAGACTCAGAGCCTTCTTGAGCGGCACGACGCGGCGGCGAGAAACCGGCACGCGTTCGTCGACGCCCGTAATGCCCAGCTGGATGGCGCCCGAGGGCACCGTCTCAACGTCCGTGACGCACGCTAGGTTGACGATATAGCGGCGGTGAACACGGAAGAAGCCAAAGTCGCAGAGCTTGGCCTCAAACTGCGCCAGCGAGGTCGTCGACAAAAAGCGATCATCGACGGTATAGATGCAGGAGTAATCATCCTTGGCCATGATAAAGCGGATGTCATCCACGGGAATGAGCACCTTGCGGCCGCCCTTTTCCACCGGGATACGCTCGATGGTCACCTTGCTGTCCGTAACCGGCTTGGCGCGTTGCATGACCTTCTCGATCGCGCGATCCAAGCGAGCTTCCTCGACCGGCTTCATCAGATAATCGACAGCATCCACGTCGAATGCCTCGACCGCATGGTCGCTATACGCAGTCACAAACACGATCGCCGGCGGATTTTTGAGCTTATGCAGCGCCTCGGCAAGTTGCAGGCCCGAGGCACCGGGCATCGAGATATCGAGAAACACGACATCCACGCGACTTTCCATAAGCATCTCGATGGCGGAGCGGACGCTCGACGCCTCCGTGATCGTGCCGATCTTGCCCGTTTGCTCGAGCAGGAAGCGAAGCTCCGAGCGAGCCGGCGCCTCATCATCCACAATCATCGCACGCAGCATAGGGATAAAACCTTTCGTCAACTAACTACGCCGGGCGTCCGTCGCATGACGTTGAGCCCGTAGCTTTTTATTTTACTCTTGAATGTCAAAGATGCTCTCTGACAAATCAAGATGAAGGAGCACTTTGGTGCCCTTGCCCGGCGCCGATTCGACACGCGTAGAGGAGTGCGGCCCAAAAAAGCGATGGATGCGCTCCGAAATATTGTGCATGGCCACACCGGCGCCGCCACCCTGGGGAGAGCTGGCGTCGGGACGGGCAGAGCGCTCGTCAAACAGTCTGGCGGCGGTACCCTCATCCATACCCACGCCATTATCGGCCACAGCAATCAAGATTGCATCCTCGCCGTCTTGGTGAACGGTCACGTCGATCCTCAGGGCGTCGTCATCGCCCATACCATGACGCACGGCGTTCTCGACAATCGGCTGGATCACGAACGCCGGCACCAGCGTATCTTCCACGTCCTCGGACACATCGAACGTCGCAAGCACGCGGTCCTCGCCAAAGCGGGCCTTCTCAAAGGTAAGGTAGCGCTTGGTCTGTGCGACCTCGCGCGAGACCGGAATAAGCGATCCCGAGTTGTCGAGCGTGGCGCGATAGAACGATGAGAACTCACGAAGCAGTTCGCGGGCCCGCAGCGGGTCGGTGCGCGTAAACGATGCAATGGTGTTCAGCGTGTTGAACAGGAAGTGCGGGTTAATCTGCGCCTGCAGCGCACGCACCTCGGCGCGCGCTGTGAGTTCCTTTTGCACCTCGAGCTCGTGGATGGCGAGCTGCGTGGACAAGATCTCGGCAAAGCCCGAGGCAAGCGCGTACTGGGTACGGTCGACGGCGCGCGGGGTCTTGTAGTAGAACTTGAGCGTGCCGACGGTACGATCGCCCACCTTGATGGGGGCGATAATGCCGGCGGGGACTTGGTTGTGCGAGCCGTCCGAGCCCACGACATCCACCATACGGTTGAACGATTGCACGATGCCATGTTCGATAACGTAGCGTGTGGCAAGCGTGTGGATGGGAGAATCTGGCAGTAGCTTTTCCTCAAACTCGCCCGCGCAGGCAAGCACGTTGTCCTCGTCGGTGATGGCCACCGTCATGGCGCGCGTCTCGGGCAAAATGCGCTGGCACACCAAACGCGCCGACTCCTGCGTCAGACCGCCCTTAATGTCCTCGAGCATGGCCGAGGCCACCGAGAGCGTCTCCTCGGTGTACTGGGAGCGCACCGAATCGGGATTGAGCGTCAAAAAGATAAAGATGCACAGAAAGATGCACAGCAACGCGCAGGCAATCACCGTGGCGATCGGCTCGATACCGGTCACCAGGGCAAAAATAAAGTACACCAGCACGCAAATGGCGCAGGCAACGGCAATGATGCGAAAGATTGATAATGAACTATCGCGCTGGGCGCGGCGGTCGATCATTCGGTCCCCTCCAGGATACTGATCAGTTGTGCGTCACGCCAAAGCCCGTCCATGATCTTGGGCCAAAAGCTCTGGAAACGCAGGTAGCTTGCAGCGTTTTGGCGCGCATAGGCTTTTGCCTCGTCGATACCATGGCGCCAGATGCGCAGGTAGCCCTCATGCTCGCGGGTAAACACGCTGCGGACCATAGCGGTCTTGCGCACGCGGTCGTCGAGCTCGCGCGAAATCCACGGGCCCGGGTAGGGCATGAGCGATGCTGCCGTAACGGGAATGAGCTCCTTTTGATGCGCGGCGAATGTCAACTTGGCCCGTTCGTAGTACCAACGGTAGACATCCTGCATAAAGCGCGGTGAGCGCTTTTCGGACTCCGGAGGCAGATGGCGCACGGTCCACTCGTTATCGAACCACACGTCGTAGCCAAACATGCGCATGTTAAAGAGGTAATCCAAGTCCTCGCCGCGGGTGATAAACGGGTCAAAGGCCACACGCGTAAAGGCGCGGGCGTGCAGGGCCATCAGGCCGCCGCACACGTAGTTGGAGCGCGAGATGCGGGTGCCCGAGAGCGCCTTTTTCATCCAACGGTTGAACTCGATGCGCTTGGTCCACCAACGATGGCAGATGCCCGCCTTGTCCGTGGGAGCCAACGGCGAGCCGTCGCGATCGTAGAAATAGCCGCTCTTGACCAAGATCGGCAAGCCCTGACGCGTCTGCTGCCCCAACGCATAGGTCGCGCGCTTCATAAAGTCGGCGTCGATGACAGCCTCATCGTCATCCAAAAAGATAACCGCGTCATGCCCCAGCACCGCAGCGCAGGCCAGCCCCATGTTGCGGATGGCACCGTAACCTCGCAGGCTCACGCACTCGCCCGAACCCTTGGGCGCGATCTGAGCAACCCGGTCTGCGATGCGCGAGGCCTGGGTGTTGGTAACAACGGTGACCTTGAGCGTGGGATGCGCGTCGACAATCTCGTGCACGCGCAGCGACACATCGGCTGTGGCAGAAACGGGACAGACCACCAAAAGGATGATGCGCGGGATGTCACGTACCTGCTCAAGCGAGGCCAGGCAGCGGTCGAGTTCGGGATTGTCGGCGTTGAGTCGTGTCGAATGGTCATAGGTGCCAGGGGCGTTTGCGCGAGCGTCATCGCCCGCCCAATACGTTGGAATCACGACCGTGGCGTTCATGCCTTACCCTCCCTGCAACACAAAAACGGGACGCCGCCAAACACAGGCGACGCCCCGCGACCTAGCTGACTCCATCATACCCACTTGGGCTAATCATTGTTCGAAAGTCAGAATGTTTATTGCGGATAACCCCAAAAGAGTATCGCGGCGGACGCAATTACCGGCAGGTTCCTATGCGGCCTGCTCTGCCGTCTGAGACATGCGGGACAGACGGACCAGCAGCGCAAAGCCCACCACCAGCAGCACGCCGATAGACAGGACGCCCAGCGAGGGGTTGCCGGTCAGCGAGGTGACGACCGACACCAAGAACGTGCCCATAACACTTGCGTAACGACCAAAGATGTCAAAGAAGCCATAGTACTCGTTGGACTTTTCCTTGGGGATAATGCGGCCAAAGTAGCTGCGGCTGAGCGCCTGCACGCCGCCCTGGAACAGGCCGACCAAAATGGCAAGCACCCAAAACTCAAAGGCGGTCTTTAAGAAAAACGCGGCAAAGAGCACGATGCCCATATAGGCGGCGACTGCCACCAAGATCATGTTGAGCGTGCCCACGCGGCCGGCGAGCTTGCCGTAGATGATGGCGGACGGGAAGGCCACAAACTGCGTAACGAGCAGAGCCAGCACCAGTTGGGTCGAGTCGATGCCCAAAGCCGATCCGTAGCTGGTTGCCATGGAAATAACCGTGTGCACACCGTCGATGTAGAAGAAAAACGCGATCATGTAGATCAGCACGGTCTTGTTGTGGGCGATCTCGCGCATGGTGTGTCCGACCTCGGAGAACACACCGCCCACGATGTGGCCGATAGTATCCTCGGGACCGCGCTCGCGACCGTACTTTTGCTTATAGGTGCGAATGAGCGGCAGGGTAAAGATGAGCCACCAGGCACCAGTGATGATAAACGACAGACGCGTTGCCAGCATGGTGGGGACGCCAAGAGCGGGGCCACCCATGATAAGCGCCAAGCAGATGATGAACGGCACGGTGGAACCGATGTAGCCCCAGGCATAACCCGAGCTGGACACGGCGTCCATGCGCTCGTCGGTGGTAATGTCGGGCAGCATGGCGTCGTAGAATGTCATAGAAGAGTTAAGGCCGATGGTGCACAGCACGTACACGGTCAAAAATGCCATGGCGGACATTGGGATAGCCTGCGCCAGGCAAAGCACCAGGCCCGTGAGGAAGAAGCCCAAGAAGAACTTGATCTTGTTGCCGGCGTAATCGGCAAGCGCGCCCAGAATGGGCATGAGCATGGCAATGACCAGCGAGGCAATCGTCTGCGCGTTGCCCCAAGCGACCACCAGGTCTGCCGAGGAAGCACCGGTATTGATGGCGTTAAAGTAGATGGGCACCACCGAGGTATTGAGCAGCACGAGGGCCGAGTTTCCCACATCGTACATGACCCAGTTACGCTCGAGCTTGGTGTATTTCATGGACAGGGACCCTTCGTATTCGCCCGATATGCAGTTAGTTCATCGTACCCCAATTGCACAGAGGCACCGGTAAGGATTCGGCAAAGGGACAGGCACGGACCCTATTCCTCGCGGTCGAACTCCTCGTCGGCGCCAAGCACGCGGCCGCTGTAGTTGACGTGACCGGTCACGGCCTCCATGTCGCCGGTCTCGATAAAACGCACGACCGTGCACTCGTAATCGACCAGCGCGCGGTCAAAGACCTCGGGGAAACTCTCATTCGAGACCTCATCGGAAAAGGGATTCTTCCACGCCAGATGACCCAGATTGCCAGTGCGCTCGGGCGGCTCGGTCGTCACGCGATGGGCAAGGCCGTCGAGCAGCGAGTAGTCGTGCACCAAGCCCTCAACCAGCGAGATCGCGCGCGTCTTTACGGAGCCGGCCGGCTCAATCGCACGGTAAAGTCGCTGCATATTGGCAACGGCAGCACCGTACTCCCCCGCCGGAATGTCAATGCCGTAAACGCGTCCGGCAACATAGCTCATCAGCACGCCGGCCACGCGATTGATGCGATCGGTGGTGACGATCTCGCCCGCCGGCGGGTAATCGTCGACCGTAGCGCCATCGCGCTTAAGCTGCAGCATCAGCACATCCAGGTCGCTCTCGATCACGGCATGGACCTGACTGCTCGAATCCTCAAGCTCTGAATCGGACTCCACGATGCCAAACTGCTGCTCATAGACAAAGGGGTGGGCGTTGCGGTCGAGCACGTAATGAGACAGCAGACCCAGCACAAAGGCGCGACCCAAGCTGGCGTCGCGCGGCAGCAGATGCGACACGCCGTCGCGCAGGCACGCGAACTGGCGAGACATGCGCGAGCGATGCATGACCTGCGCCAGCAGCGTGCAGTCGGAAACACGCGGTGTCAGAATGTGAAAGAAAAACGGGTCGGGGCCTTGGTTGCCCAAGATAAAGGCAATGCGCTCTTCATCGGACGTGATGACGCCCTGCGGAAGACGGTCGATGCTTTCCTCGCCAAACAGATGATGGGTGATAAGCGCGGGCATAATGATCCTTTCGATTTCATTCGATGCCACCCATTATGCCCACCGCGCGCCCATACCAAACCTGCGATGGTAAACGACGGCACGCAAGCCTCTTACGCAAGCCCCAGGTGCGACTTGACCTCGGCGGCACGACGACGGGACACCGGCACCGTCGAGCTCACGCGGTCGAGCCTGAGCTCCATCAACCCCGTGGAACCAATCTCAACATTGTGCACGTCTTCCAAATTGACCAGATAGCTGCGATGAACGCGAATAAAGCCCTCGGAGCCCAAGCGACGTTCGAGCGAAGAGATCGACTCATTGATCAGGTACGTTCCCTCGGCGCAGATGGCGTTGCAAAAATCGGCGCGCGCCTCAAAGTAGCAAACGTCTGCGGCGGGAATGAACACCTTTTTGCCCCCGCGGTCCACCGTCAGACGCAAAGGCTGGCGCGGAGCGTGGATAACACGACGGACGCCCAAGGCCGCCTCGATCTTGTCGAGTGCCTTTGACAGGCGTGCGTCCTCAACCGGCTTGACGACATAATCGACGGCATCGAGGTTATAGGCATCAGCCGCATACTCGGCAAATGCCGTCACAAACACCACGACCGGCGGCGTCTTTAGGTTCTGCAGCGTCTCGGCAAGCTCAATTCCCGAGCGACCGGGCATGGTAATGTCTAAAAACAACACGTCGGGCTTGTTCGACAGAATCGACTCCACGGCTTCGGTGACATTGCCCGCCTCGGCAATATGACCCACACGCGTATCCTTTTCCAATAGATAGCGTAGCTCAGCCCTAATAGGAGGCTCGTCATCAACCACCAAGATGTTCCATCCCTCGGACATATGCGCTTCCCCTCTTTTTTCTCTCAATCCAACCGCGCGCTACACCTTCATCGGCGCCGGCTCATGCGGCTCGCCGTTCAGCTCGACGATGACCTGCGTTCCCACGCCCTCCTGGGACTTCACGCGCATGCCAGAATCTTCCCCGTAAAAGAAATGGATGCGCTGAAGCACGTTGAAGAGCGCCAGGCCGCAGCCTCGTTTGATGGAGCCGTCGGCGGTAATGCTCTCGGGCTCCTCTCGGCGATGCTGCTCAAACAGGTGCGCGCAGACTTCTTCGCTCATACCGATGCCGTCATCTTCGACGATGATCTCCAGACCGTCATCGGTCTCGAAAGCCCTAACATGAATAGAAAGTGGCTCGGTCTCGCGCTGCGCATGCTTGATGCAGTTTTCGAGCAGCGGCTGCAAGATAAACGGCGGCACCATGCTGTCGCGCACCTCAAAGTCGATATCGACCGAGACGCGCAGACGGCCGTCGCCATACCGGGCCTGCATAAGGTTGATGTAACGAGTGCCCTGTTCCACCTCGTGCTCGAGCGTTGTGAGGGTATCGGAATCGGACAGTGTCTGACGGTAGTAATTGGAAAAGTCGATGAGCAGCGACCTGGCCTTGTCCGGCTCGGTACGTACGAGCGACACAATGGTGCTGATGGTGTTAAACAGAAAATGAGGATCGACCTGCGATTGCAAGGCGCGCAGCTCCACGCGGGCCGTAAGCTCGTCCTGGCGCTCGAGCTCAAAGCTCGCAAGCTGCGTGGAAATGAGGTCGGCAAAGCCCGAGGCGAGCGCCGTCTGGCGCATATCGATGCTGCTCAGACGGGGATAATACAGCTCGAGCGTGCCCACGCAATGCCCGCGCACGGTAAGCGGTGCGACAATACCGGCGCGCAGGCGCGGAAAGTAGCCACCTGTCTCGGTCGAGGCATCGCGCGAGAAAACGCTTTGCTCACCGCTGTTGATCACATTGAGCGTGGTCCGCAGCACCACCGGGGTGCCCGCGGGGCATTTTGCCGAGTCCTCGCCCCAGCTTGCCAACACCTGCTTGCCGTCGGTAAAGCAGATGGCAGAGGCGATGGTTTCGGACAGGATGATCTTAGAGGCGCCCAGGGCAGCTTCGGGCGTAAGGCCGCGCGACGTGTAGGCGAATATTTTCGACGCGATGGCGAGCGTGCGGTCGGTAGCGCTCGATGTGAGGTCGTCGGGAACGACAAAGACGTACGAGAAGAAGAAGCACAGCATGACCAAGCCGGCAATGACGACAACGGCCGGAACGGGATTGGGATTATCGGTTAGATCCCAGATGAGCAGCAGGATAAGCAGCGGAACGACAATACCGAGCAAGATGGCTTGAACCACATGCTGAGCGGTACGAAAGACCTTGGTAGAGTTGTAGCTCTTGCCCAGAATCAGCCTATTGAGATCCACCGTCATCTCCTTCTTACTGACGCACCCCATAGCAATAAAGAGGGCCGCAAGCGACCCTCTCCATTGCATTATGCAATCAAAAACTGTGTTTTACATCCAGCCATCGACAAACGGTATCTTAGGCGCTGTATTTGTTGGCCTCGCCAAAGGTGCCAGCCTCGACGATCCAGCCGTCCTTCATGATGACGTCCATGTTGTCGGTGTTGAGCACGTGGATGTCGGCGGCGACGTCACCGTTGACGACCAGCAGGTCGGCGCACTTGCCGGCCTCGATGGAACCGGTCTCGTCCTCGATGTGGCACATCTTGGCACCGTTGAGGGTGGCACAGGTGATGGTCTCGACCGGGGTGAAGCCGATCTTGTCGACGAACTCGTACATCTCCTCGATAGAGCAGGTGCCGTACGGGGTGACGAAGGAGAAGGAGTCGGAGCCGATCGTCATGACGACGCCGCGCTTCTTGGCCTCGCGCAGGCAGTCGTAGTTGCGGTGCAGCTCCTTCTCGACCAGGGTGCCCTCGTACTTGTCGTGCAGCTCGGGGACGTAGACGGGCGGATAGGTGGCGTACCAAGTGGGCAGGAAGGCGATCGTCGGGGTGAAGAAGGTGCCCTGCTCGGCCATGAGGTCCATGGTGCGCTCATCGATATCGAAGCCGTGAATCAACTGCTCGCAGCCAAAGCGAACGGAATCGTAGGCAGCGGCGTGGTTGTTGTAGCAGTGGCTCCACACGGGGATGCCGACCATCTTTGCCTCTTCGACCACGGCCTGGATCTCCTCGGAGCAGTAGTGCTGGTCGCGGCCGGAGTCCCAGCGCCAGATGCCGCCACCGGTAGCCCAGATCTTGATGGCATCGGGGTTCTCGCGCAGGCGACGACGGACGGCCTTACGCAGATCCCAAGGACCGTCGACCTGATCGCCCCAGGGGTGCGATTCCTTGTTGAGCTCCTGGCTGCAGTGGTGGGAGTCGCCGTGGCCGGCAACGCGGCAGAAGCCAAGGCCGGTTGCCAGAACGCGCGGGCCCTTGAAGACGCCCTTGTCGATGCAGTCGCGGATCTGGATACCAAAGCGACCGATCTCGCAGACGGTGGTGAGACCGTGGGTGAGGCAGTCGTAGGCCTGCTTGACGGCGACGGCCTGCTTCTCGAGGAGCGGCTGCATGACCCAGTCGGTGTCATCGTCGGTCAGGTTGCCCGAGAAGTGCAGGTGGGTGTCGATCAGGCCGGGAAGGACGGTCTTGCCGGCGGCGTCGATAACCTCAACGCCCTCGGGAAGGTCCTGCATGACACCGGCGTACTCGATCTTGCCATTGTCGTCGACGAGAACGAGGGAGTTCTCGACCGGCTCGGCACCGGTACCGTCGATGAGCTTGCCGCCAACGATTGCATACTTAGTGGACATGGTTCCTCCTTATGGATCCATATAGTGGGCGAGGCCGCGTTGGGTTAAGGCCTCACAAAACTACCCAAGTGGTGCCGGGTTCGGTGCGCGGGAGAGAGGGCCCCGCGCACCCGATCCGCCCCGGCTAGGCGTTATTTTTTGCGGGAATTGGTGAAGGCCATGAGGCCCAGGCCAACAGCCAGCCAGCCGATCACGATGCTCCACTCCACCATGTTGAGGGAGGCGGGAGAGAACGGGATCACGAGCAGGCCAATGATGGTGCCGCAGGCAACGATAGCGAGGCTGATGCCAAACTTGCCGCCGGGCACCTCGTAGGGACGAGGCAGGTCGGGCTCGGTGAAGCGCATGCGCAGGCAAGCGAGGGCGACCATGCCGCAGGAGAAGATGAAGGCGAGAGCCGACACGTTGGTCAGAGGGATGAGCATGTTCTTGCCCAGGAACGGACCGACGACGGTGATGACGCCCAGAACGACGCAGGCGAGCTTGGGAGCGCCGGACTTGGGATCGACCTCGGCGAACTTCTCGGGCAGCTGGCCCTTTCGGCCCATGGCGAGCATGATGCGGCTCGTGGCGCCGTAGAAGGAGTTCATCGGGCCCATGGGTCCAAGCGTGGCGATGACGAGCATGGCCAGGTACAGGAGCATGTTGATGCCCTTGAGGCAGGCAAGCGCGGGAACCGGGCTCTTAACAAACTCATGCCAGTCGAGGATGGTGCCGAACGAGTAGATGCAGACCATGTAGAAGCCGCCGGCGGCCAGCAGGGCCAAGGAGATGATCTTACCGAACTTGTTCCAGTTGAGGCCCTCGGCTGCTTCCTCAGCCTGCTGAGGAATGGTGTCGAAGCCGGCGTAGAAGAACGGGGTCAGAACCAGGACCGAAACGATACCGGCGAACAGGCTGGTGCCCTCGGTAGCGGGCTTGCCGCCACCAGCACCGGTGACCTGGGAGAACACGGGCATGGCGTTGTCCGGCGAGCCGGTGAACAGCGAGACGCCCATGGCGAGCAGCATGCCGCAGAGCAGGGCCTTGGTCAGGAAGGCCTGCAGCTTGGCGGCCGAGCTGGCACCGCGGAAGTTGAGGAAGATGACGTAGGTTGCAAAGCCGAGCGCGATCAGCGTCGGGAACAGGTAAACGTCGGCGCCCAGGATGGTGTAGAGCTTGACGGCGCGCAGCCACTCAAGGCCGGGCAGGCTGCCGAACATCTCGGACACGAGGGTCGAGATGGCGATGGCCTCCCACGGGCACAGGATGCCGTTGCCCAGGGCCAGGAGCCAGCCGGTGATGTAGCTCATCGTACGGCCAAAGCTACGATCGACATACTCGACGATGCCGCCCGAGATGGGGATAGCAGCCGTGAGCTCACCGAAAACAGCTCCGACGGGCACGAGGAAGATTGCACCCAAGAGGAATGCGATCATAGCGGGAACGGGACCGCCGCCCACGACCATCCAGTCGCCGACCTGCAGAACCCAACCGGTACCGATGATGGCACCGAAACCGATGGTGAAGAAGTTCCAGAGCGAAAGCGTTTTCTTCATGCCGCCGTTATCCTCGACTGCAACTTCTGCATTCTTGTCCGCCATTGTTCCCCTCCTTTCCTTTTTGACGCCCCTTGGCGTCACCCCTTGCGCGGTCCGTTTTGCCGCGCGCTTTTATTCCATGGCTTTAAGATACGGCCTTGGCGCAGCAGCGCCGCTCGCAGCTCGACCGAAGGCAGAACTGCAAAACGAGCGGCACCGTTTTTGGGACGAACGGCGGGAGACGTCATTCGTCTTGGACGCTTTCATCTTGCCTGCTTTTGAATACCTGTTGCCGTGACGCTTGGCGCGCGGCGCGGCAACGTTCATACCATTTGTCAGGCTTTTGGCGCACATACCCATGTGTCGTGCATCTTTTTATGTAGGATAGACAAGTTACACATGAGGCAAGGTGATTCGAATGGCATACGGATACAATGACGGCGACCAACGGCCACAAAGCGTGCGCCTTGCCGGCCGCACCACGCCAACGCCCAGAAGCACCTCCGACAACGGCAACCCGCAGCGCCCCCAAGAGCAACTCGGGGCTTCTTCGCGGCAACAAAGCCGTACCGTGCAGCAGTCAGACCGCGTGAGCACGAGCGCACGCCAACGCCAGATCGACACATCGCAGCCGCGCCGCTACGATTGCCGTACGACCGACTACTACGTTAAGCGCTCCTTTTCGCGACCTCAACGCAACCGCGGCAATTCCGCCCCTCGCCCCGCGTCGCACACCACAAGCCACGCACTTCCGGCCCGCCGCCTACGCCTTGCGCTTTGCTCCATTGCCGCCTGCCTCGTCTTTGTGTTTTTGGGATCCTGTATCTCGCACGGATCAGCCGGTCTTGAGCCCACTGCCGAGGACAAGCTGCTTAAAGCTCCCGTCGCGCCCGGTTACTCCTTTGCGTTCTCGACCCCACGCTCGCAATGGCAGGCCGGCACCATGCCCCACATCTACCAAATTGACCCCGCATGGTCGGAGCTGCCCTATGCCGGTGGCACTATTCGCGAAAACGCTTGCGGTCCCACTTGCCTCACCATGGTCTATATCTTTAAGACCGGCCACACCGATAAGACGCCGGTCGATATATGCGCACTGGCCGAAGCCGGCAACTACGCCCCCACTGGTGCCACCGAGTGGTCGTTTATGACGGGCGGTGCGTGGCAGCTGGGGCTCAACGGAACACAGCTCTATAACAATCGTGAATCGATTACCCAAGCACTTCGCTCGGGTGCGCCCGTTATCGCCGCAGTGCGCCCCGGTACGTTTACCAACGTAGACCACTACATCGTGCTCTACGGCATCGACGATGCCAACCAGATTGGCGTCTACGACCCCAACTCGGCCAGCCGCAGCGCCCGTCGCTGGGGCGTCGTAGAGGTCCTCAACGAAGTCGAAGCCATGTGGGCCTACTACTAGTCGTTTAAGAATGTCCCCAATGACTAGGTGAATAGCAAAAGCCCCGCAGTCGGAGCGGACCGCGGGGCTCATGAAGAGAGGCTAGTTTGTGGGCGCTTTGCCTGGCGCCCACGAGAGAGGCAACAGAGTAGAGACTACTCGTGGATGCGGGTACCGGAGAGGCCAGCCATGGTCTCGGCGGCCTTGTCCAGGGCGCCGATGATGCAGGTGCGGCCCTTGCGGGAACGGGCGAACTTGATGGCAGCGCGGACCTTGGGCTCCATGGAACCCTTGCCGAACTGGCCCTCGTCGGCCAGGCGCTCGGCCTCGTCGGCGGTGAGGTCCTCGAGCTCCTCCTGGTTGGGCTTGCCAAAGTTGATGGCGACATGCTCAACGGCGGTCAGCAGGAACAGGACGTCGGCGTCGCAGTCCTCGGCCAGCAGCTCGCCGCCCAGGTCCTTGTCGATAACGGCGGGAACGCCCTTGTAGCAACCCTTGTTCTCGTAGTCGCGGACGACGGGGATGCCGCCGCCACCGCAGGCGATGACGATGAACTCGTTGTCGAGCAGGTTGAGGATGGAGTCAGCCTCGACGATCTTCTTGGGATCGGGGGAGGCGACGACGCGACGCCAGCCGCGGCCGGAGTCCTCGACGAAGACCTTGGAGGGATCCTCGGCCATGAACTCCTTGGCCTGCTCCTCGGTGTAGAAGGGGCCGATCGGCTTGGTCGGGTTCTTGAACGCGGGATCATCCGGATCGCACTCGATCTGGGTGACGACGGTGGCGGCGTGCCAACGCTTATAGCGCTTGTGCATCTCGCGGCCGATGCCCTGCTGCAGGTGGTAGCCGATGTAGCCCTGGGACATGGCGCCGCACTCGGGCAGCGGCATCTCGGGGGTGCCGATGGCGTCGTGGGCGGCGGCGAAGGCGTTCTGGATCATGCCGACCTGCGGGCCGTTGCCGTGGGTGATGATGATCTCGTTGCCCTGCTCGATGAGACCGAGGAGAGCGTGGGCGGTGTTGCTCACGGCCTCGATCTGCTCGACGGGGTTGTTGCCGAGGGCGTTGCCGCCGAGGGCGACGACAATACGATCGGGCTTGCCAAGAGGCTTAGACATTGCTGGAATCCTTTCTGTAAAAGGCCTACAACCCATTAATAACCCGCGTCCGTGCGATACGCGAGTTTATTAAGGTTTATATTCTCTTTATCGCTCATTTTATTCATTTTGAAAATACCTAAGCGGCGAACGGTCGATTTTACCCGCTCAGCGTAAAGAAGCCCAGTTCAGGCACATCTACGCCATTTACGTGCAACTTTATTTAAATAGAGCAGGGATTAGACCAGATTATGCAAACTATATCTTTGCTAAACACAAAACGGACAGCGCAATATCTTACTCGCACTATACGCGATTCTATACATTAATTTGACGAGTATGCACCCCTGCAAAAACATGGGGCTTTTCATCCAACATAAGGGATAGCCGATCGCGCTTCACCCCGCGGCAAGCGACTGCGAGTTCGCAGTATGGAACTTTACCGTCGGCTTCTGCATGAACGCTGCCGACGCCCTTTCGCTCCTGCGCGCCCAAGCAGCCGAGAACGCTAACGGCGCCACTGTCAACCTGGCCACCCTCAACAACGGCGCCGCCAGCCTTTTCGCAAAGTACCGTGCTGGCTCGCTGGCTTTGAGGCCTAAGTGAGCTTTGCTATTTCCCAATTTTTGTATGATTTGGGTCAAATCTATTTGTCAATTTTTGTATGATTATGGGCAAATCTATTTGCCAATTTTTGTCAATGAGGTGTTTTAATGCTACGCCGCAAAGTCACTGATAGGCTTTTGAGCTGGAAGAATAACTCCCATAAGGCCCTGCTTGTTACCGGTGCGCGTCAGATTGGCAAGAGCTATGCGATTCGCGCGTTTGGAAAGAGCAACTACGCTTCGTATTATGAGGTCAATCTGCTACTTGATGCCGAGGCAAGAGACGTACTTGTTGGCGCTAAGAACTCCATTGACTTCATCAACCGTGTGGCCCTTCTTGCGGATGCACCGCTTGCTGAGGGAGATACGCTTATCTTTGTCGATGAGATTCAGGAATACCCGCAGATCATTACGCTCATGAAGGCATTGGTCGAGGACGGGCGCTTTAGCTATGTCTTCTCGGGGTCTATGCTTGGGACCGAGTTTAAGGGGATCTCTTCTTTTCCGGTAGGGTATGTCGAACACATTGTTATGCGGCCGATGGATTTTGAAGAGTTTTGTTGGGCAAACAGCGTCAGCGAGAATGTGCTTGCAGGAATTCGCAGCTGCCTTGTCGAAAGGCGACCCGTCGAAAACTATATTCATGAGGCGATGCTCAAAAACTTTAGAGCCTATATCGTTTGCGGCGGCATGCCGGAGGTCGTTCAGAACTATATCGATTCGGGCTATTCGCTCGTGAGAACGCGTGAGCTTCAAATTCAGCTAGTCGATCAGTACAAAAGCGACATCTCTAAATATGCATCGACTCGAGCGTTTAACGTTCGCTCCATTTTCGAGCAAATTCCCGTTCAACTTGAGGCGGAATCCCATCGCTTTGTTGTTTCATCCCTGGGCGAGGGGGCTCGCCTTCAAAAATACGAGCAGGATTTCCTATGGTTGGTGAACGCGGGCGTTGGACTGATGGTCGCCCAGGTGACGGAGGCCCGGAGTCCTCTTAAGAGGACAGAGAAGGCGACCGCCTTCAAACTATACGAGTCTGATACAGGCATGCTCGCATCGCGATATCCCGGCAGCACGGCACGTGCCGTCTATCTTGACATGAAAACCCCCAACCTCGGCGGCCTCTATGAGAACGTGGTCGCACAGGAACTCGTTGCCCTCGGAGCAGATACGTGGTACTACCAAACGCGTGAGGTCGGTGAAGTCGACTTTGTAATCGAAGGTGCCCGCGGGCATGTTGTCCCAATCGAAGTCAAATCGGGCAAGAAAGTTCGAGCACATGCAGCCCTCGACCGTTTGATGAGTGTGGGCGAGTACAAAATTCCCGAGGCCGTTGTGCTGAGCCACGAAAACCTTTGCAAAGAGGGCAAGATCCTTTACGTTCCAATCTATATGACATTCTGTCTCGATGAGTTTATGGAAAAGGACGACCCCAACAACGATTTCTCGTTTGCACCCATATCTCTCTAGGTCATCTGAGTCCGCAAGCCAGCCCCCACGCCCAAAGTGCTGCGATGTTTCGCGCAAAGCGCGAAACAGCACTGGGGCAGCAGAAGGCCACAATCAGCTAGCCCTCCATGCCCAAAGTGGCGCGTGGTTTCGCGGCCACGCCGCGAAACAGCGACCGGGACAAGGCACCCCCACAGCCACGTCCTTCATTCAGCCCCGCAATCCGAGGACGTAGTCGTAGCAGGATCTGAGGGCTAACCTTCGCGGACACTCCGCAGGACGAAAGAACCCCCGCCGCACGTAGTGCGCAGCGGGGGTTCTTTCATGTCCGAGGACGTCCGCGAAGGTTAGCCCTCAGATCCTGCGGTGGGAGACCTAGGCCTCGTTGTACACCGTCTTGAGCTTCAGCAGGTGAGCGTAGCGGTCCATAGCGGCCTGCTCGTTCTCCTTGAAGAGCTCCTCGGCGCGCTCGGGGAAGGAACGCGTCAGCGAAGCGTAACGGGCCTCGTTCATCAGGAACTCCTGATAACCGCCCGCGGGCTCCTTGGAATCGAGCGAAAACTTCTTGCCGGCAGCAGCCTCGGGGTTGAAGCGGAAGAGGTTCCAGTAACCGCACTCGACAGCCTTCTTCATCTCGGCCTGGCAGTTCTGCATGCCGCCCTTCTTGATGGAGTGCATCTCGCAGGGGCTGTAGCCGATGATGAGGGACGGGCCGTCGTAGGCCTCGGCCTCGTGGATGGCCTTGAGGGTCTGAGCTGGGTTGGCGCCCATGGCAACCTGTGCCACGTAGACGTAGCCGTAGCTCATGGCAATCTCAGCCAGAGACTTCTTCTTGGTCACCTTACCGGCGGCGGCGAACTGAGCGACCTGGCCCAAGTTCGAGGCCTTGGAGGCCTGACCACCGGTGTTGGAGTAAACCTCGGTGTCGAAGACGAAGACGTTGACGTTGTGGCCGGAAGCCAGGACGTGGTCCAGGCCACCGAAGCCGATGTCGTAGGCCCAGCCGTCGCCGCCGAAGATCCAGAAGGACTTCTTGGTGAGGTAAGCCTTGTCGGCGAGGATCGCCTTGGAAGCGTCGCAGCCGCACTTCTCGAGCTCGGCAACGTAGGCAGCGGCAGCGGTCTTGGAGGCCTCGGCGTCGTTGACGGAGTCGATCCAAGCCTGGCCGGCGGCCTTGAGCTCATCGGACGGACCATCGGCAGCGATGATGCCCTGGGTAGCGGCGATCAGCTTGTGCTGAACGGCCTCATAGCCAACGGCCATGCCCAGGCCGTGCTCGGCATTGTCCTCGAACAGGGAGTTGTTCCACGCCGGGCCGTGACCGTCCTTGTCCTTGCAGTAAGGAGCGGTGGCAGCGGGGTTGCCCCAAATGGAGGAGCAGCCGGTGGCGTTGGAAATGAACATGCGGTCGCCGGCGACCTGGGTCACCAGACGTGCATAGGCGGTCTCGGCGCAGCCGGCGCAGGAGCCGGAGAACTCCAGGTAGGGCTGCTTAAACTGGCTGCCCTTGACGTTGGCCGCGATGAGCTCCTTCTTCTCGGAGACGTTCTCGACCATGTAGTCCCAAACGGGCTGCTGGTCCATCTCCTGCTCGGTGGGAACCATCTCGAGGGCGCCCTTGGGGCAAACCTTGACGCAGTTGGTGCAACCCATGCAGTCGAGCGGGGACACAGCCATGGTGAACTTCATGCCCTTGGCCTTGGGGCCCATGGCGTCGAGCGTGCGGGTAGCCTCGGGCGCGGCGGCAGCCTCGTCCTCGGTCATCGCAAACGGACGGATGGTGGCATGCGGGCACACGTAGGCGCACTGGTTGCACTGGATGCACTTGGTCTCGTCCCAGTGGGGAACGACCACGGCGACGCCGCGCTTCTCGTATGCGGAGGCGCCCAGCTCAAACTGGCCGTCGGCGCAATCGACAAAGGCGGAAACAGGCAGGCTGTCGCCGTCCATGCGATCGATGGGCTCGAGCAGGTTCTTGACCTGCTGGGCGATAGCGGACTTGGTCTCCTCGGAGAGCTCGACGGGAGCGGCATCCTCGGCGGTAGCCCAGTCGGCCGGAACCTCGAACTTACGGAAGGCGGTAGCGCCGGCATCGATGGCCTTGTGGTTGGCGTCGACGATAGCCTGGCCCTTCTTCATGTAGGACTTGGTAGCCGCGTCCTTCATGTACTGCAGGGCGTCCTCGGCGGGCAGGACCTTGGCCAGCGCGAAGAAGGCGGACTGGAGCACCGTGTTGGTGCGCTTGCCCATGCCGACCTTAGCGGCCAGGTCGATAGCGTCGATCAGGTAGACGTTGACGTTGTTGTTCGCGATGTAGCGCTTGGCCACAGCGGGCATGTGCTCGGCGAACTCCTCGTCGCTCCACTGGCAGTTGACCAGGAAGGTACCGCCCGGCTTGACGTCGCGGACCATCTTGAAGCCCTTGACGATATAGCTGGGGTTGTGGCAAGCGACAAAGTCGGCCTTGGTCACGTAGTACGGCGAACGGATCGGGGAATCACCAAAGCGCAGGTGCGAGACGGTGACGCCGCCGGTCTTCTTGGAGTCGTACTGGAAGTAGGCCTGGACGTACTTGTCGG
>CAJMOF010000017.1 GCA_905215065.1 uncultured bacterium | reverse complement strand
GCCTAATCCAAGCGAGATTCCAGACTCGACAGGCCATTGAGAGTCAGGTCGTTGGCGACCTCCGAGACGCGCTCGATAGGAACCGAGCCGTCAGACAGCGCCCATGTGCGATAGATTCCGATAATACCCGACAGCAAAAACGCCAGATAGTAGTCGAACATCTCGTCCTTGAGACCTTGGGGCAGCAGATCGCGCTCGGCAATCTCATGCTCGAGCGGCACGCGCAAACGCGTCATAAAATCGTCGAGCGGGATGTTTTCAATCAGCTGGCGATTGAGCACGAGGTTATTGCAAAGTGCCTCGTTGATGGTCTTAAAGAAGGTCGCCGCCGCGCCCAGGGCGCGTTCGTTGGTGTCGCCGTCCATGGAGGCAAGCGTTTTCTCGACCGAGTCGACAATCATCTCCACCACATCGACGGCAATGGCATCGAGCAAGCCATCAACCGTACCAAAGTGCACGTAGAAGGTTTTACGGTCGACATTGGCCTCGCGCGCGATGGCACTCACCGTAATGTCTGCCAGCGGCTTTTCCATGAGCAAGCGCTCGAAAGCGGAAAGGATGGCATTGCGGCTGCGAACGATACGGCGATCAATACGCGGTTTACTGGTGGCCATGGGTGTGTCCCTTCGATATGCGAGCATTCATCAACAGATGAGAGATAATCTACGTAAGAGGATTATCCCCCATACAGCTCAAATATGCCCCGCATCATGAAGAACGCACGACTGCCCTACCGCGACTTAGGGTGCTTCTTCTTATTGAGCGCCGACGGAGATACGCGGATACCGTCGCCCGTCTGGCGCACATAGGCTTTATGAGCCGGCTTAGCGGTCCCAGAAGCCTTCTGAGCGTGCTTCCTGGGATCAACGGTAACAGCATTCGTGGGGTGCGGCTTAGTGGGCGCAGAGGGCGTCTGAGGCTCGCGGCCGAGCTTGCGCATCACGCGATCCCAGCGCGCATGGATGCTCTCGTTGTGGGCGCTCTTAAGGCCCAGCAGGGGCGCAGCCAAAATGGTCGGCGCGATAAACGTAATGAGACGCCACAGCAGATAGCCGGCGGTCGAAGCCGACCCAAAGAAATGACCCAAGAACAAAGCAAAGCCGCCCTCAGCGCCACCAGTTCCACCGGGCAAGGGAACCGCAGAGCTCAGCAGCTGGACAAAGGCGCTCGCGGCCATGACCGAGAAAAAGTCGACCTCGTGGTGGCCAAAGGCGAGCATCAGAAAATACGGCACCAGATAGAAAAACGCGAGCTGCAGCATGGTGATAAACACGGTGAGCAGCATGGAAGAAAAATGTCCGGCCGAAAGCTTGAACTTCTCGGAGAAGGAGTAGATCTCGCCATCGACAAACGAGCGCCATCCATCGATCTTAGTGGCCGAGACACCTATGCGCTCGAGCCAATTGATGATGCAATGGGCGACGCGCGTGACGGTCTTAGGCATGAGCGCGACGGCGAAGATGCCGAGCAGGATGCAGCAGTGACCGCCAAAACTAAAGACGCACAGCAGCGTCATGTCGCCATAGCGCTCGGCAAAAAACGGCATGCGAGCAAGCAATAGGATAGCGCCCCAGGCAACGAGGCCAAACTGATACACAATAAATCGGGTGAACTGCGTGGCACCCGCTTCGCCCACGTTTTGGCCCGCTTTGGTCAGGCGGTAGATCTGGGCAGGCGTAGAGCCCATCATCATGGGCGTCAGGTTGCCAAAGAAGATGCCACTCGCCTCGACCGAGATCAGGTCGCGAATGCCGACGGGTGAATTGGGGTCGAGCCAGACGGCGATCGCATAGGCCACAATGCCAAAGAACAGATACATGAACATGCAGAGACACGCGACAACGAGCCAGGGCGCCTGGACGCTCGACATTGCAGCCCAGAACTGCCCCATCTGCCCGGTTACCACCAGATAGACGATATAACCCACCAGCACAACGCCGATAAAGATTGCGCCGCGGCGTGCGCTCTTATTGTCATCGCCGCCCGAGGCCTCAACCTCGACCTGGGGCTTGGACGTATGCTGAGAGGACTCCGTCATGAGACTCCTTCTAACAGTCAAAATATCTTGGTTATTGTACCCGTAAGGGCCATAAGCAGAACGCAAAGCTCTTGTTCAAACGGGAATGACAGACAGTTGTTTGATAATAAAAAACCCGGCCTTCCGTGGAAAGACCGGGTATCAGATGCGTGGTAGCCCGTACCAGATTCGAACTGGTGATCTCCGCCTTGAGAGGGCGGCGTCCTAAACCGCTAGACGAACGGGCCATAGGCCTCGGCAGAAAAGAAGTGGTAGCCCGTACCAGATTCGAACTGGTGATCTCCGCCTTGAGAGGGCGGCGTCCTAAACCGCTAGACGAACGGGCCACATGACATCTGCACTGCCGTGCTGCGAGGAAATATATTACGGGACAAAAAACATCAGCGCAAGAAGAAATTCCAAATTGCCGAAAAATTGTCGACAGGTTATGGAACGCGCAGGTCAACTAATTAGCTAATTCAAGTTGAGATGAACCAAAAGGGTTTCGCGATCGTTGGGGATGTTGTCCTCGATAACGGCTTCGAGGGCGGCGTTGAGTAGCTGGCCTAGCTCGGGCCCCGGCTTCACACCGGCACGAATCAAGTCGCCGCCGTTGATAGCAAGCATCTTGAGCGAATAGGGCTCCCGCGCCTCCAGTAGCTCGTGCGCCAGCGCGCGCATCTCCTCAATCGTCTCGACGTAATAGAAGCACGACGGGGCCTTGCCAAGTGTGTCGGCACGCTTGAGGTCCATGAGCTCGTCCATCAGACGCGGCGTGTCGACGCCCTCGCCCGAAAGCGCGCGCATCATATTGAGCAAGCAGGAGCGCTCGGGACGCAGCGGCTTGTCGTGATACTTGATGAGTAGGCACACGTCGCGAACCAAATCGTGCGAAAGCGCGAGGCGATCCATAATGGCACGTGCCTTCTTGGCCCCGAGCTCGGGGTGACCGTAGAAGTGTCCGCTGCCGGCATGGTCGACCGTGAAACAGTCGGGCTTGGACACATCGTGCAAAAACGCCGCCCACATCAGGCTCATTGAGGGTGTAACGCCGTCGCACAGCGCCAACTCCCCCGCCACCGTCAGCACACGGGCGATATGCTCGTAGACGTTAAACGCATGATAGACACTGCGCTGGTCAAACCCACGAGCCGGCGCAAGCTCTGGTACGGCGGCGCAGATGAGCTCGGGGTAGCGCAGCATGGCGTCTCCCCCGTGGCCGGTCGAAAGGATACCCTCGAGCTCAATACCCACGCGCTCGCGCGCCACGGCATCGAGCTGCGGCGCGCACTCGGCAAGGGCGCGCTTAGTCTCGGGCTCAATCACAAAGTCCAGGCGGCAGGCAAAACGCACCGCACGCAGCATGCGCAGGGCATCCTCGTTAAAGCGGCGCTTGGGATTGCCGACGGCACGAATCAGCTTTCGCTCCAGATCACCCTGGCCGTCGTAGCGGTCGACAAGCCCGCACTCGGGATGCCAGGCCATGGCATTAACGGTAAAGTCACGACGCGCCAGATCGTCCTCGAGCGAAGCGGCACGCTCCACACTCTGAGGATGGCGCCCATCGGTATAGAAGCCGTCCAGGCGATAGGTGGTGACCTCAATGCGCTCGCCATCGCAAATGGCGGTGATGCCGCCAAATTTAATGCCCGACTCAACCACGGCAATATCAGCCGCTTCGAGCGCCTCTTTGGACTCCTGCCACAGGCCGCTGCAGCACATATCTACATCGTGGCTGGGGCATCCCATCAGCGCGTCACGCACCCAACCGCCAACATACCAGGCCTCAAGACCGGCATCCTCGAGGGCTCGCAACACGCGCAGAGAGGCGGCTGACGGCTGCGTAGCGTTAAGCGAAACATTGCACATTCCTGTGGCCTCCTGCACTTGCGGGCGTATCGATTGACGGTTCCCAAGAAGTCTAGCAAGAAACGAGAGCGGGCGCACACGCGAACCCACATCTCGCGTGATTGAGTGCCAAGTCCTCGGCTACCAAAATGAAAAAGCACCCGCCTCGGTAATCCGAGACGGGTGCTCAACAAAGCAAGAAACCAAGGCCCGTACGTTGCGCTAGCAGACCTGACGGATGGCAATGCCCTTCTGATACTCATCGACCTTGGCAAAGTCGCCCAGGCCCGGGCACTCGACCACGTTGGCGCCGGTGGCCATCGAGAGGCGCAGGGCGTCCTCGACGCGCTCGGGAGCGTCGTGCCACACGGACAGGAAAGCGGCCAGCGAGGAATCGCCGGCGCAGACCGTCGACAGCAGCTTGACGTCGAAGGTGCGCTTGGCAAACCAGATGTGCTCCCCGTTGGAGAAGTATGCACCGGCACCGCCGAGGGTCAGCAACACGTTCTTGGCGCCCTTGGCATGCAGCTCGGCCATCGCGCCCTTGACAGACTCGTCGTCGCCACCGCTCACCTTAATGCCAAAGATGTCGAGCAGCTCGTCGTCGTTGGGCTTAATGAGCAACGGCTCCATGGCAATAAGGTCGGCCAGCTGATGGCTCGAGATATCGAGCACGAACTCGGCGCCCTTTGCCTTAACACGGCGAAGCACCTCGGCCAGGAAACCCTCGGAGGTGTTGGGAGGCAGCGAGCCGCTGATGACCAGGCAGGTCATATCGTCGAGTGAATCGATGAGCTCAAACATCTCCTGCTCGTTGGCCTCGTTGATGGCGGCACCGGCGTTGACCATGTTGTACTCGGTATCGGGACCGGCGTTGAGGAAGACGTTAACGCGCGTAATGCCGTCGGTCCACACGGGCTTGACGGGCACGCCCAGGGCCTCGGCGCCCTTGACGATGAACTCGCCCGAGAAGCCGGCAAAAAAGCCCAGGATTGTGGTGTCGACGCCGTAGTGATCGAGGGTGAACGAGACGTTGAGGCCCTTGCCGTTGGGCGTGTAGACCGCGTTACGCGTGCGGGTGACGGTGTTGGCCGAAAGGCCGTCGCAGGCGATGTTGTAGTCAATGGCAGGATTTGCAGTGAGCGTATAAATCATGAATGTTCCTTTCACAAGGCAACGAGTTAATGAAAGTATATTCCACGCATCGATAAAAGGCTACAACAACTCGGTGAACGGTGTGGAAGCGATGAAGTACGGCAGAACATGTCTCCCCCATGACAGAACAAAAAAGGCGCCCCGGCCGAAACCGGGGCGCCGCATGCGCGCGAATATGTCGCGTTTCGATTACTGACGATCGAGCTTGCGAACAGCAACACGCTTGCTGTACTCGTCAACGTGACCGAAGTCGCCAATGCCGACGGACTCGGCAACGTTGGCGCCGGTGGCCATAGCGAGCTTCATGGCCTCCTCGACGTTGTCGCGATCCCTGTACCACTTGTGCAGGAACGCAGCGAGGGTGCAGTCGCCGGCGCAGACGGAAGAGACCAGCTTGATGTTGAACTCACGCTTGGCATACCAGATGTCCTCGCCGTTGGAGAAGTAAGCGTCACCGCGGCTACCACGGGTGAGCAGCACGTTCTGGACGCCGGCCTCGTGAGCCAGCTTCATGGCAACGCGGACCTCGTCGTCGGTGTCGACCGGCACACCGAAGATAGCCTTCATCTCGTGATGGTTCGGCTTGATGAGCAGCGGCTTCTTGTGAGCGAGCTCCTTGAGCTTGTCGGAGGACAGGTCCAGGACGACGTCGGCGCCACGGGCCTGAGCGTGCTCCATGACCTGAGCCAGGAAGTCGGGCGTAGCTTTGGGAGGCACGGAGCCGGAGACGATCAGGCACTCAAGGTCGCCCGCGGTGTCCAGGATGTTGTAGAGCTCCTCCTGATGCTGCGGCGTGATCGGAGCACCGGGGTTCAGGATGCCGTACTCGTGCTGGCCATCGTTGACGTAGGTGTTGATGCGCGTGATACCGTCGGTCCAGACCGGGCGGCAGAGGCAACCCAGGTTCATGACCTCCTCGACGATAAACTTGCCCGTGAAGCCGGCGAAGAAGCCGAGCGCGACGGTATCGACGCCCATCTTCTTAAAGGCGAAGGACACGTCGAGGCCCTTGCCGTTGGCCGTGTAGCTGGCCGAGCCGGTGCGGACGTTCTCGTCGGGCTCGAGCGGAGAGCTCGAAACCGTCATGTCGACAGCCGGGTTAGCGGTTAGCGTGTAGAACATTTACAGTACCCCCTGTATATGTGAGGGCCGCGTGGCCGGCCCATTCCAACCACGCGGTTACCTCTGATACCAAATTAGCGAGCTGCGGACTCGAGCAGTGCCTTGACCTCGGCGGCGGTGTTGCAGGCGAGCGCCTTCTCGGCGAGCTCGTCACACTCGGCCTTGGTCCACTGGCTGATGGTCTTGCGGGCGCGCAGGATCGACGGAGCGCTCATCGAGAACTCCTCCAGGCCCCAGCTGATCAGCAGCGGCTCGAGCAACGGATCGGCAGCGGCCTCGCCGCACATGCCGACCATGATGCCGGCCTTCACGCCGCTCTCGATGATGTTCTTGAGCGAGCGGAGCACGGCGGGATAGTAAACCTGGTACAAGTTGGAGATGGTGTCGTTGCCACGGTCGGCGCACATGGTGTAGCCGATCAGGTCGTTGGTGCCGATGGAGAAGAAGTCGGCGACCTCGGCCAGGCGGTCAGCGAGCAGCGAGGCTGCAGGCGTCTCGACCATGATGCCGACCTCGATGTTCTCGTTGAACTTGCGACCCTCTTCGGTCAGCTCGGTCTTGCACTGCTCGACGAGCTCCTTGACAGCCAAGACTTCCTCGACGCAGGTGACGAGCGGGATCATAATCTTGACGTCACCGAAGGCGCTGGCGCGCAGCAGGGCGCGGAGCTGGACCTTGTACTGGTCGGGGTTGGCCAGGCAGTAACGCACGGCGCGGAAGCCCATGAAGGGGTTCTCTTCCTTGACCATGTGCAGGTACGGAATCTCCTTGTCGCCACCCACATCGAGCGTGCGGATGATGACCGGAGCGCCCTTGAGCGCGCTGGCGACCTTACGGTAGGCGTTGAACTGCTCCTCCTCGGAAGGAAGCTCAGCAGAATCCATGAACAGGAACTCGGAACGGAACAGGCCGATAGCCTCGGCATCGTGATCGAGCGCGTTGGGCACGTCATCGGGGTTGCCGATGTTGCAGGCAATAATCTTCTTGATGCCGTCGGCAGTCACGGACGGCTTGCCGCGGAAGGCCTCGAGAGCCGCCTTCTCGGCAGCGAAAGCCTCGGCCTTGGCAGTGTAAGCGGCGAGCGTCTCCTCATCGGGATCGGCCTCGACGATACCCTTGCCACCGTCGACGACAACGGTCATGCCGTTGCGCAGTGCGGTGCAGCTGTTGGAAACCGAAAGGACAGCCGGGATCTCGAGGGCGCGCGCAATGATTGCGGAGTGCGACGTGCGGCCACCAGTCTCGGTGACGATACCGGCAACGTGGGCCTTATCGATCGTGGCGGTCATGGACGGCGTGAGGTCGTGCACGACAACGACGGTGTTCTCGGGCAGGACGGAAAGGTCGACGACCTCCTTGCCCAGCAGCTCGGCCAGAATACCGGTGCGGATGTCGGCGATGTCGGCCGCGCGCAGACGGAACATCTCATCGTCCATGGACAGGAACATGTTCTCGAACATGGTCGAGGTGTCCATGAGCGCCTGCTCGGCGCAGGTGCCGCCATCAATGGCGGCGTTGATGGCGTCGGTCATGCCCGGATCCTGAGCCAGGACAATGTGTCCGCTCATGATCTCGGCCTCGGCCTCGCCCACCGTCTCCTTCATGTGGTCGGCCTGAGCCTGGGTCTTCTCGCAGAAGACCGAAAGAGCGGTCTGATAGCGCTCCTTCTCTGCTGCCGAATCAGCAACCTCGTGCGGCTCAAACGTCAAGTCGGGATCGACGGCGACCATGACGGTGCCGATACCGATGCCCTCGGAAGCGTTGACTCCCTGATACATTCCCATTCCTCTCTCCGTGTCATGTGATAAAGCGTTTTGCCATATCCATGACAAAAGAGCGCAGCTACCTTAAGACAGGTCACTGCGCCCCCAAATATGAACTTAGTTGTTCAACATGCGACCCGTTTGAGTTCTACTCGCCAAGACCGCTCTTGATGAGCTCGATGGCAGCAGCCAGAGCCTCGGCCTCGTCGGCGCCGTCGCACTTGACCTCGACCTCGGTGCCGCAGGGGATACCAGCAGCCATGAGGGCCATCGGGGACTTGCCGTTGACCTCCTTCTCGGGGGTGACGACCGTCACGTCACAGGCGTACTTGCCCATGGTGGAGGCGAACAGACCAGCCGGACGCATGTGCAGACCCTGAGGATTAACGAGGGTAGCCTTCTCAGAAACCATAGTTGACTCCTTTTTTGTGTTTAACCCCTGTCATGCATGTGGCAGGAGTCAGATTCACGACGTTGTTTATATTAACTCACATCAAACGGTTTTTCATTGTGTTTCGCACGAATTGTTGGACAGATGTCGTTCGCTGTCCGCTCGCCTGCCGGGCGGGGCGGTTAAGTTTGCTGCTCTACAGTCCTGCGCAAGACGGAAAGCACATTAAGTGCTTTCCTTTGCGTGCGGAACTCACGACAAACTTAACCGCCCCGCCCGGCAGGCGAGTTGCGGAAACTCGGATGGTCCAGAGCAATATCGTGCGAAAGGAATTCTGGCTGAATTATTGTTGGCGTGGGTGATTCAGTCGATGAGGGCTATTAATGCCCTGTTGGGGACTAAGGAGTGGCCCGGGGTGCCGGCAGGAAAAGGACGTCCCTAAGTGCCGGGTGGCATGAAAAAAGGCGAGGACCCGTAGGGAGTCCTCGCCTTTGTTACAGGGGGCGATGTTATTCGCGTACTGCGGAATTAGACCAGGCGGGCGTTGATCGTCTTGGCGATCTCGGCGGCGTCGGTGGAACCCTTGACGGTGGCACGGAAGTCCTCGTCCATGAGCGCCTCGGCGACCTTGGACAGGATCTTGAGGTGCGTGGTGCCAGCCTGTGCACCAGGGATGAGCAGAGCGATGGCCACGTTGACGGGAGCGCCGTCCATGGTATCCCAACCGGTCACGCCGGACTCGTCCTTAACGACGATGACGGCAGCCTCGGTAATGGCGTCGGACTTGGCATGCGGAATGGCGAAGCCCTCCATCATTCCCGTGGTGCCCTCGGCCTCGCGGGCCAGGAAGGCGTTCATCACGGCGTCGGCGTCGCTGGCGATACCAGCCTTGACAGCCTGGTTGGAAACGAAGCTCAGAGCCTCGTCACGAGAAGCGAAGTCCTCGGCGACAAAGACATTCTCAACCTTCACGAAGTCGGCAGCCTCGGCCTTAGGGGCCTCAACGGCAGCGGCCTTGGAAGCCTCAACCGGCTTGGCTACAGGAGCGGCCTTCTGATTCTTCTCGAAGTCGTACTTCTTGAAGGCCACGAACAGGATGCCACCGACCACGGCGCCGATGAGGATCGCGAGGACCCACTGCGGGCCGTTCTCGACAACGGGCAGGACCAGGAAGCCGCCGTGAGGCGCCGGATCGTGAACGTTGAAGAAGATGGTCAAGATGGAAGCGATGGAAGAACCGACCATCATGATGGGCATGACGGGCCAGATGTTCTTGGTCATGAACGGAATGGCGCCCTCGGTGATGTGGGTGCAACCAAGGATAAGGTTGACGATACCGGCGTCATGATCCTCCTGGCTGAAGTACTTCTTGCCGACAACGACGGCGAAGGTGGTGATCAGCGGCGGAACGATGCAAGCGGCGGAGACGGCAGCCATGAAGTTGGTGCCGAAGTTGTAGGTCTCGGTGCCGACGCCAGCTTCGAGAGCGGTACCGAGCAGGAAGGTGCCAGTAGCGTAAGCAGCCTTGTTGACCGGGCCGCCCATGTCAAATGCGCACATGCAGCCGATGGCCAGGCCAAGGATCACCGGACCGGAGTTACCGAGGCTCTGCAGGAAATCCATCATGCCCTGGTTAATGGCAGCCATGGGGCCGGAAATACCGAGCATGACTAGGCCGACGATGGCGGTAGAGCACAGCGGATAAAGGAAGATTGCCTTCAGGCCATTAAGGCTCGCGGGAATTTTAGAGAAAACCTTCTCGAGCAGCAGGATGACATAGCCAGCGAGGAAGCCGCCGACGATGCCGCCCAGGAAGCCAAAGCCCACACCCGAGCCTCCAGCGTCGATCATGCCAGTATCGGCGTTAACGGGCAGACCCTGGATGGCAATCATACCGGCGACGAAACCGGGGACGAGCGCCGGGCGCTTGCCGATAGACTCGGCGATGTAGGCGGAGAGCACCGGAACCATGAGGTTCATGGCGATACCGCCGATAATCTTGAGCATCGCGGCAAAGCTGTTGTAGTCGGCAGCCGTCGAATCAAAGGACGTGATGCCCCACAGGAACGAAATGGCGGTCAGAACACCACCGGCAACGACGAAGACCAGCATGTGGCTGACGCCGTTCATGAGGTGCTTGTAGATGACGTGACCGATGGACTCCTTCTCCTCGACCTCGTCCTCGACATCGGCGGCAGCGGCAACCGTGTCGTCGCCCTTGGCGGCGAGCGCGCGGTCGATCAGCTTTCCGGCGGCCTCGACGGACAGGGCCTTGGAAACACCGACGGAAACCATGGGCTTACCGGCGAAACGCTCAGCCTGGACATCCTTATCGGCTGCGACGACGACGGCCTTGGCACCGGCGATCTCGCTCTTGGTGAGCTCGTTCTCGACACCGACCTGGCCATGAGTCTCGACCTTAATGGTCAGACCTCGCTCGGCAGCTGCCTTCTCCAGCGCCTCCTTCGCCATGAAGGTGTGCGCAATGCCGGTCGGGCAACCGGTCGCGGCGATGATGTCAAACTTAGCCATGTGTCCCTCCTTCTTGAGTACTGCGCCCGCAGGCGCTCCCCTAAACGCGCTTCAATGCGCGTTTTTCCACACTTGAAAGATACCAACCTACCGTCCGCGTGAGAAGAGATAAGGCGCAATTCTCCGGTGAAAGGTTCTTTCATAACCGTAAACGGTAAGTGAAAGTTTACCATCAACACTTGAAACGGCAAGGTGTATCTTGTAATTGAAAATGCACGTATACTATGGCATTGAAAAACGAGTCCGATTTTCAATGCCAACCAGGAGCCATCCATGACCGATAGCAGCAAGAGCGCGCTCTCCCTTATTAGCACACACAAAGGGTACAGCGATTCCGAGCAGCGCATTGTCGACTATATATTGGAGCACCAGTCCGAGGCGCCGCGCCTGACGGCCGCCCAGCTCTCACGAGCCGCTGCCACGTCCGAGGCGACGGTTTCGCGCTTCTGCCGCAAGCTGGGCTTTGGCAGCTTCCGCAGCTTTCAGTTTTCGTTGTCTCGCGACTTGGAGAGTCAGCGCAACGAGGGCCTGACCGACGAGGTCTCGCTCGACAACATGGAGCAGAGCCTTAAAAATATCCTCGCCGCCAAGGTGAGTGAGCTTAATGCGACCATCGACGGCATTGATCACGACACGTTGGCCGCAGTTGTGCACGCGCTTAAGAATGCCGGCGTTATTGAGTTCGCCGCCGTGGGCAATACGAACGCGGTCGCGCTCGATGCGACATTTAAGTTTTCGCAGCTGGGCCTTCGCTGCATGGCAAGCACCATCAGCGAGACCTCGATTGGTTTCGCGCTCACGTTGCGCCCTGGTGATGTTATCGTGTTGATCTCGAACTCTGGCAAGTCGCGTCGACTGAACCGCATGGCAAAAGCAGCTCGCGATTGCGGCGCCACTGTAGTCGTCATCAGCAGCGACAGCAAGTCTCCACTTGCGCGCCTAGCCGACTACACCTTTAATACCGTCAATCACGAGGCACTGCTGACAACGGGCGACTTCGCGTTCTCCAAGATGAGCGCCACGATGATCATAGAGGTCATCTACAACTTCCTGCTGCCCGAAATCGAGGACGCGCGCGAGCACATCAGCTACTACGAAGAGCTCATCCAGCCGGATAAGGTCGTAGAGTAGACATTTTAGGGAGCCGATAAACGCCACTCGCCACGAAACCGGCCTATCTACTACGTTTTATCCGTATGGCCCAACCACATACCGAAAATAGAGAAAACCGCAGGCGCTCTACCTGCGGTTTTCTTTTTGCAATTCTTGACATGGTTCCCGATGGCCTATTAAACGTAGTAGATGGGCCGGTTTCGTGGCGGACAGGTCGGACATGCATGTGGCGGCACGGCCTAAGCACGCGCTTCTTCCAGCATCTGCCTGGCGTGCGCTAGGCTTGCCTCCGATTGATCGCCGCTCAGCATACGGGCGATCTCTGCGGTACGGGCATCGCCGGTCACCTCGTCCAGATGCGTTTGGGGAAAGTCGCCGGGCTCTTTACTGACCACGTAATGCTTGTCGGCCATGACGGCGACCTGCGCCAAGTGGGTTACGACAATCACCTGATGCGTAGCGGCGAGATCTGTCAGCACGCCCGCAAGTGCACGCGCCGTGGAGCCACCGACACCAGCATCGACCTCGTCAAACACCAACGTATCAACACCGTCCGCGTTACCGAGGACAACCTTGCTTGCCAGCATGACGCGGCTGAGCTCGCCGCCCGACGCAATGCGGCGCAAGGGACGAGGTGTCAAGCCAGCGCCGCTGCGATATAGCAGCTCGTAGCTTGAAGGGCCCGCCGGCGTCCATTCGGCACGCGGAAGATCGCGCGACTCCCAGACCAGCTCGGCACCGCCCATCTCCAGGCGCGCCATCTGACGGCCAACCTCGTGACAAAAGCGCGGGGCAGCGGTGTTCCGCGCGCGCTTAAGCGCCTTAGCAGCAGCAAAAAGATCGCGTTCAGCGCACCCGAGTGCCTCGCGAGCCTTCTTGATCTGCTCATCACCATCATCGACTAGAGACAGCAGCTCTCGTGAGCGGTCGCGCATGGCAAAGACATCGTCCATGGTGGGACCCCACTGACGCAGCAGGCCCTTGAGGTCGGAATACCGCTCGCGCATGCGAGCGAGCTCACGAGGGTCAAACGCAACGCCATCGCGATAGGCACGCAGCTCGTTGGCGCAATCCTCAAGCGAGATGCAGGCATCCGAAAGCGCATCGGCAATGTCACCGAGCTTGCGGTCAACGGTCGTCATGCGTGAAAGCTCGGCCACGGCGCCATTCACGGCATCGAGCGCTCCCCCCTCGGCAGCAAGCGATGCATGGGCCTCGTTGGCCGTCGCCACCAAGACCTCAGCGTGCTCCGAGCGCGGCAGCAGCTCCTCGAGTTCCTCGTACTCGCCTGGCTTGGGGTCGACCTCGGCGATACGCTCGAGGGCAAAACGCGCTTCCTCGACGCGACTCCCCTGCGCACGTGAGGCTTCCTCCACACGGCGAAGCTCCTTGGCGGCAGCACGCGAAGCCTTAAAGCAGGCACGATACTTCTCGAGCGCCTCAAGCGCCGCGCGCCCAGCCCAAGCATCGACCATGGCAACATGGTGCGCCGGGTCGAGCAGGCGCTGATGTTCATGCTGGCCGCAAAGATCCATCATCACGCCAACGCGCTCCGAAAGCTCGCGCACGCTGGCGATACGGCCGTCAATTTTTACGCGGCTGCGGCCCTCGGCAGAAAGGCTGCGCTGCACGGTGAAGCCCTCCGTGTCGTGCGGACCGTCAAACAGACGCGCCTCGACGCTGGCAAGCGCCTCGCCCTCGCGAACCGTCGACGAATCGGCGCGCTCGCCCAAAATGAGCTTGAGTGCCGAGAGCAGTGCGGTCTTACCAGCACCGGTCTCGCCGGTCAGAACCGTTAGACCCGCACTCGGAACCAACGTCGCCTCGCGAATGAGTGCAATGTTGGAAACCTGCAGCTCATCGATCATGACGCACTCCATAGAACACGCGACTCACCGAGTTATAGAAGCTCTCGGGACCGTAATCCAGCAGCAGCACATCGCCGGGACCGCGACGCACAGCCACGCTCTCGACCGTGCCGTCGCAGGTAATAAACCGTCCGTCGATAGCGATGGCAGGCACACTCGGGCGGTCGTCGGACATAAAGATCTCAACGACATCGCTTGGCGATGTCAAGAAAGCGCGAGCCTGAATGGTGTGCGGCGCGATGGGCACGCAAACCATGCCCGTATAATCGGGGCTCACGATAGGGCCGCCGGCGCTCAGCGCATAGCCGGTAGAGCCAGTCGCCGTCGACACGACGACACCGTCACCGCGCAGGCGATCGATATGATGGCCGGACACCGTAATGTCAAACTCAACCATATCGGAAAGGGGGCCGCGCGTAAGTGCCATGTCGTTGAGGGCAAACGTGCGCACGACATCCTTCGTGCCGTCTTCGCGCACCGAAACGATATCGGCGGCGATGGTGGCGCGGCGGCTCACGTGGAGCTCGCCGGACAGAGCATCGCTCACAACCTTTAAAATGTCGCGCTCCTCGGGGCTCGCTGCCGTCAAAAAGCCCAGATGACCATAGGAAAGACCCAAAATGGGAATCTCGCGGTAGTTGAGGATACGAGCCGCGCGCAGCAGCGTTCCGTCGCCGCCGAGCGTAATGACCAGGTCGGCATCGTCAACATCGGGCGCGCTTTGGATCTTGGAGCGCTGATCGGCAGCCCATGCGACCTCGTAGCCCTGGCGCGAAAGCCAAAGCTCGAGCATCAGGCCGCTCTCGACCGCCTCTTGCTTGTAGTAATTGGGAACCAGAAAGACTTTCATAGCGTTGCAGCTTTCTCGCTCAAAACCGATACCTGGGATTGCAGCTCATCGTCGGTGCGTTCGCCAGGGGCAAACCTTGTGCCGTACAGGAAAAACTCAACGTTGCCCTTAGCGCCATGGATGGGCGACACGCACACGTCAAGCGGGAACAGGCCCTTGGCGGCAAAAAGCTCAATCGCCGCCACGAGCGTATCGCGGCGGACGGCGAGGTCGGTCACGATACCGCCCTCGCCCACCAGCGCAGCCGGCGCCTCAAACTGGGGCTTTACGAGCGTGCAGAACGAACCCGAAGGATTCAGACACGCCAGCACGGCGTCGATGATATTCGCGATGCCGGTAAACGAGACATCACAAACAGCCAGGTCGATGGCGCCGGCATAGCCAAGCTCAGGCAACTGCGTCACGTTGGTGCGCTCATGCAGCGTCACGCGATCGTCCTGACGCAACGACCAATCGAACTGTGCGCGACCCACGTCCACCGAGACAACGGTCGCAGCTCCGCGCTTGAGCAGGCAATCGGTAAAGCCGCCGGTAGAGCAGCCTACGTCCAGGCAGGCAAGGCCCGTGGGGTCGATACAAAACGCATCGAGCGCACCCTCAAGCTTAAGGCCGCCGCGCCCAACGTACGGAATGCGCCCCTTAACGTGTAGCGGCAGGCCCGGCGTCACCTTGAGCCCCGGAGAGGCCAAACGCTCACCGCCGCTCGAAACCAAGCCGGCCATAAGAGTGCGAAGGGCATCCGCGCGATCGGCGCAGATGCCCTGTGAAATCAGTTCGTCATCAAGACGCACGCGTTTCATGAATGCCATCAACCATTCGTATCCGGAGATGCGGCTAGCTATCCTGGGATTCGTTTGCCGCATCCTCATCGTATTCCTGCTCGAGCTTATCGGCCTCACGCGGCGTCAGCTCAAACTTGTCGACCATATCGACCGCGCGGGAGCCCAGCTCAATCGCTTCGTCAAACAGATCGAGTGAACGCTCCAAGGACGTATCCTTGGAGCGAACGGTAGCAATGATCTGGTCCAGACGGTCCGAGATCTCGTCAAAGTTGCGGACAGAACCCTCTGGCATGGCTACTCCTCGACGGAGTCGGCCTCGACGGCCTCAGCAGCGTCCACATCCTCGGCAAGTACACCGGCGGTAGCCTGAGCGGCAGCGACCTTGGCGGCAGCCTCAGCAGCCTGGGCCTCCTCGCGAGCGCGATCCTCGGCCAGCAGTTCCTGGTACAGGTCCTCGCCCGGCAGCTCCTCGCTGCGAGCGATCTTGCCCAGCACGCCGTTGACAAACGAGGCGGACTGGTCGGTGCCATAGGCCTTGGCAAGTTCGACGGCCTCGTTGATCACGATAGCGTCCGAGACCTCTTCGTCGGTGAGGAAGCGCATCTCGTAGACGGCGATACGCAGCAGATTGCGGTCGGCGCCGGGCATGCGCATAAGATCCCAGTTCTTGGCGACGGCGCGCAGGGCACAGTCGATGCGATCGATATGCTCGTAGGCACCGCGGCACAGCTCCAGAGCATAGGGGTCGAGGGGGCCCTTCGAGATCAGGAAATCGCCCTCGAGGACGCGCTCGAGCGGGCTGTCCGTGGCCTCGGCCTGGAACAGCAGCTGCAGCGCCTGACTGCGGGCAAGCGTGCGCCCGCGATAAACCTTAAGGCTCAAAGGTTACTCCTTGGGGAAAACGAGGCCGTCGATGCAAACGTCAACGCGCTCGACCTCGACACCCACCTGGGCATCGATGGCGGCGACTACAGCGGCGCGAACGGCCTCGGCGAGTTTCTTGAACGGATAGCCAAAGAACACCACGACACGCACGGTGAGTGCGAGCTTGTCGCCGACGACCTCGGCTTCGACCGCCGGCTCGGAAGCCGGGGCCTTAGACGAGAGCATCATGGAGACAAGGTTGGTGGCAAGGTCCTTGACGCCAACGGAGGCGATGCCCTCGACATCGGACACGGCGCGCGAGACGATGGCGGTCAGAACATCGGGCGAAATGCCGATGCCGTCAATCTTGATTTCCTGGGGCATGAGTCCTCCTAGAAGAGTTGGTTGCTAGACGCGGGAGACGAACTTGCCGTCGCGGGTGTCAACCTTGATGACCTCGCCCTCGTTGAGGTACATGGGGACCTGGATGACAGCGCCGGTGTCGATCGTGGCCGGCTTGGTGGAGCCCTGGACGGTGTCGCCCTTAAAGCCCGGGTCGGTCTGGACGATGGTGGTCTCGATGAACATCGGCGGGGTCACGCCCATGAGCTCATCGTCGGCGAAGAGCAGCTGGCAAATGTCGTTCTCGCGCAGCCACTTGGAGTTCTCGCCCACCATGTCCTCGGGAACAGGAACCTGCTCATAGGTCTCATTGTCCATGAAGATGTAGTCGGCGCCATCGTTGTAGAGGTACTGGAACTCACGGGTGGTGAGCATGACGCTCTCGAACTTGGTGCCGGCGTTGCAGGTGTTCTCGACGACGCGGCCGCTCTTGATGTCGCGGGTCTTGTAGCGCACAAACGCGCCGCCCTTGCCCGGCTTGACATGCTGGAACTCGACAATGGTGTAGACCTTGTCCTTAATGCGGAGACCGAGGCCGTTCTTGAAGTCGGCGGTAGAAATGGTAGGCATAGCGACCTTTCTTGTTATGGGCAGAACGCACAAGCGTCCAATTTACATACGACCGAAATTATACACTTGCAGACGGCGCCTGCAGCGAGCGCATAAAAAGAGAACGCGGGGCGCCCGAATTGCTCCGGACACCCCGCCCCAAAAATCTATCGAAATGAGCTAGCAATCGATAATGTGCAGGTCGTGCGGGGTCTTGGTGAAGGGCTCATAGCCGTTCTCGGTGACCACGCCGTAGTCCTCCAGGCGCACGCCGCCCACGCCGGGCAGATACACGCCAGGCTCCATGGTGATAACCGAGCCGACCTCGATGGTGTTCTTGCTGCGGTTGAAGTTGGGCAGCTCATGGATGTCGATGCCCACGCCGTGACCCAGACCATGGTTGTAGTAATCGCCATAGCCGGCATCGCCGATGATCTTCTTGGAAAGCTTGAAAATGTCGTTGCCCTCCACGCCCGGATGGATGGCGGCGACGCACTCCTCGTGTGTACGGCGCACGAGCGCGTACAGGTCGAGCTGCTCCTGGGTAGGCTCGCCCATCACGACGGTGCGTGTCATGTCGGAGCGGTAATCACAGTAGCCCGCGCCGTAATCCATAAGAACGAAATCGCCCTTCTCGATCACGCGGTCGCTCGGCACGGCATGCGGGTTGGCGGTGTTGGGACCACTCGCCACGATGGAGCCGAAGGCAAGGCTATCGGCGCCGTTGGCGAACATAAAGTTCTCGAGCTCGTTGCGAACCTGCTTCTCGGTCATGCCGGGCTTAATAAAGCCGAGCATATGCTGGAAGGCGGCATCGGTGATCGACTGCGCATGGCGCATGAGCTCGATCTCCTCGGCGTCCTTGATGGCGCGCATCTTGCGAATGTCGTCATGCATCAGCGGCAGCATGCAGGCGACGGAACGATCCTCCAGACCACGCTGAATGCCCTGGTAGAAGTTGATCTGCATGTCGTCCTCGACAGCGCAGACGCGGCACTTGTTGGCCGCGATCTTGCCGGCGACCCAACCGGGGATGGTACCCTCGTCCATGTCGTAGACCCAAGGGCTGCCGGCGGGCGTGTTCTCCTCAAAGCTGTTGAGGTAGCGCGAGTCGGTATGGAACAGGCACTGGTCAGCCGTAATAAACGCCGCGTGCGGGAACTCGAAGGTGTAATCGAAGACGCCCTTCACGCCCGTGAGCCAACGAAGGTTGGCCTCGTCGCGCACCACGATGGCATCGTAGCCGCGCTCGACCATCAGGGCACGGACACGCTCGATACGACCGGCAGGACCGGCAGCAAACTCAGACATGCAGATTCCTTTCTTGTTGCCTCTATAAAGACGGGACGGGTCTCAACCGAACGACAGAATCGCATGCGATCCGCAACCGACTGAAAACCCGCCCCTCAACATGATACGAAAGACAATGGATGTCAATAAATCTTAGAGAAGTTCTTTGCGAGAAGCCAAGTAGGCGTGAGCATGGCGCTCAAGAACCTCGTCCTCAACGCTCGTGAGACGAATGGCGCCGAGTGCCGCGGGCAGCGGCAACATACTGCGGTTCGAACGGACAAACTGCTGCCTGCGGAACTCCTCGATATATGCGGCAGGCTCCAGATCGAAGGCAAGCTCCTCGATACCAAAGTCCTCCAGGCAGTCATCGACCTCAAAGACGTAATCGATATCGAAGTCGCAGGCATCATGTGCTAGGCGCGCCTCAAAGCGCATGCCCTCGGACAACAGCTGGTAGGCAGGGACCTGCGAAGCGGCATCGCCCAAGCAAGCGCGCAGGGTACGCTCCCCCGTCTTGCCAAAATCGAGCGCATGGCGAGCGCTCGGGTTCGTGGCCATCAGTACGTCCTTGCGGGCAGTCTGAGACCATTGGACGGCATTGACGAGCGCGACCTCCTCGCCCGCGAGAATCTCGGGGACGGTCTCAGCAAACTGATTCCAGCGGGATTTGCTGCTCGAAAGCATGGTGCCAACAAGTACCGCATAGCCGAGTTTGAGGTCCTCGGGGTCCGCCTCGCGAACAAGGTCGAGGTCGCACACGACCAAGCCCGGTTCGGGACGGAACGCGATGGCGGGATGCGCATTCGCCGACGATGCGACGAGCGGCTTCATGGTCGTCGCGACCGTGAGCATGGCGTCGAAGGTCGTCGGCAACAGCGCGCACTCAGTTCGGCCGCACCACTGGTTGGCGCACCAGCTAACAACCGAGCAGGTTGCGGCATCGCCAACGGCGACAACCAGATCGTCGCAGGTAACGCCGTTGGCAGACAGGGCGCCAAAGATAGCATCGGCATCGGCCAGCGTAGCACCGGCAGGCGAAACCTCGAAGACGAGCGGCGACACGGCAAAGCCGGCATCGACCAGAGCGTGCTCAACGATCTCGCCAAAGCAGTCGGAAACAGCGCTGTTCCAGACAACCATCGCACGCTTGGGCTTGCCCACGGCCGAGGCAAACATACGCGACAGCTCACTAAAAGCGTTAAAGCCGACGCGAACATCGACACTGCGATTTTGGAAATTGATCAGTTGACGGCGAATCATAGCAGTCCACGCTCCAAAAGCATCTCGGCACAAAGGTAGGAAACGTCCTCGAAGGACTTGTTGCGAATATCAAGGGTAATATCTGCGGCCTGGCGATACAGCGGACGGCGATGCTCAAACAGGCGCGCGGCATGCTCGGGCGAGCGGAAATCGGGGCGCGTGTCGGACCGACGAATCTGGCGAATCGAATCCTCGAAGTCGCCCTCGAGGTACACGCACGTACCCATATCGTGCATCAGCTCAATATTCACCGGTGTCTCGACGATACCGCCACCGCACGAAACCAACAGGCTGCGCTCGCTTTGGAGCGAACGGAGCGCCGAGGTCTCGAGCTCGCGAAAACGATCCTCGCCCTCGGTCTCAAAAATCTCGGTTACCGACTTGCCGCAACGGCGCACGACCAGGCGGTCGGTATCGATAAAACGCCGCTTGAACATGGTGCCGACGTTGCGCGCGAGCGTCGACTTGCCCGCGCCCAAAAAGCCGATAAAGAAGATATGGTCGCAGCCGTGTTTGATGTGCTGAGACATGGCGAAACCTATTCCTCGCAGGGAAGGTCGCGCAGGGCCCGGCGCTCAAAAATACGGAAGATCTGCGTATACCACAGGTCCTGCGTCGCCTGCGGCTTTACCAGGATGGTATCGACGCCGGCTAAATTGCCACTCCACACGTCAGTGTAGAGCTGATCACCGATCAGTACCGCCTCGTCGGCCGTGGCGCCGAGGCGCTTAAGACCCGCCTTAAGGGCAAACGGCGCCGGCTTCATGGCGTGGCTAATGGCCTCGAGTCCCAGCTCGCGTGCAGAGCTCATGACCTGGTCGCGATGCCAGTTGTTGGACACCATGCACAGCTTAAAGCCTTTGGCGCGGGCGGCGTCAAGCCAAGCGGAAACCGCGGCGGGAACCTGCTCGGTGTCGCGCGGCACCAGGGTGTTATCGCGATCGAGCAGAATGGCGCGTTTGCCGTCGGCCCACAGGGTATCAAGGTCGATGCGATCGACCGAGGCAACGTATCGTTTGGGGCTAAAAATCCTCATGCTAATTCCAAGACTGTTGATGCTCTTCGTAGGTTTGCGAGAAGTACTCCTCGTCCTGTGTAATGTAGAAATACAGGTCATCGGAGTCGGTCGGCTCAAGGGTGGCCTTGAGCGCCTCGAGCGACGGAGAGCAGATGGGCGTGGGCGGCAGGCCCTCGTGCTTATAGGTGTTATACGGGCTATCGCTCTGCAGGTCGTCGGCGGTAACCTCTCCGCCGGTGACATACATCATGGTCGCATCGCTATTGAGGTAACGCAGGCCATCGAGCTTGCCCGCCAGACGGTTATAGAAAACCGATGCCACATGCGCGCGCTGATCGGCGTTGAGGCCCTCGCGCTCGACGATCGAGGCAAGGTTAACGATGTCGTAATCGGACATCTCCACGCCATAGCGCTCCTTGATCTTGGCCTCGCAGCTCGCAAAGTCAAGCGACTTGTACTCGGTGTTGAACTGGTCAAGCATGGCGCGAATCACATCATCGGCAGAAGGGTCCTTACCCAACGAATAGGTCTTGGGGAATAGGAAGCCCTCGAGTGAATCGTTTGCAGCGTCTTTAAGGAAAGCGTAATCATTCACATAATTGCTCGCCTTGGCCTGGTTAAGGAAATCTTCCTTAGAAATGCTGTCGTATGCCGCGGCCACACGATCGGCGACCTGGTCGACCGTCAGGCCCTCAGGGATAGTCAGTGCATCGGAGCCCGCATTGGGGCCTTCCATGAGCTGCTGAACAACCTTGGTCGCGTCCATGAGCGTGGTAAACGAGTAGGTGCCAGGCTTAAGCGACATATCGGCATTGAGCTTTTTGACCGCCGCGTAATAATCCTTGGGGTCTTCGACGATATGGTTCTCGGAGAGAATCGAAGCGATGGCATCACCCGAGGCGCCATCGGGAATCGTAATAGTAACTTGCTGGCCAGCAGCGACTTTCGCATCCTCGCCGGCAAAGAAGCCCTTGACGGCCGGCACAACAAAGAAAACGATCGCGACAAGCGCAAGCACGGCGATGACGCCACCGATAATCATAGGCACCGGAGAGCTTTTCTTTTGGACGCCACGGCGGGCATGCGTGTTATAGCTCGAGCGCGTGGCCGGAGCAACGCCGTGCGAGCCATGAGCATGATGTGCGTGGGGGCGTGATTGCCGGGCCTGCCCCTGCGTGCGCTGGGCAGGAGCCTGCTGCTTAAAACGAGCGCCGCCAGCGGGCTGCGCGGGACGAGCTGCGGGCTGTTGAGCGGCACGCTGAGCAGGTTGAGCCGAACGCTGCGTCGGCTGCGCCGGGCGCTGGCCAGGCTGAGCAGGGCGCGGCGCAGGCTGCCGTGTACGATTCTGCTGGCGCGGATCGGAAGCGCTAGGCATGCGAAACCTCCTCGTTTTTACGATCGAGCCATGTCTGCAAGAACAGGCTGGCGGCGATCATGTCAATCTTGCCCCTCATCTGCTTTTCGTTGAGTCCCTGCTCTCGCAGGATTCGCTTGGCCTCCTGCGAGGACAGACGCTCGTCCTCAAACTCCAGCGGAAGTTCGAGCTCGTCGGCAATCTTTTGGGCCACTGCGGCGACGCGCTCGGCCTGGGGGCCGGGCTCACCTGCCATGGTCAAGGGACGTCCACTTACCAGGATATCGGGCTCATAGTCCTCGACCAGGTAGCGAAACGTCTTTGCCATACCAGTGACCTCGGCAGCCGGAAGCACCTTGACAGGCATCGCCATCTTGCCATCACGGCTCGAGACGGCAATGCCAATCCTGGTCTCCCCTATGTCCAGTGCGAGCGCGACCACAGCGACTACTTAGGTTCTTAGGCGCCGAGCGCGGTCTTGGCGGCCGCGAGGGCATCGGCGATACCGGCAGCATTCTTGCCACCGGCCTGGGCCATGTTGGGACGACCGCCACCGCGACCATCGACCAGGCCCGCGATCTGCTTGATCACGTTGCCGGCGTGGAAACCGGCCTTCACGGCGTCATCGGAGCCGGCGGCGAGCAGGGCCGGGGTGCCCTTCTCGGTAACGCTGGCAACGACGCAGGCGACGGGGCCGGCAACCTTCTGGTGCACGGTATCCCACACATTGCGCAGGTCAGCAGCCTCAAGACCCTGAAGCTCAGCGACGACGAGCTTGTAGCCGTTCAGCTCGACAGCGCCCTCGATGGCGCCAGAGATAGCGTCGGAGGAGCCACCGGTGAGTGCCTTCTTGAGCTTGTTGGACGTCTCGCGCAGCTCGGCCTGCAGGTTCTCCACGCGGGCGGGAACCTCGTCAACACGGCACTTGAGCGCAGCGGCAGCGGCGTCAACGAGCGCCAGGCGGTCGGCCATGTAGTCGAGAGCGCCCTTGGAGGTCACGGCCTCGATACGGCGGACGTTGGAGCCCGTAGAGGACTCGGAAATGATCTTGAACAGGCCGATCTCGGCAGTATTGGCGGCATGCGTACCGCCGCAGAGCTCACGGGAGAACGGCTGATCCTCGGCGCCCACGGAGACGACGCGGACGACGTCGCCGTACTTCTCGCCAAAGAGGGCGACAGCACCGGCGGCCTTGGCCTCGTCGATGCCCATGACGCGGGTCACGACCGGTTTGGAAGCGAAGATCTGCTGGTTGACCAGGTCCTCGACAGCCTTGAGCTGCTCGGAGGACAGGGCCTCGAAGTGCGTGAAGTCAAAGCGCAGGTGCTCGGGCGTCACCAACGAGCCAGCCTGGGAGACATGCTCGCCCAGGACCTGCTTAAGCGCGGCGTCGAGCAGGTGCGTGGCAGTGTGGTTGCGGCGCAGGAAGCCACGGCGCTCGGCGTCGAGCGCGGCTGTCACGGTAGCACCGACGGTCAGTGTGCCCTCGGCAACGTGCGCGACGTGAGCATACAGGCCATTGTGGTTCTTGGTGTCGGCAACAGTCAGCGCAACGCCCTCGGCGGAAAGCTCACCGGCATCGCCCTGCTGGCCACCCATCTCGGCGTAGAACGGGGTGCGGTCGAGCACGACCTCGACGTCCTCACCGGCGGAAGCAGACTCGACGGACTCGCCGTTGCGAACGATGGCGACAACCTTGGCACCCTCGATCACATCGTTGTCATAGCCGTCGAACTCGGTCGCGGCAACCTTGTCGGAAAGCTCGACCCACACGTCGTTGAAGCTGCCCCAAGCATCGCCCTTGGCGTTGGCGCGAGCGCGGGCCTTCTGGTCCTCCATGCAAGCGGTGAAGCCGTCCATATCGACGTTGTGACCGGCGGTGCCGGCGATCTCGACGGTCAGGTCGATGGGGAAACCAAAGGTGTCGTGCAGCTTAAAGGCAACGTCGCCCGGAAGGACAGTACCCTCGGCAAGCGCGGCCAGGGCCTCGTCCAGGTAGACGCGGCCGTTGTCGAGCGTCGTGGAGAAACGCTCCTCCTCGGAAGCGACGATACCCTTAACGAGCGCGACGTTCTTGAGCAGCTCGGGATAGGCCTCGCCCATCTGGGCGTTGACCTCGTCAATGAACTTGGTCAGGAAGGCGCCCTCGATGCCCAGCAGGCGACCGTGGAACACGGCGCGGCGGAGCAGGCGGCGAAGGACGTACTCGCGACCCTCGTTACCGGGGAGAATGCCGTCCGAGATCATAAAGTCGACGGCACGAGAGTGATCTGCGATGATGCGCAGGGAGCGGCTAGCACCGGAGTAATCGTCGGCGTCATAGGTCTTGCCGCTGATTTTCTCGCCCAGCTTGATGAGGTGCTGCATCAGATCGCCGTCGTAGTTAGCGGTCTTGTGCTGCATGATGGCGGCCATGCGCTCCAGACCCATGCCCGTATCGAGGTTGCGGTGCGGCAGCTCCGGCATGGAGCCATCCTCCTGGCGGTCGTACTGGGTAAAGACGAGATTCCAGAACTCCAGGAAGCGGTCGCAGTCGCAGCCGGGCTTGCAGTCGGGGCTGCCGCAGCCGACCTCCTCGCCCATGTCAAAGTAGATCTCGGAGCACGGACCGCAGGGGCCGGTGGGGCCAGCGGCCCAGAAGTTGTCGTCCTCGCCCAGGCGGGAGATGTGATCCTCGGCAACGCCCAGGGAGCGCCACACGTCATGGGTCTCGTCGTCCTCGGTAAAGACGGTGAAGTACAGGCGATCGAGCGGCAGCTTGAACTCCTTGGTAATGAGCTCAAAGGCCCAAGCGCAGGCCTGCTGCTTGGAGACGCCACCAAAGGAGAAGTCGCCGAGCATCTCAAAGAAGGACAGGTGACGGCCGTCCTCGCCGATGCAATCGATGTCGTTGGTGCGGACGCACTTCTGGCAGGAGATTGCGCCGATCTCCTTCATGGTCTTCTTGCCCTGGTAATACTCCTTAAACTGGTTCATGCCGGCGTTGGCAAGCAGCAGCGAAGGATCGTCGGGGACGAGGGACGAAGAAGGATAGAGCTTAAGACCGCGCTCCTCAAAGAAGTTGAGGAACTTAGAGCGAATCTCGGCCGTAGTCATTGACGGGTAGTCAGCACTCATAGAGGGAATCTCCTCGGTTTCACATCGAAACAGTTCAAACGTAACGATATTACCATCCCACCGCGCCTGTGCAAAAAAGAGGGCCGCCAAACAGCGACCCTCCAGCGAAAGTGCACGTTATATAGTACTGTGCGATCCTTTGAAAAAGGGCTGCTGTAGAATTACATATAAGAGTCACCCGGAAGGAGCGATCAATGAAAAGCAAACGATTTTTCCTCAATGCACTTCTGTTAGCGGCACTTTTAACGCTTTTGGCTTTCACCTGCTGGTACGCAAACCAACCAGCATTTGGCTACGTGTTGTATGCAGTAATGTCCGGCGATAAGGCTTATTACACTCTACGCGCAATTGACATTCTCTTTTTCTATGTTGCCGGCCCCTTATCAATCGCTTTGCTCGCGTTTCTTGTCATTTTCAACTTCAAGAAACGTTAATAGGACCTATTTAGAATCCGAGTCGTCCATGGAGCCGTCGATGCCGGTTTTGGTATCGTCGTCAGTGTTGGAGTCATCGTCCTTGGCAAAGGGGTTCTTGAAGAAGCCCGTGGCATCGGGCTGCAGACCAGAGAGCTTAATCCAGGGATTATCGAGTTCGGGCTTGGGCATGGCCTTGGCCTCGGGCGCGGTCTCGTTGCCGATGAGCTCGGACTCATAGATGAACGTATCGTCTCCAAGCGCGTCGTAGGCGGCGACCGGGTTGCCCTCGGTATCGCGATACGGCGTGCCCTTAAACACGGCGCCATCGTATGCCACGAGCTGACGCCCGGTCTCGTTCTCAAAGTAGTAGACGAAGACGCCCTTGAGGGCCGCGCACAGCGGAATGGCGATAACCATGCCGATGGGACCCATGAGTGCCGAACCGATAACGAGAGCCGTCAGGCTCATAACGGGATGCACCTGCACCGAGCTTTGCATGACCTTAGGCGAAATCACGTTGTCGGTGACGTTTTGCGCGACCATCGTCACGATGAGCGTCCATAACGCCAACATGGGGCTGAACATGAAACCGAGCACTGTGGCGATTGCTGCGCTCACCCAAGGACCGACGACCGGAACCAAATGCATGATGCCGGTAAAGATAGCCATGAGCGCCGCATACGGATGACCGATGATCATAAAACCGATAAAGGCGAGGAAACCACCGCAGATGGACGTCACGACCATACCGCGCATGTAGCCGCCGACAGAGCGAGAAAGGATGGCGACCATAAAGCGGTACGAGGTCTCCTTCTCCTGACCGATGATGGTGCAAATCTCATGGTGCATGCGAGGGTAGTCGCAGGCCATCCAGTACGCAAGCACCAGACCAAGGAAGATCACGAACAGCTGCGAGGCCGTATTGGTGATGAGCGGGAACACACCACGGCCAAGCTCGGCAGCGATCTGAGACACATACTTCGATGCCACGGTAACCAGCGACGAAAGATTATCGTCCAAATACTCCTTGAGCGGCGTGTTGTTGAGCGTCTTGGCATGCGAGATCATCTCATTGAGATCGCCACCCGCAACACGAAGCTGCTCGGGCAGGCGGCTCAGGACTTCCATGATCTGACCAAAGAGAATCGGCGACAAGATGCAAACGACACCGACGAGTACGGCAACAACAACAATAAGCGCGATAAGCGAACCGATGCCGCGATTCACGCCATGGTGCTCGAGCCAGTTGGTGATCGGGGACATCACAAAGGCAATGATGGAACCAACAGCGAGAAACTCAATAACCGGCGCCAGGATGCCCATAAGGTTAAAGATGACAGCGGCGATGACAATGCAGCCGACAACAGCCCAAATGCGAAGCGTCAGAATGCGGGTGTCGCGCAGCACGCGATCGGTTTGTTGGGGGTGCTCACTCATGAACGAATCATCACTCCGTCGGGGTCGATCTTGTCCTGAATCTTCTTAAGCGTGCGGCGCAGCAGACGCGAAACCTGCACCTGAGAAATACCCAGCTTCTTGGCGATCTCGATCTGGGTCATGCCCTTCACAAAGCGCAGCTCGATCACCTCGCGCTCGCGCGGCGAGAAATCGCGAATGGCTTCCTCGATCACCAGGCGGTCATCGGTAAAGTCGAGCTCGTTGTCGTCGTCGGCGTAACGGTCGAGAATCGAGGGGGCATCGTCGGAATCGGACGCACCAGGAGCCTCGATGGGCACCGAGGTATAGGCCGAAGACGATTCCATGGCCTCGAGGACCTCATCGACAGTCACATCTAGATACTCAGCGATCTCCTCAACCTTGGGCGAACGCTGAAGCTCGTTGGTGAGCTTGTCGGTGGCCTGGTTAACCTTGGCAGAAAGCTCCTGCAGACGGCGCGGCACGCGCACGCTCCAACCCTTGTCGCGGAAGTGGCGCTTAATCTCGCCCAAGATAGTGGGTGTTGCAAACGTCGTGAACTCGAGCCCGCGCTCGGGGTCAAAGCGGTCGATAGCCTTGAGCAAACCCAGATAGCCGACCTGCATGAGGTCGTCGAGCGGCTCGCCGCGATTCTTAAATTTGTTGGCAAGAAACCTTACCAGATTCATATGGGACATGACGAGCTGCTCGCGGGCGTCCGGATCACCGGTCTCCTTGTAACGACGAAACAGCTCGCGGGTTTTCTCCTTGTCCCAAGCGGTCTTACCGCTCCGGGAACGTTCGGTCATATTAGATATCCGCCTTGAGGTCGAGGGAAAGCGTCAGGGGCGCCGCAGTCTTTTCGTAGGAGTCGCACACGCTCGCGAGGATGAGCTCGGCATACACCGCAGCCTGGTCGTCTTCATCGACCGTAGCCTGATCGCCAAAGGTAATAGTCATGCCAACGTGGGTCTCATCGACATCGAATATGATGGTGATGTCGTCGCAGTCGACCGCGGTACAACCAAAGATGAAAGCCTCCTCGGCAGCCATGCGGATGTCCTCGATGCGATCAACAGACATAGAGCACAGGGCACCAACGTTGGCGGCAGTCATGCGCACAAGGCGAGCGAGACGCGGGTCGCCGGCAACGGTCAGCGTGATGGGGCAGGTTGCTTCGCTACTCATCGCAAGACTCCTCAGAGGTCTCGGCGGACGTATAGGTGTAATACTGAGCCGGCTTGGTTGCAGACTTCTGAGCCACATCTGCACCATCGGTAGCCTCGTCCTCGCCAATTAGGACACGCACGGTGGGCTGCTCGGCCTCCGCAGCGGCAGCGGCGAGCTTGCGCTCGGCGTCAGCTGCAGGTGCCTTCACCTTATTGAACAGCTTCTGCACGGCACCGGCGGCAGAATCGGTCACGCTCGACACGGCGTTGCTGGCCTCGGCCATACTGCCCGTGACCTCGGAAATGTCGCGAACGACGGCCTCAACCTCAACGAGGTTGGACGTCAGGGCGTCAACGGCGGTCTTGCTCGACTTAAGCAGCGGCTCCATCTGGGCAAGTGCCGGTGTAAGCTCGTCGACAGCGCCGTCGAGTTTTGCCACCACCGGCTGCGCCTCGGCGATCGTGTTGTTGAGGTCGCTCACCGTCTTGTCGAGCGAGTCGACAACGGTGCGGGTCTTGCGCAGCGTGAGCGCGAGCTCAACGATAGCCCACACGCCGGCAATGGCAAGCACCAGCAGGGCAATTTGAATGGGACTCATACAAGCCTCCCAGAAAAATCGAAATACAGACGCTGTTCATGGTACCCCAAAGAAGGGGAAAGATACCCAAAGGGAATGTGCGAGGTGCCAATGACCTACTTGGGCGCGTTACCGCTACGGTCGCGTTCGCTTTGCTCCACACGCCACTCTTCCCAACCGCGGCCGGCAGGCTGCCAAAAGGCACCACGTTCCAGGCCTTCGGGCAAATAGCGCTGATCGACCCAGCCTTCAGGATAATCGTGCGGATACTTGTAAACGCCGTACTCATCGCTACCAGGGCGATGGCGATCGCGCAGATAACTCGGCACCTCGCGAAGCCCACTAGAATGAATATCGGCTAGCGCCGCATCGATCGAGGCCTCGCACGCATTGGACTTAGGCGCCAAGCACACATAGAGCGCAGCTTGTGCCAGGTTAATGCGACATTCGGGATAGCCAATAACTTCAGCAGATTTAAACGCAGCATGCGCCACCAAAAGTGCCTGCGGATCGGCATTACCAACGTCCTCAGAAGCCTGAATCATAATGCGGCGGGCGATAAACTTAGGATCCTCACCCGCATCGATCATGCGCGCGAGCCAATAAATGGTGGCATCGGGGTCGCTGCCGCGCATGGACTTGATGAACGCACTGATAATGTCGTAGTGCATGTCGCCGTTTTTGTCATACGAAAAACCGCGACGCGGATTGGCAATCTTCACGTCATCCACGGTAATGGGATAGCGCTCCCCCGCCGCAGGCGCCGGCGTTCCCTCGGTATCGGGACGCGTGACGGCAATCTCACTCGCCAGCTCGAGCGTCGTGAGCGCCGAGCGAGCATCACCCGCGGCCAACGTGCAGATGGTCTTAACCGTATCCTCATCGGCCGAGAACTTACCGTTCAAACCCAACGGCGCCTCGAGCGCACGCTCGATAAGCGTGGCGATATCCTCGTCTTTGAGGTGCTCAAGCTCCACCACGCGACCACGCGAGAGCAATGCCGAGTTGACCTCAAAGTACGGATTCTCCGTCGTGGCGCCGATCATAATGACGGTACGATTCTCAACTGCATGCAACAGGGCATCCTGCTGCGACTTGGAAAAGCGGTGAATCTCGTCGATGAAAAGAATGGTGCGACGGTCGTACGTATTCAGACGCGTCTTAGCCTCGTCAATCACGCGACGCAAGTCCTTCACGGTGCCCGTCACGGCGCTGACCTCAACAAACTCGCTCTTGGTATGGTTAGCAATAATGTGGGCCAGCGTCGTCTTGCCCGTACCGGCCGGCCCGTACAGAATCACACTCGATAGCACGTCGTGCTCAATCGCGGCACGCAGCCATGAGCCCTTACCGACGGCCTTTTGCTGGCCCACATACTCGTCGAGCGAATTGGGGCGCATGCGCACCGCGAGCGGGGCATTTTTAAAGGAACGCTCGCGCGTTGAGGCAGAAAAAAGGTCGTCCATAGCCATCCTGTACATCAATCAAAATCGTTGTTGACCAACAGTATACCGAAAGGATACGAACTACCGTTCGTTAATATAGGTACGGTGTGGAAACTTCAAGCCCGGGAACAGCTTGCTCGTCAGCTCGCAGAAATAGCCGTCTGTCATGCTCGCGATGTAATCCACCACCGCTTGATCCTTGTCGTCCTGCCAGGTATAGGTGCGATCGTAGTAGGAAAGCTGCTGTTCAATGCGCGAAATATGATGCTTAAAGATATACGAAGACTCGTCGCCTTCGTATATATCCTGCAGGCAACGGTCGTAGAGTTTTTCGAATGCCTCGCGCAACTCCGCCTCGGAATCGCCCTCGATGCCGCCCTTGCTGTAGATCTTCTCGTAGTTCTCGCGCTTGGCCCGGCGGATTTCCTCAAACAGGTCCTCGCTCATCTCGATACGCGGTTTACCGTAACTATGTTCCACGATATCGATGGAGGCGTGTGTGAGGATCCAACTGTTGTAGGCACCGCCCCGGTCATCATCAAAAGCGTCGGGCGAAAGCAGGCCCGCCGCGATCGCATCCTGACGGTCACGACCGACGTAGGCGAGGATGTCCGAAATGCGAACGACGCAGCCCTCGAGCGTCATGGGACGCAGGTGCTCAATAGCGCCATAGCCTGTGGCGATACAGTCCTCAACCGTCTGATCGAACTGGTCAAAGGAGCTCATGTCCGAGAGCTCAAACACACGCTGCTCGTACTCGCCGTTATGGCATAGAACGCCGTCGAGCGTCTGGAGTGACACGTTGCGGCCGTACAGCGCGTCGAGCACGCGGACCGACTGCACGTTATGGAAAAAATAACGCCTCGTACGCTCATGATAGATATCGTTGAGGAAGCGCTCGCCGGCATGGCCGAAAGGCGTGTGTCCCAAGTCATGACCCAGGCCAATCGCCTCGATCAGATCGCAATTGAGCCCCAGGGCGCGACCGATATCGCGCGCAATGCGGGAGACAAGCTGCACGTGCAAACCGCGGCGTGACAGATCGTCATTGCTACGGAAACTAAAGACTTGCGTTTTGCCCGCATAACGGGTGTATGCGGGCAGATGCAAAATCTTTTCGGTATCGCGTATAAATGCCGGACGCATGAGCGTGCCCTTGTCTGCGGCCCGATCGACACGTCGGATGACCTGGTCGTCACCGCATCGATAAGGATTAACGACACCAGAGGCGCGGTCGGCAGCGATACGCTTGACCAGTTCGGGCGACAACGCCGCAGGAATGCGATCCATACGCGCCTTAATAACGGCCGTTTCTTGATTAGTTGCCATGGCATGCTCCTTAAGAAGGATGCGCAATCAGTTACAATGTGCAGCCCACGACCTCGATTATGGCAAAAATCGGCACCAAAAACGGTAGCAAAGGCAGGGATCGCGATTTTGTGAAGAGGCAGGAGAGGGCCAGGACCAGGAGCGCAACGGCAAATGCCACGATGCCGCCCAGAGGGTCGAGCGTGCAAAGCGCGAAAAGCGCCTTGACATCCCCCATGCCAATGCCGGGAGCGTGGCGAACACGACGCCAGAGCAACTCAGTAAGCACAAGGGCAAGGCAGACGATGACCGCAAGACCGACATGGTCAAGCGCCGTGCTAACGCCCTTGTCGAGCCAAACGCCTGCAAACGCCGCCACGGCACACGTGCCGGCAAGCGCATTCGGAAACCGCCGCTCACGGACATCAACCACCGCACCGGCAAAGACGCAGATCCAAAATGGGATATAGACCATCGAACCTCCCGACTGAGCGCTCAAACGTAAAAACCACCACAAAGGTGCACTGTCCCCTTTATGGTGGTTTTGATGGTGGTTATTTGGCTCCTTGCATGACTTCGTCGAGGGTAACGTTGACGGCGTGCTGTGTCGGGACCCAGTCGACCTTCAGGAACAGCGCGGCCACCGTGATGGGGATATAGCTGAACATAAAGATCGGGAAGGTAAACAGGTTAGTCACCAGACGCCACTTTTGCGCGCAGTGAATGTGCTTGTACTCAAAGATAGTCGTAAGCAGCGCCAGGATAAAGAAGGTCTGATACATCATGGCAAAGGTCATAATGAGCGAAGCAGCGCACGCCTGCATCTCGACCTCGGTGGCCAGGAAGCCGTGCGAAAGACCGCCCACAATCAGGAACGTGGCATTAGCGAGCATCGAGATCAACGATAGCAGCATACCCGGAGCGATGGTCATAAACATGTCATATGCGGCAAAGCGATGATAGCGGAACGTCGATTTGACAAGATGCTTGCCGTAGGTAAAAAAGACCTGGTAGAAGCCCTTGGTCCAACGCATGCGCTGTTTCCAGGACGCCTTAAACGTCACCGGCTGCTCGTCAAAGAACTCCGCCGGCGCATAGCCAATGCGAATGCCGTGAATGGCGCAGAACGTAGTGAACTGGATGTCCTCGGTCAGCGTGTGGAACTGCCAGCCGTGCATGCCCTCGATCACGCTGGCAGAAATGAGATAGCCAGAACCCGAAACAGCGCAAGAAGTCTTGCAGATGTTGCGAGCGTTGTTAAGAAAGCGCGCCTCTCGCAGATACCACGTAGCATTAGCCGCCGAGATCCACGAGCTGCCAAAGTTCTTGGAGTTACGATAGCTCGTGACCACATGGAAGCCCTGGTCAAAAGCATCGTTCATCTTGGACACGTAATCGCGGGCGATGACGTTATCGGCATCGAAGATAAAGTAGCCTTCGAAGGTGTCGGGATACTCGTTAAGGATGCGGTCGAAGCCAAAATCCATGACCCAGCTCTTACCCTTGCGGGCCAGGTCGTTGCGTTCATAGACAATGGCGCCCGCCTCGCGCGCAAGCTGCGCCGTGTTGTCGGTGCAGGCATCGGCGACCACGAAGACCTCGATGAGCTCGGAAGGATAATCCTGATCCTTGATGGAGCGAACGAGGTTGGCGATCACGGCTTCCTCGTTATGCGCCGCGATAAAGAAAGCATACCGGTGGAGCTTTTTGGCCTTGGGAGGTGCGACCTCACCGCGCAGGGCGCCAATGACAAAGAAGACCACCTGGTACAAAAAGCAGACCGTGAGCAGCGTAACCACAATCTGGTTAAAGATCACGATGGGCGTGTTGGTTTGTAAAAAGGCGAGCATGCAGGCTCCCAGGAACGCGTTACGTAAACAACCGTATATCTTACCGCAGGCTAGGGGCGTTCAAGAAACCACCTAATACTAACTAGGCTTCGAGAAGACCGAGCTGAGGAACGATCTCGTCGCCGGCAGCGGTGCGGCCAAGCGAACGCGGAGCCAGATCGTCGAGAACCGCAGCGAGATCCCACGGCAGCTCGTCGCGGCACTCAATGCGCTCCCCCGTCACGGGATGGTCGAACGCCACGCGCCAGGAATGCAGGAACTGCCTGGTCAGGCCCTGATCGGCGCGCGCATCGCACTTGCCGTAGAGTGGATCGCCCACGCAGGCATGGTTGATATGGCGCATATGCACGCGAATCTGATGTGTGCGGCCCGTAAACAGGTGGCACTCGACGAGCGTGTAGCCGTCGTCGAAGCGTGTGGAATCGAAGCGCTCGAGGACCTTAAAGGTCGTAATGGCCTGGCGCGCGAAAGGATCGTCCGAAACCGCCATCTTGACACGGTCACGGGTGGAACGGGCAATGCCGGTGTTAATGGTTCCCTCATCCATAGCGATATGACCGTGAACGAGCGTGATATAGCGGCGGTCGAGCGTGCGCGTGCGAATGAGATTTTGGAGCGCGCGCTGGGTGTCGTCGTCCTTCGCCGCAAGCATAAGGCCCGAAGTGTCGCGATCCAGACGATGCACGATGCCGGGGCGGTCCTCGCCCTGCACCGTGCCCAGATGGTCGATACCGCAGTGATAGACCAAGGCATTCGCGAGCGTACCGCTCTCATGACCATGCGCAGGATGGCACACCAGGCCGCGCTGCTTGGAGAGCACGATGAGGTAGTCGTCCTCATAGCGAATGTCGAGCGGGATGGCCTCGGGAATCACGTCGGTGGGATCGTGCGGCTCGGGCAAATCAACCGAAATACGGTCACCGGCTCGCACGGCGTACTTTTTGGACAGGCAGGTCTCGCCATTGACCACTACGGCCCCACCCTCAATCAGATGTGCGCAGGCAGAGCGCGTAGGGCAGCCGTCATTGGCGCCCAGATAGGCGTCAAGACGCTGACCAGCGGCATCGTCGGCAACAAGGATATGGATGTCGGCCATTAGCGCTCAGTCCTTTCGCGAATCTTGCGGGCGCGCTCCCCACGCTGCTTGGCTTTGCGTTTTGCGCGGGCCTCGTCACGAGCGTTGAGCTCGGCGGTCGCATCGACCTCACGAGCGGCAGGACTCAAGAACATGTAACCAATAAGCGCCAGCACGACGCCGACCGTAATACCGATGTCGGCCACGTTAAAGACGGGGAAATCAATGAAGGTGGTGGCAATAAAATCGGTCACGAATCCAAAAGCGAGGCGGTCGATCGCGTTGCCGATGGCACCGCCCGCAACCATAGCCATACCCACGACCTCCAGGTGAGCAAGCTGAGGCGCACGGAGCAGATACACCGCGATGGCGATGATGACGACAAGTGCCAGCACGGCAAACGCGATGCCATGCCCCTCGCCCATGCTAAAGGCAGCACCGATATTGCGGACAAACATAAAGTCGAAAACACCGGGGATGACGGTCACATGCAAGGCGTCGCCCACGGCACGAACCGCAAGCTTGGTCAGCTGGTCAACAAGCAGCACAACCAACGCCACCCCACCAGCAACACCCAACCGCCAACGCAAAGGCGGCGTCATATCCGCACCACGACCCAAAGAAATCCCCTACCCTCAGATAATCAAATTCCGTTTAACGCAAATAACCATCTTATATTGCCACACGCAGAGCGCACGACACATTCGCTAACGTCAGATAAATAACCAGCATAAAAGAAAGCGGCATTCCGGATAACGGAATGTCGCTTTTCTTCAGCGGAGCAAATGGACCGAAGGCGCCTAAATTCTCCCTATAAATAAAATGCCGAGTTACCGTGCCTTAAAGGGCATTCGCGCAGCGCTTGCAAATGTGAGCGTGGCCGTTGTACTCGCCGACGGTGGTGCGGTAGTTCCAGCAACGGTCGCAGCACTCGCCTTCGGCAGCCTCGATGGCAACGGAAAGCTCCTCGCCCTGGGTCAGCTCAACATCGGAGACGATGTAGAACTCGGCGAGGTCGACAGCCTTATCACCGGTCAGCAGCGCGTACATCTCGGCGGGAACGACCGCCTTGACGCGGACCTGCTGGCTCTTGGTGAAGGTGCCGGCAGAACGGGCATCCTCGAGGGCCTTGGTCACGGCGCTACGGAGCTCGAGCGAAGCCTCGAGCACACCCTCAAACTCGTTGGCCTCGTCGACCGTAATGGGCGACTTGTACCAATCGAGCAGCGCGGCGTACTTCTGGTGATCGACGCAGCCAGCAGGCGCATAGGCCATGGCCTCGTCGACCGTGTAGGACAGGATCGGCTGCAGGTCGCGCATGAGCATCGAGAAGAGCTCGGCAAGCACGGTCTGGGCGCTGCGGCGCTCGAGCGAGCCGGGCTTCTCGCAGTACAGACGGTCCTTCAGGGCGTCGAGATACACGTTGGAGAGCTCGGTAACCACGAAGTCGTAGAGCGCACGGTAGGCGCGCGGGAACTCGTAGTTGGCGTAGGCATCGTCGACCTCGGCCTGGACCTGGGTCAGACGGGCAACCATGAGCTTATCGAGCGGCAGCAGGTCGGCAAAGGCGACGCCGTCGGTCTCGGGCTCAAACTGACCCTCGAGCTCGGAAAGCAGGAAGCGCAGCGTGTTGCGGAAACGACGGTAGGCATCGGACGTACGAGCAAGGATCTCGTGGTCGATGGACACGTCGGAGCTGGTATCGACGGATGCAACCCACAGGCGGATGATGTCGGCGCCCATCTCGTCGCAGACCTTGTTGGGGTCGATGACGTTGCCGAGCGACTTGGACATCTTACGGCCCTGGCCGTCGAGGGTGAAGCCCTGCGAGACGACCGCCTTGTACGGAGCATGGCCGTTGGCACCCACCGAGGTGAGCAGCGAGCTCTGGAACCAACCGCGGTGCTGGTCGGAACCCTCGAGGTACACATCCGCCGGATACTCCAGCTCGGGACGGTACTCGCAGACGGCCTTCCAGGAGACGCCGGAATCCCACCACACGTCGAGGATGTCCTTATCGGCCTTGAGGTGATGGCCGCCGCACTTGGGGCAGACGCAGGCATCGCCCAGGTAGCTCTCGGGAGCATCGGTGAACCATGCGTCGGAGCCCTTCTCGTGGAAGAGCTTGATGACGGCGTCGAGCGTGGCGTCGTTCATGACCTTCTCGCCGCAGTCAGCGCAGGTGTAGCTGGGGATAGGCACGCCCCAGTTGCGCTGGCGACTGATGCACCAGTCGGGACGCTGCTCAACCATGGCGCCGATGCGGTTTGCCGCGTGGGCCGGATACCACTTGACGTTCTCGCGGACCTCTTTGCCAGCCTGCTCGCGCAAACCGGTCTTGTCCATAGAGACGAACCACTGGTCGGTAGCACGGAAGAGCACCGGGTGCTTGCAGCGCCAGCAGTGCGGATAGCTGTGCGTGATCTTCTTCTCGAGGACCAGGGTGCCGCGCTCGCGCAGGAACTCGATGATGTGCGGGTTGGCCTCGTCGGTATCCATACCGCTGAAGGGGCCACCGGTGCCAAACTCCTCACCGGTGTAGAACTTGCCGTCGTCATCGACCGGCATGCAGATGTCGGTGATGCCCTCCTTGAGGCAGGCAAAGTAGTCGTCGACGCCGTGACCGGGCGAGTTGTGGACGATACCGGTACCGTCGTCGACACCGACGTAATCGGCCAGCAGCGCCACGCCCTCAACACCGTCAAAGATCGGCTGCTTGTAGTGGATGTGGTGGAAGGTCTCGGCGGGAACCACGTAGGGCTTGCCGTCGACCATAACCGGGGTGTACTCCCAGCCAAACTCCTCGCAGCACTTGGGAGCCAGGTCCTCGAGCATGACCTCGGCACGGCCCTCGTGCTCAACGGCGACATAGGCGGCGCCGGGCTTGAGGGAAACGGCCTGGTCGGAGGGGATGGTCCACGGCGTGGTCGTCCAGATGATGAAGTCGACCGGGCCGTCGAAGTCCTCGAGGCCGGCGGGCTTGGAAGTCATCTCAAAGCGCACGAAGATGGACGGGCTCGTCTCGTCGGAGTACTCAATCTCGGCCTCGGCCAGCGCGGTGTGGCAGTGCTTGCACCAGTGAACCGGCTTGTGGCCGCGATAGATCATGCCCTTATCGAACATGGCCTTAAAGACCTCGATGTCGGCGGCATCGTGCTGGTGATAGAGCGTCAGGTAGGGATTGTCCCAGTCGCCGAGCACACCCAGACGACGGAAGCCGGCCTTCTGCAGCTCGATGTTCTCGACAGCGAACTTGTTGCAGAGCTCACGGATCTTAGCCGTGGAGGTCTGGTTGAACTTCTCGGTGCCGAGCTTCTCCTCGACCTTATGCTCGATCGGCTGACCGTGGCAGTCCCAACCGGGGACATAGGGAACCTCATAGCCCCGCATCATCCAGTAACGGTTGATCATGTCCTTGGAGATCTTGTTCATGGCGTGGCCGATGTGGATCGGACCGTTGGCGTACGGAGGGCCGTCGTGCAGCACGAACTTCTTGTGACCCTCGTTCTTCTTCAGAACCTGCTCGTAGACCTTGTTGTCCTGCCAGTCCTTGAGCCGCTTGGGCTCGGACTTGGAAAGACCGGCACGCATGGGAAAACCGGTCTTGGGCAGATTCATCGTCTGCTTGTACTCGTTTGCCACGGTACCCCTTTCATGTCGTGGGCGCACACGCCCGTTGGGCACCAAAAAAGCGCCCGTCCCTACAAGCTGGGACGAAGCGCCACAAAACGGGCTGTGCGCCCGCAAAAGCTCTTCGCTTAACCACCCAGCTTAGATGCCCTCGCCCGCGTATTCGCGCGCTCGCATCCGTTACTCGGCTGGTCTGTATCGACGACCATCTCGGCGATATCTACTAAGACGTGCCTGTACGGCGCGCCCGTTGGGACCGCAGCTCCGGGGTGATTTTCATCGGTCGCATGCACGGGTTCTCAGCGCTCCCCGCTCTCTGTAGCATGCGGACGGCCGACTACTCGTCCCCATCAACGCTTATGCGCTGTATGGTAACACGGTCAACGCCGGCGAAAAACCCTCAACATCGGTTTCATACTTTAGAAACTTCTCGCGATCGCAAGCACTCACTTGGAGCAAAATACCTGAAAGCACTTTATCTAACGAAAGAAGGCTGCTATGCGCACGATTGGAATGAGCGACTACACCGTCGGCGAGGACTGCTTTGACGAGCTGCCCGGCGCACTGGACGAGTACGGAGCGACCAAGGTCGCGATTATCGGTGGTAAACGAGCACTGGCAGCGGCGCTTCCCGGTATCGAAGCGGCGCTGGAGGGCACCGACGTCGAGATTCTGGAGACGCGCGTCTACGGCACCAACAGTACGCGCGCCAATATCGCCAAGGTTGTGAACTCCCCTGTCTGCCAAGAAGCCGACGTTCTTATCGCATGCGGCGGCGGCAAGGCGCTCGACACCGTGAAGACCGCTGCCATTGAGCTCAAGAAGATCGTCTTCACCGTCCCGACGATCTGTTCCAACTGCTCCGCCGCGACCGCCATTGCCGTTGTCTACAACGACGACGGCTCGCTCGAGGGCTATTCGTACCCTAACCGACCTGCGCATATCTTTATCAACCCCAAGATCATCGCCGAGGCTCCGGCGGAGTACTTCTGGGCGGGCGTGGGCGATGCCCTGTCCAAACAGCCCGAGGTCGAATACGCCACGAGCGCCGGCAACCTGGAGCACACCGCAGGTCTTGGCCTGGCGCTCGCACACACCTGCTCCGAGCCGCTGTTTACCTATGGCGTGCAGGGTCTTGAGGACGTTCGCCAGAACCTGTCGACCGAAGCCGTCAAGCAGATCGCGCTCGATATCGTGGTCAACACGGGCTACGTCTCCAACCTGACCAACCAAAACGATTACTACTACAACTCGAGCGTGGCGCACGCGTTCTACAACGCCACGTGCAGCATTCCGCGCGAGGGAACCTATCTGCACGGCGAGGTCGTGAGCTTGGGCGTGCTCGTCCTGTTTGCCTATACGGGCGATACCGAGAACCTTGAGCGCTATGCCGCCTTTAACAAGCAGATGGGTCTACCCGTAACGCTTGAGCAGGTCGGACTTTCCGAGGCCGATATCCCTGCCCTGTGCGAATACGCGCACGCCACCAACGAGTGGAAGCAGGGCAACCCTGAGCCCTTCACCGACGAAAAGTTCGCCGCCGCCATCAAGGCCGCCAACGCCTACGGCCACAAGCTCTAGGACTGGCCCAAAACCACCACAAAGGGACAGGCACCTTTCTGGTGGTTTTTTATTGCTCCAGCATTCAGTTCGTACTCGAACCCGATTCTTTACGAGAAAGGGTTCGGGTACGTTTTTTGTTTATCGGAAATTCTGCGGAAGGACTACTCGGAACGATAAACAGGAACGAACAGAGGCAGGGTATCATCGTGGTGATGGTATCCTGCCTTTTGTTTTGCGGGATCAAGGTCGCTTTATGCGAACTTGATCGCCACTTATATGGGGCATTGATGGCAATTGCTTCGTACGTGCATACCGGGAGCCTGTACACCTCTGGCAAGGCGTAAAACACTAGACTTTGTTCCAAAGTCCGTGTGCCAAGGGGGCAGGCCCCTTAGAATTCCTGTGGAGTGTGTACGCACGTACGCAGGAATACGGCAAATTACGCTATATCAGGGCGTTCTTTCATTGGAGAGTATGGTATACACGGCCTAGTTCAACAAATAAGAATTTATATATGAAGGAGAATATTGATGAAAATTTTTTTATGTTCGCACTTTTCAAGTGTAGGAAGTCTAATAAAGGAAGAAATTGAAAATAAAAAAGTCGCATTTATTCCAACAGCTTCGCTG
>CAJMOF010000016.1 GCA_905215065.1 uncultured bacterium | reverse complement strand
AGACCGGAGGGGCGCCGGGGGCGGGAATCGCGCACTCCATATTTTGTTCACAAATGAATAGGTTCCTCAGTCGCATCACTGAGGTTAAAACTGAAGCATTGGCTTCTGATATTGGCGATGACCAGCTGGTTTATAGGTGTTAAGGCATCGGTCATCTCTGGAGCGCCACTTTACTCCAAAAGCATCAGCTATTTCTTTCCCGTCGGTAAAAGGCAGGTTTTGTTCGCCAAGCGTTCTTATATATAGAGAAGTTCGGGTTCGAACCCGTGGCGCGGCAACAAAAAAGCGACCAGCCGGAGCCGATCGCTTTCTATTCTATGCTGGATCATCCAGAGGGCGCTTCCGAACTCATTTTCTCGCTGCCATTCATGCTTTCGAAGCATCGTTCGACCTCCACAGCCTCATGTTTTGAGGATCTGCCGTGTTTATCACTGTTATTAATGAGTGTGTGGAAGTGATCCTCATACAGATACGTGCGATCCGCCAGAGAACTGAGAAGCATCTCTCTGCAGCCCTCGTTGCCTATCCTCGCATCTCTCAGGTCTTCCGGAAATTCACAAGCAGTCTTAGAGTCAGTTTGTTTCTGCTTTCAGAGACTTGTTTGAGAGTTTTTAAAGACAGTTCAAAACAATAAGTGAGACACCATAAAGCAGAGCAAGATGTGCCGGATAGAAAATGTAGAAGAAATATTTGAGCTTCAGCCCTCGCTTACCATTATAAAGATTGATAAGTAGCAACGAAACGACCGCGGCAGCAACATCAGGATTAAATACATTTGCTGTAGCAAACTCAAATCCGCCGCCAACTATATGGCATGACGAAAGGAGCACTGCACATACTGCAGCAAAGAACATCTTGGCCTTGCTGTCGTGGAATAAATAGAATGCAGCCACAAGCATAATGCCATACACACCGCCATCTAGTTTAGTGTATTCAGCTGCCAGTGCTGTCAAAACAATCAGAGCAGTTTCTGCGATGTATCTTTTCCGTTTTGAAAGACTTTGTATCTTTTCCAGAACAATCAAAAAGACCAAGGAAAGCAGGAGCTCACACATAACATTTTGTTGCCGAAGGTCAAATAGTTGCCCGGTTTGGACGAAATCGTATATGGGCTCCGCAATGATTGCGAAGACAAGCATATTTCGCAGGTACTTCTTTAAGTCATGAGTATGCAAAAATCCCTCAACTATCAAAAAGCAAAATAAGGGAAATGCAATTCTGCCAAGAACATGAAGCACATCCGAAGCCTCGCTTAGAATCGCCCACTGTTCGTCTGATATCTGGCTGTACGATGCGTGAGTCATGATTCCATTGGTCAGGACGATCCTGCTTACATGATCGAGAACCATCGAAATGGCTGCTATTATCTTTAATGTGCTGCCGCTAATTCCATATCTATTTGTTTTCATTTCGCATTCCTTACTTTGGGTGGGCCGTCAGGGGTTCAGCCTGCGCCGCAGGCGGCCGCTGCGGCGCTTCGCGCCATGCGCGCTGCGCTGGCAAACGCTCACGCGTTTACTCAGCTCCGCGCCCTTTCGGGTTCGAACCCGCGTCGCGGCAACAAAAAAGCGGCCGGCATCCGCCAGTCGCTTTTCCATTCTATGGTGGGCCGTCAGGGGTTCGAACCCTGGACCTTGGGATTAAAAGTCCCCTGCTCTGCCAGCTGAGCTAACGGCCCGCGGGTGGCATTGTACCACGGTCTGGGACTATTCCCAACTCCATTGGCCGTTCTGGAAAATCACAACTTCACGTCCATCAGGCGTAATGCCCGTAATATCGATGTCGTCCGTGCCAATCATAAAATCGACGTGCGTGCTCGAGACGTTAACGCCATGCTCCAGGAGCTCTTCCTTGGACATGTCATACCCACCCTCGATACATTCGGGGAAACCGACACCTAGCGCGAGATGGCAGCTGGCGTTCTCATCATAGAGCGTGTCATAGAACAAAACGCCACTTTCACGGATCGGCGTGTTCTTGGAGATAAGCGCGACCTCACCCAGATGAGCGGCACCTTCATCGGTGTCAATGATGCTCGCAAGCGTCGCCTTGCCCACGCGGGCATCGTAGTCCGCTACGCGGCCGGCCTCGAACTTAATCCAAAAATCGTCGACCTTGTTACCGTGGTGAATGAGCGGCATGGCCGAGTACACGATACCGTCGGCGCGCATACGATCAGGCGAGGTGAAGACTTCCTCGGTGGGAATGTTGGGGAAGAAGGGGTGTCCATCGGGCGTCTTGCCCTTGCCGCCGGCCCACTCGTGACCCTTCGTCATGCCAATCGTCAGATCGGTTCCATTTGCCGAGGTGTAATGCAGCCGGTCAAAACGATTGTCATTCAGGAAGCGTAAGTTCTTTTCGAACGCCGCGTCATGAAGCTCCCAGTCGCTCTCCGGGTCCTGGCCATCGGCGCGAGCGGTGTGCAGAATCGCATTCCACAGCTTATAGATTGCAACCTCATCGGTGTCTCCCGGGAACACCTCGCGCGCCCAAGCCACGACCGGAGCGCCGGCGATACACCACGGGTTGATGTTGTAGTCCAGTCCACGGCGGAAGACCTTGCACTGCGTGTTCCTTGCCTTAGAAGCTGCAGCGGGCTTGGCGGGATCGATACCCTTGAGAGCCGCAGGATCCGCACCCTCGATAAAGATAAAGCAGGCACCGTCCTGGGCCAAGGAATCAAGCTGCATGCGCTTCCACTCGGGTGTCTGCTCAAAATAGCTTTTCTCGACATGCTCGTACGTGAGCCTCGTCACGGCATCATCGGCCCAAATGACCGTCACGTGGCCAGCGCCGGCGGCATAAGCCTCCGCGACCACCACGCGGGCAAAAGGCGCGCACTCGACCGGAGACTGAACGACAACCTCCTGGCCGGGCTTGACGTTTACGCCTTTGCGGACAACCAGGCGCGCATAGTTTTTAATCTTGGACTCCAGGGCCTTCATGCCCTCCAGAGCTTCTTCGACCGTCAGGGCAGCTCGAATCATGTGCCACTCCATCTATCTATAGGACAATAATAAGGCGCGCCGCAAAAACGACACGCCTTATATCTTAGCGATAAGCGTGAATGCAAACGCTACTTCTTCTTGGAGTCCTTTTTGTCCTCCTCGGCAGCTGCGCGCTCGATAAGAGCGTTGAGCTTGTTCTCGGACATGCCCTCGGCCTGCGCGCGATACATGTTACGCAAGGGACGAATACGAGCGAAGTCGTAGATAAAGTCACCCAGGATGATGACATAGGACAAAACGATGCCGACCATCTGAACAGGACTGGACACCGTGCCGCCGGGAGCGAAGTAGAGCGAAGCCCCGATTGCCACGACGAGCACCATGCCGATAGCGAGCACAGCCCACCAAATACGACGGCGCTTGGTGTAGTCCTCATCCTGCTTGAGAAGGATATTCGACACCGTGTAGATGCGGTCCTCGCGGGCGCGCTGCTTAGCCTTGCGGGCGCGCTTCTCCTCTTTAGAGAGGCCCTCGAGGTTCTCGCCCTTCTCGAGCTCTTTGCGGCGTGCCTTAGACGAAGCCGGCACGACGCGGACAGAGCTCGCTGCCTGACGGGCAGGCTTAGCAGATGCGGCGGACTTGCGCGCAACCCCGGTAACCTCGTGGGATTGCGTGCGCTTGTTCGTGGCGCTACGGGTACTCACTTATGCGTTCTCCTTCATGCTTGTGAACTGGGAGCCCGTGATGATCTGGAAGGCCTCGCGATAGCGCTCGGACGTGCCATCGATGACCTCGGCGGGCAGGTGCGGGGTCTCCCCCGTCATATCCCAGTTGGCCTTGAGCCAATTGCGGACGAATTGTTTGTCGTAGCTGGGCTGGATCTTGCCCTCCTCGTAGCTGGCAGCAGGCCAGAAACGGCTGGAATCGGGCGTGAGGCACTCGTCGATCAGCGTGACCTTGCCATCGATGACACCAAACTCGAACTTGGTGTCGGCAATGATGATGCCACGGGTCGCGGCGTACTCGGCAGCGGCCTTGTAGATCTTGAGGGAAAGGTCACGAATCTGCGTGGCGATATCCTCGCCCACGATCTCGCAGCAACGCTCGAACGAGATGTTCTCGTCGTGGTCACCAATCTCGGCCTTCGTGGACGGCGTGAACAGCGGCTCGGGAAGCTTGGAAGCCTCGGTCAGGCCCTCAGGCAGCTGGATGCCGCAGACGGTGCCGTTCTCGTCGTAGGTCTTCTTGCCCGAACCGGTCAGATAGCCGCGGACGATGCACTCGATAGGAATCGTTTGGGCCTTTTTAACCAGCATGGCGCGGCCAGCGAGGTAGTCACGATACTCAGCAAACTCCTCGGGGAAATCCGCCGGGTCGATGGAAACGAGATGGTTGGGGACGATGTCGGCAAACTTATCAAACCAGAATGCCGAGATGCGGTTGAGCACCTCTCCCTTAAACGGAATCTCGTCGGGAAGAATGAAGTCGAACGCAGAAATGCGGTCGGTGGCGACCATCAGCAGGTTTTCACCGGCATCGTAGATATCACGAACCTTGCCACGGGAATCCGGACGACGCTCCATCGTTGTCACGTGAGTCACTCCTTACCAAAATACGACAGTAATGCGGGTTCTTTCCCGCACGTTTTCGCAAACTCGGAGCGGCAGGGACGAAACCCCTCCTTCACCGAATAGCGAAAAGCTAGTGCTCCATTGTAGTAGATGCCGCGTCCGCCGTGTGCTCGCGAGGCAGATGAATCGTAAAAGTCGTACCCTTTCCAAGCTCCGACTCCACGGAAATGTAGCCATGATGTCGCTCGACGATCTGTTTAGTCACGGCGAGGCCCACGCCCAGACCGCCCGCCTCACGGGCACGGCTGGCATCGGCGCGCCAAAAACGGCCGAAGATGCGCGACAAGTCATCCTTGGCAATACCGATGCCGGTATCAGAAACGGCGACGCTGACGTGTTTGCGGTCACTGAGCACCGACACCACGACCCAACCGCCCTCGGGGGTGTAGCGCATGGCGTTGCTCATGAGATTGATGACGCATTGTGTGATCATGTCGGGATCGGCTTCGACGACATCGTCGTGACCTTGGGTCTCGTCAGCAAAGCGCAAGCGCAGATCGCGGTCGACAAACAGGCGCTCCTGGGCATTGACGATGGAACGCACGAAAGGAACCATGTCCACCGGCTCAAGGTTGAGCGGAGCCGTGCTGTTTTCCATGCGCGATAGATCGAGCATCTGCTGCACCAGACGAGCCAGGCGACGCGTCTCGGAAGCAACAGTCTCCAAGTGCTCATCGTCGGTAGGATATACGCCATCCTGCATGGCCTCGACCGTTGCGAGCATGGCCATAAGCGGAGTACGAAGTTCGTGAGCCACGTCCGAGGTCAAACGTTTCTCGTGTTTCATATCCTTCTCGAGCGAAGTGGCCATCTCATCGAAGGTCTCACCCAGCTGATCAATCTCGTCATCGCCGCGCAAGCCCGTACGAGCAGACAGATCGCCATCGCGAATTTGCTTGGCCGTGCTGGTAATACGGTGAATCGGCTTGGTGAGCATGCGCGACACGAGTGATCCGATAACGACCGAAATGCAAACTGCAACAACCGCAGCAAGGGCCATGGCGTTAAAGGTCTTCTCCCTAAACGCAGAATCTGCCTTGGTGAGCAAGGCATCGGAGCCGATGGCCCACAGCTTTACCTGTCCGACATGCTCGCCAGAAGACGTTATGATTTCGACGTTGGCAACGCTATCGGAGTCGGTGGGCGCTGACGAAACCGGACTATGTGAGGCCTTTTTACCGCTCGAGCTGCTAGAAGCCGATTCACTCTCGCGTACATCGGCGGTCGCGCTTGCCGAGGGCCATGAGTCGTCATAGACGACAACGCCCTTTTTGTTGACGACCTGCATGCCAAGATCGTCGGACACCAGACTCGATGTCGCGACCGTGCGCAGCTCGCCCGCAGTCCAATTGCCGTTTTCCTCATACGACGTCGCAAGCTTTTCGGCAGCGGAATTTGCGATTTCGACGATATTGGAGCGCGTGTAATCCGAAAAGACCGTGCCCCACACAACAGAGACCACGCCCACCAGCACCAATACCGTCATGAGCGATGTCAGAGCAAAAGCAAGTGCCATGCGCGAGGGATAGCTCATCGTTGGCCGTGAATCGGAACGAGGCGTGTTCCAACTAGCCTTGGAACCCGCCTCGCTCTCCTGCTTGTGCTTTTGTCCGATTTCAAAGCGCGCAGGTGTCATATGTGATTTCCCTATTTCTCGTCCGACTTATCGGTCTTGGCCGGAGCCTCGAAGCGATAGCCGACACCGTGGACGGTGTAGAGCCACTTGGGCTTCTTGGGATCATCGCCCAGCTTGGCGCGAAGGTTCTTCACGTGGCTATCGATGGTGCGCTCATAGCCCTCAAAGTCGTAGCCGAGCACCTTCTCGACCAGCTCCATGCGGTTGTAGACGCGACCGGGGTGACGGGCAAGCGTGGTGAGCAGCTTAAACTCGGAAGCCGTCAGGTCGACTTCCTTGCCCTCGACCAAAATCTTGTGGCCCGAGATATCGATGACCAGATCGCCGAAGTCGAGTACCTCGACGGCTGGCTCGTCGGCCTGATGGGCACGGCGGAACAAGGCGCGTACGCGCGCGACAAGCTCGCGCGGCGAGAACGGCTTGATCAGATAGTCGTCGGCGCCGAGCTCAAGACCGATAATACGGTCCTCGATCTCGCCCTTGGCAGTCAGCATGATGATGGGGACATCCGAGGTATCGCGAATGGTGCGGCAAACGCGCTCGCCGGGGATCTTGGGGAGCATAAGGTCGAGCACGACCAGGTCAAACTGATGCTTCTCGAACTCCTCGATCGCGGACTGGCCGTCGCCGACACCCACAACCCAGTAGCCTTCGCGCTCGAGATAGGCAGCGACGGCGTCACGGATTGCCTTCTCATCCTCGACCAGCAGAATCTTTTTTGCATCTGAAGCCATAACACGGCCCCCCTGTCTCAATCAGCTAAGAACAAGCCCATTTTAACGCACCTGAGCCCGCCGGATGCCACTATGACGCGGCAGCTCGGCGGGCGGTACTCACAATTACAACGCGTTTATTCCCCTGTTGGCGCCTTTTTAACCCCTCTAAGCTTAAAGAGAGAATAGGCGTGCGGTGACCGTCTCGGGTATACCCTGGCTGTTGCGCACCGTGGCGTACGTAAGGAATGAGTCCGATTTTCCCGCCGTAGCTGGATAATCGCCATACTCCAGGGCTCGGTCGGGCGACAGAAGCGAGCCGTAGGTCTTAGCCGAAGTGTCAATCAAAAAATGCGACGCCTGGACTTTAACCAGGTATTTATTTTTCCTTCCCGCAACGCACGCGAGCGGCTCACGCGAAAGGAAGAGGTACGGCCCGCCCTCGTTACCGATATAGGTGCCCATATTGCCCAGGCTACCCACACCGTTATACGTCGCCTCAATGGAGAACACGAAGGTGTCGCCCATATACACGGCCTCGAAAGGCGAAACCGACGAAGGAAGCACCAGCTGAGCTCGCTTCGTATTGTTGCCGTCAGTCAGGTCGATCGCCGTCATACCGTAATAGACGCCCTCATCATTGTGCACGCGGGGCGAGATGGTCAGGATGCCGTCGCTCACACGCGGGGCGGATGCGAAGCGGCCCGTCGACTTCCAAATAGTCTCAGGCTTGGACTCGCTGGGCGACTGACGGTAGCAGTACGAATCGTTACTCGTCTTGCTGCCGCCGGACGAGGGCATCTTATACCAGATGACCGACGACCCATACGCTGTGAAGAGCGGCGGATCGTAATTTTCGCCACCGCGATCGAGCTCGACAGCGTTGCCGGTAAGGGAGGAGCCTGCAAGGTTTTGCGCATAGAGTTTCCAAGACGCATTGGCAAAGTTCATCTCGACCCACGCGAACACGCCATCACCCGCGCGAACGTCGTAAAACGCATAACCGGTTCCCTCAACGGGATCCTCGATAAGTGTGGTAAGCGAGCCATCGCCCAGGTTGAGCACACCAAGCGTATTGGCATGCAGGGCAGAAGCAGGCGCCATCATCGCGGCGGCGTAGTCGCCATCGCAGTAGTACAGCAGCGTGCCCAGCGGCAGCGTCCACGACGCCGCCGGCTCAAGATCGATATCAACAGCTTCGTACTCATCAGTGATCGAGACAATCTTCGAATCGTCCTTGATAACCTGCGGCTCGCCGGCGGCATCGTCGCTGGTGCCCGTTTTTTTCGAGCAACCGGCAAGCACCGTGGCAGCGCCCGCGGCAGCACCGCCGAGCACAAAGCCACGGCGCGATATTCCATTCTTGATGTGGTCGGCGATACCCATTAGGCGATCTCGGCGCGAGCGGCCTCGATAGCGCGCGTAAGCTGATCGGCGCAAGAGGTCTTTTTCATACCGCAGGTATTACCGGCGAGAACCTCGATTACGCGATCGGCAGGAGCACCCTCGACTAACTTGGAGATTGCCTTGAGATTGCCGTCACAGCCGCCGGTAAACTCAACGCCCAGCACCTTGCTGCCATCGTCAGAGAGATTGAGGTGAATATTGCGAGAGCATACACCCTGCGGCTTGTAGTCAAAACTAATCATTGAGATCCCCTCTCAGAAAGAAATTTCAGACGTCTATTATCCCCGCCTGGGCCGACTTATTATCGCAAGCACCGATTCAACATCCTACGATGCATGGACTCGCGGGGGCAAGATTAGCAGTCCGCACCCTGTGCGTGGACCGTGCGCTTCTCCCGATACATATTGTGGTCGGCGACACGATATACATCGGCCAGCGTATTTCCAGCCGTCTCGACGGTCGCCACGCCAATCGATGCGCTGACCGTCAGGGCCTCATCGCTTACCGCGGCAAGACCGAGACGAAGATCCTGTTCCAGCCCGAGCGCAGACTCGTTGTCAGTATGGGGGCAAACCAGCAAAAACTCGTCGCCGCCAAGGCGCATCGGCAGATAATCCGCACCAGCCACCCGCCGCAGCACGGACGCCGTCCGTCGCAGCAGTTCATCCCCCATCTCGTGACCATAGATGTCGTTGGTCCGCTTGAGATAATTGCAGTCCAACATAATCACGCTCACGGGCAAGTCCTCGTTTACCAGGCTATCTCCGCGCGATTCAAGATAGTTGCGGTTGCGAAGCCCCGTCAGTTTGTCTTGATATGACAGCTCCTCGGCATGCTTGACCATCGATATGTTGTGCGTCGCCACGACGACCGACTCCAGCCGGCCTTGCTCATCGCGATGCTGGGGGACAACCTGTAGCGAGTACCAAGCGCCTCGACAATCTCGCACCTCGGCAGCCAAGTACGGTACGCCCTCCATACGTTCACGAAGCGAACTTATATCTACGAGTCCCACAACCGCTTCGCGGCTTTCGGGGCTCACGATATCCCGGCAGACCGTGTCCATAAAGTCATATGCCTCGCTGTGCTCGGCAAATATCTTCGCTATCGCCGGCGACATATTGATCCCCTCGATCTCGAGGGTGTCGAGATGCAAAAGGAAGGTCGAATCGTAGATGGCGCTTATGGCATTGATAATGCCGAGCTGTTTATCCTTTTCGACCAAATTGCGGTGGTCAACGATATTTCGAGCCAACAGCACCACGACCCAAAACGCAAGACACACCAAGACGCCGACGGCGACAAATGAAATCCTGTCAGACATGACCTCAGATTTGGGATATAGCGCAAACAGGCGGTAGTCCTTATATGCCGCACGCACGGCATACCATTCGTCTCCTCGATATTCGATGCGCGTCAGGCCGTCGTCTTTCCACTCAACTCCTACGCTGGTGAGGAGTCGGGCGAGCGACACGTCAGCATCGGCACTGTTGGATGAGACAATCTCCGCATCCTCCATAACAAGCACCGTGGGACCCTGGTGGAAGGTACTGTTCGAAAGCACGTCGGCTATGGCATATGAATAGTCGTCCGCCGTATCGGAAACAAGTGAGCGGTATGCCAGGGCAACGCCGTCGCCATACGGAACAGCACAGACGGCAAAAACGACACCACGGCGCTCATCGACAGTTGAGTAGGTCACTTTGGAACCTTGATACATCGATGCGACCGGCGAACAGGCCAACTCATCTCGCCACAACATGAGCGGATCGCGACCATCGATGTCGTAGTGGGCAGCCATATGGCCATCGGAGTCCATGACCATCAGCCCCGAAAGGTTCTCGGCATGGACAAATTGCTCGATAAGATCGTCGTTAACCTCAACGCGATCAGAGGACAGGAACGTCACAAACGATTCGACCGCGGCGAGCAAATCGTGCGTCGCCTCGGTTTTTCTCCCCTGTTCGTAGCGGTCATATTTTTCGCAAGCGTTCTCCAAAAACACCATGGTTTCTTGGCCAAACCCAAGCGTTTTTTCGAGGCAGCGATGGGTTCCAACCGTATACAACAGGCCTAACAAGACGGCGCTGACAATAACGCTGGCAGCTATGACGTTCAGAGTCTTTCGACTCAAGCGGTGCTCATCAGTTGTCATGAATTTCCTCCTTGCCCGCCCGTCGTCGCTCCTGTCTTGTAATTGCCCACAATACGGTCAATCGTGCCATCTCGATCCATGTCGAACAGCGCGGTATTGAGATCCTTTACGACCGATCCTTCATAGCTGTCATCAAACGCGACGCCCAGGTCAACCGTCATAACATTGTCGGCAAACACACGGTAAACGCCGGGATACTGAGCAACGAGTCGGTCAAGCGACTGGACATCCGCCATCCAGCAGTCAACGTACCCTTTGACTAGAGCGGCTTTGCAGAGTTCGGCAGAGCCATATGATTTGATTTGAACGTCCGACGAGACCCCCAAATCCCCCGCAAGCAATCGGCGTTCACTCACCGAACCCGCAATCACCGCAATGGTCTTACTTCCATCGAGATGTGCCAAGGACTTGATGCCACTCGTTTTCTTGGCGGCAACCGAGACCGTCACGGTTAGATACGGCTCGGTCCAGTAATACTTATCCTCGCGATAACAGGGAGAATAGTCACACCACAGGCAATCGATATCACCGTTTTTGAGCAGCCGGTCGCGATCGTTCCAGTCAATATCGACAAACTGTGGCTTGAGCCCCGCACGCTTGCAGGCCTCGCGGGCGATGTCGATATCGATACCGGCGTAATCGCCCGTGGTATCGACATACACATAGGGGTCGTTATCCGTAACGCCGATTTTGAGCACCGGGAGATCTCTATCGGCTTCATTCGAGGAGGAAGAACTGCTTCGAACGGTATACGTCAGGGCGCCCGCACAGACGGCAACAAGGAGTATGAGCGTAAACGAGACGATGGTGGCCCGCTTGATGCGTCTGGGCACGTGCCCCCTTTCATCGAAACAGCAGCCGGAGTTCATTTTATTACCCGGGCGCATATGCGACAGTAAAAAAAGCGCCTCGCCCAAGACGGGCAAGGCGCCAAAGGTTGAAATGCATCCGCAAGCGGTCGAATTAGGTTAACCCTACTCGAAGCTCAGCTGCTCCAGGCGATCGAAGACCGTATCGATGCGGGTGAGGAAGTCCCACGGATCAAAAATCTCGTCGAGCTTCTCCTGGCTGACGGTGCAGCGCGGATCGGCCTCGAGACGCTCCTTAAAGGTGGGGCCAGAGACACAATCCTGCACCTCGTGCCAGGTGGCCATGGCGTTCTCCTGCACAATGGCGTACGCATCCTCGCGGGTGATACCCGTATCGACGAGGGCAAGCAGGACCTTGGAGGAGAAGATGAGGCCGCGGGTCTTGTTGAGATTGGCCATCATGCGGGCCGGATACAGCTGCAGGCCGTCGATAACGCGAATGAGGCACTGGAACATATGGTCAAGCGCGATGAAGCTATCGGCCTGGGCGACACGCTCGGCGGAAGAGTGTGAAATGTCGCGCTCGTGCCACAGGGCGACGTTGTCGAAGGCGACCTGGGCGTTGGACTTCACGACGCGCGACAGACCGCAGACCTTCTCCATGGTGATGGGGTTGCGCTTGTGTGGCATGGCGGAGCTGCCCTTTTGGCCCTTGCGGAAGGGCTCCTCGGCCTCGAGTGTATCGGTCTTCTGCAGGTTGCGGACCTCGGTCGCGATGCGCTCGCAGGTGGCCGCTGTAGTGGCAAGCACGCCGGCAAGATAGGCGTGGTGATCGCGGCTGATGACCTGCGTGGACAGCGGGTCGTGAACCAGACCCAGGTGCTCACAGACGTACTCCTCGACGAACGGCTCGATGGAGCTGTAGGTGCCGACGGCACCGGAGATGGCACCGAAGGCAACGTTCTTGCGAGCATCCTCAAGACGATCAAGGTCGCGCTTGAGTTCCCATGCCCAAGAGCCAAACTTCATGCCGAAGGTCATCGGCTCAGCATGGATGCCATGGGTGCGGCCAGCGCAAAGCGTATTGCGCTCCTCGAAGGCGCGGCGCTTGCAGATCACGCCGAGCTTCTTGACGTCCTCGATAATCAGGTCACACGCCTGAGTAAGCTGATAGCACAGAGCAGTATCACCCAGGTCGGAGCTGGTCATACCGTAGTGAACCCAGCGGCTGGGCTTGGGGTCGCCCTCGGGAACATCGGCGTCGATGTACTCCTTCATGTTGGTCAGGAAGGCGATGACATCGTGGCGCGTGACCTCCTCGATCTCATCGACCTTTGCCTTCTCAAAGTTGGCGTGGTCGCGGATCCACTGGGCTTCGTTTTTAGAAATGCCGATCTTGCCGAGCTCCGCCTGGGCCTCGCAGGCCAGGACCTCGATCTCCTGCCAAATGGCGTACTTGTTCTCGAGGGAGAAGATGTGTCCCATCTCCGGGCGGGTATAGCGATCGATCATAGCGGCTCCTTTTTGGTTATTGGCACGTTGGTCGTAACCCAACCATTGTACCGTGCGCAGGTGCAAGTATGGGCAGCAGGCATGAACCTAACATTTTGAAGCATAGAGCGGCCATGAGGACGTTCGCGTATTTGCGAAACAAATACGCGCCGGCTGCGGGCGGCATGCCCCGGTCCGGGGAAGCGGCGGTAACGTCGGCTGAACCCACTTTTCCCAAAATCCGCTCTGCTCGATGGAGCGGGCAACGGGACATCCGCGTATTTGCTTCGCAAATCCGCACCGGCTTCAGGCGCCTTCCGGCGCCTTCGCCTGCTCGCTACAAACGCTTCGCGTTTGCTTTACGCTCGCACCCTGGCGGGTTCGAGTCCCGGCGCTTTATTGAAAAAAGCACGGCACCGGAACGGTGTCGTGCTTTTACTTTTTCTGGAGCGGGCAACGGGACTCGAACCCGCGAGTGTCAGCTTGGGAAGCTGATGCCTTACCACTTGGCGATGCCCGCATATGTGGGGGATAGTATAACGCGGTTGTCTTGTTCGATACAAGGGTGGCGATGCTTGTTTTAGCTGTGGAGATTCGTTTGAAAATCGCGTCAATTGTGGAGACGAGGACCTTTGGCCTCCTGTTCTCCTTATCTTCTACCTGCGCTTTTGCCTGATTGTTGTATTTGAGCTCAATTTGTCAGGAATTGGGCAAGCTTTTGGTCAGGCTCCGGTACTTACCCGCATGAACCTCGGGGGTAGCCTCATCCTACGCGTCGCAACCTCCCCATGCGGCGCACGAGGGATAAGGAGCAGCCATGTCCAACGCACCCACGCACTCTGTCCACAGCGCAATCGCAACAGGTCCGCTGCTCCTGCTCCTCTTCCTGCTTTTCGGCTGTCTGGCACCGGGAGCCGCATTTGCCGTCGATGGCTACGACCAGCTCGGCTTCCGCACTATTAGCGATGATTGTGGGCCCTTCTTCATCGGCAAGTATGAAGCTCAAGACGCCTCGATTGCCTACTGCATGAACCAGGAGCGCCCCGGCCCCACCAAGCCGGGCGGCCCATGGCTCAACTTTGATCAAGGCTGGGTGTGGCTCGACGACGAGTTCGCAGCAATCGTTTGTCACGGATATCCTACCGCCACGTCGTTTGGCGGTTACCATCTTTCACCCGATCGCGCCCGCGCCGCCACCCAGCTTGCCGTATGGATGCTCAACGGCACTACCCATGTCGACGGCACCTACTCCTACACGACCGCTCAGGGCAAAACCAAGAGCGGGCACTTTACCGCCGACGATGAAGTCGTGGCGGCTGCGCGGTGGCTCCACGACAGCGCAAAATCAGGAAGCATCAAAGCCGCTCCGCACCGCGCGCGACGCTATCTAGGAACCGTATCGAGCGGCAGCAGACGTCAAGACATGCTCTATGTACTGCCGGCGGTCTCTGTTTCCTTCCAAAAGCAGTCTGCGAACACTGTTATTACCAGCGGAAACAATACCTATCAGTTTACCGGGGCAACATTCGATGTTTTTGAGAGCGCCAGCGGCGCGCGTGTCGGCACCATCCAGATGGACAGCAACGGTCAAGCGCAGGCAGCACTTCTGCCCAACACGGCATACTACCTAGTTGAGACAACAGCGCCAGCTGGTTATATCCCCCTGCACGATCGCATTGCCTTTACCACGACGGATAACGGCGGATACGTCACCATTGATGAACAACCCGGCACCATTACCTTGCGCATTGTAAAGCTCGACGCCGCAACGAATGCAGGCCCCCAAGTTGGGGCTTCGCTCGCAGGAGCAGAATTCGTGTGCGTATCGCAATCAACCCCTGGATGGACACAAACTCTCAGGACCGATGAAAGCGGTCGAGCTACCCTCACCGATGTCCCCCTGGGAACCTTTACCATCTATGAATCGAAGGCGCCCGAGGGCTATTTGCCCTCCGGTGACAGTTGGTCTTACACCGTTGGAGCCGACCAACTCGGCGATTCAGGCGTGGTCGAGATCGAATCTCGCGTTTCCGATATCCCCATTGCGTTTGACCTTGAGATTTCCAAATTCAAGGACTACGGCAATAGCGATCAATCCGGCCTGGAGCAGCCGGCAGGAGATGTTGTCTTTGAGGTTGTCAGTAACAGCTCTCAGCAGGTTGTTGGCACACTGACTACAAACATCTATGGCTTTGCCTCCACCAAAGACCAGCCCGAAGCATGGTTCGGCACAGGCAAGCGACCAGCCGGTGTCCACGGAGCCGTCCCATACGACCGCGCCGGCTACACGGTTCGTGAGGTTCCGGAAACCGTCCCCGAGGGTTTTAAACGTGCGGGGGAATGGACCGTCGAGGCCAATCAGATTTCCGACGGCGCCGAGCTTCAATATATCGTGGACAACCACGCTCTGTCGACGCATCTCCAGATTGTAAAACGCGATGCCCAAACAGGCGCTTCTGTTCCCCTAGCCGGATTCACCTTCCAACTCCTCGACAGCAATCACAAACCTGTCTCACAAACATGCTGGTATCCAGCACATAACGTAATGGACACCTTTACGACTGACGCGACCGGCACCGTCACACTGCCCGAATCGCTCGTGCCGGGCACCTATTATGTACGCGAAACCTCGGCCAAAGAGCCCTATCTTGTCGGCGGAGAGATCGAGGTAAACATACCCGCCGATATAAACCTAACGCCCGTTGCAATCGTCTCGTATTATGACCACGCCGCGACCGGAAACATCAGGATCGTTAAAACCGATGCCGTGGACGGCAGCAGCCTCGCGGGCGCCATCTTTGAGATCCGTGCCTCAGGTGATATCGTGCGCCCCGACGGTAGCATTGCCGCGCTCGACGGTGAGACTGTCGCTACCGTCACGACGGATGAAACTGGAGAAGCACGCGCGGACGACCTCCCGTTGGGATCTGGCACCGCACGCTACGAGGTCGTCGAGACTCAGGCGCCGACCGGCTTCTTACTCGACCGAACGCACCATATCGTCGACCTTACCTATGCCGACCAGAAAACACCCGTTGTGGAAGCACGGCTTAACGTATCCGACGATTACACCAAGGTTGATATCTCCAAGGTCGATGCAAGCGGAGAGCAGGAAGTGAAAGGCGCACAGCTCACCTTATCTGGTCCCGATAAAACCGAAATAGACTCCTGGACCTCATCCGACAAGCCGCACCGCATCGAACATCTTGCACCCGGCACCTACTCGTTGCGCGAAACGATGTCTCCGCGGACCTATGACCTTGCCGAGGAGATAACGTTTGAAATAAAGGACACGGGAGAAGTCCAATCCGTCTCGATGAAGGATGCGCCCATCGAGATCAAAGGACAGGTCGACAAGCGTCAGGAGCTTGTCCAACCTATCGGGAAGGGTCTGTTGGCTAACGGCGATGGAAAAAACCGCGCCGCGATGCAAACCAATACGGATGGGCTTTTCTCCTATACCATCGATGCTCGAAACGATTCCGCTACTTGGGTTGATGAGTTTACGATTACCGATGATCTTGAGTGCGCCAAAGACGGCACGGCGAGATTCGTCTCAATCGAAACCCCCGTCGCCATCGGCGACCTCAACGGTCTGTGCAACGTGTGGTATCGCACGACGCCGTTGGACTCGACAGACGTCGATGAGCCGGCAAACGCGACGCTTGACGATGGGCACGAAAATCCTTGGCTTGAGTCCGACGAAGTAAAAGAGAGTCTGGGTGAAGATTGCCGCCTCGTCGATTACGACGGCTGGCACCTCTGGAAGGCGGATGTCTCGACCACGGAATCCGCCACACTCGAGGCGAAAGAACTCGACCTTGCATCCAATACCGTCGTAACGGGCATTCGCATTGAATACGGTGCGGTAGCCGCCGACTTTACGACTCGAAGCGATACGGATTCTTGGACCCGCGATGATCTCAAAGATGAGCACGACGACCTTGACGATGCCAAAGCAATCCTTGGCACAGATGCTCGGGGCGCAGTCGTGCACATGCAGGCAACGTCGGCTTACACACCCCAAACTGCACTCACCAACAGCGCACGCGTCGATCTTTGCCGCAACGGCGGCGGCGATAAACTTGAGTCACATGACGAGGACCGTGTCATTCAACGCTGTACCCTACCGCAGGACCTACCGGCAACAGGATCAGCTCCCATCGCCGCTTGCATCACCGCGCTCCTGACCTCGGGTGCCGCAGCCCTATGGTTCGCTCGCCTTAGGTCAATCCCAAAGAACCGCTAGCGCGATGAAAAAGCGGGCGAGCCAGTCCCCCGGCTCGCCCGCTTTCAATCATTTAAATCGCCGCATCTACTCTGCAGACGAAGATCCACCATCAACGATTGCCTGCTCGGACTCAGGAATCCCATCGGCGCCCGTGCTCTGTTCTTGCTCCATCTCTTCGCTGATTGCGGAGGCGGGGGTCGAGCCCTTCGCGCCCACGATGTAGGCAGCTCCAAACCCTAACGCAATGGCAATCAAGGTCAAAATCACGTAGACAGGCCAATGGCGCTTAATATACGAAAACACGTTGACTCCTTAGAGCTCCGTCTACGAACGGCGGATAACCTCGGTCACGACCTCGGATACCGTGGCAATGTTCGTCGGGTTGACATTGTGGGGCAGGTCGTCCTCGGTACGAGCACAAGCCAGGCGCGTGCCGTCCACGCCGGCGATGGTGAGGGCTCGGCGGCTCGCCTCGAGCGCGGCATAGGCATCGGTCTTGGCATAGGGCATCTCGAGCGCGCCACAATCGACATGGAACGACTTGCACACCTTGCTGACCAGGTTCATGATGCGGCGATCGCCCTTGAGCAGCTGCTGTTCGCCCTCAACCGTCACCACCGAAAGCCTACCGGCGCCGACGGATTCAAGATTGATGAAGAATACGCCGCGGAGCTTATCGCGATGCGAAGCCAAGAAGGCCTTCATACCGGCGCCATCACAATCCGAGGCGCCCGTTGCCACAAACCAGATATCGTGACCGAGCAGCTCATCGTCACCCATAGAGGCGACAGCCGAGAGCATATCTTCGGAAGAAGCGCCGTCGGAAGACGTAGCGCCGCCCTTCCAGCCATCGTTATCGTCCTCGAAATTATCCCACGAACCGATGCCGCGACCGGACTTCTTGGCATCGTAATCGTCTTCGACGCCCAGCCAGTCACTCATGCTGTCCTGTTCGTTTTTCTTTTTACGACCGAACAGGCCGCCCAGGCCGCGCTTGCGAGACTTGGGTGCCGCAGGGGCGGGAGCCGAAATGGTCTCGATCGGCTGTGCGCCCGACGCAACGGGCATAGGAGGCGCAACGGGTGCCGATGTGGGTTCGGGACCCTGGGCGGTAGCAAAGGGGTCGTTGACCTGTGCGGAGGGATCGGGAAGGTCGAACAGCGACGTGCGAGACGCAACGTTTGTCTGCTTCATCGACGGCAGCGACGGATCGGGGACCGAAGCCAGCGGAGACGAGGAGGGTGCAGGCGACGGTGCCGACGCCGGATCGGGAACATTCATCTGCGGACGCGGCGATGCTTGGGAGGAAATCTGGGCCATAAGGGAATCGACCGTTTCGTCCTGAGTGGGAGCGACATTGGCAACCGTGGCACCGGAACCACTCGGGGTCGGCATGGTGAAAATCTGCGTGGAGTAAGGCCTCGACTCATCCGTCTCGGGAGTCTCGGAAACCGCAGGCACTTCCTCCTGCTCGACCTCGGTTGAATCACCTTGATCGGCTGCCGCGTATTGCTCTTCGTCAGAGTTGGCCTCGACGGACTCGTCCTTGGCAGCATCCTGAATTTCGGCAGCATCAATGGGCTCGTCATCGTCTGCCGCGTCGCCCTGCTCATCGGAAACAGGAAGGGGCTCGGCAATCGCGGTGCCTTGCTTTTCAAACGTTATCGTGGAATCGAACTGCGCGGCATCAAACGACATGGTGCTATCGACATGCTGCTGAGCCTCGAAAGACGTCGTCGCCTCAGCAACATCCGCGGACGCCGGTTGCTGGGACTCAAAGGACGTCGTAGCTTCGGCAGCGTCGACGGGCACGGACTGCATAGCCTCGTTCTGCTCGAACTCTTGCGCCGCGCGCTCACGTGCCGCCTCGGCTGCCTGCTGCTGAGCGATAGCCTCCTGCTCGGCAGCCTCGCGTGCGGCAGCGCGCTTCTCCTCGAAATCGTCGACAAATTTCTTGCCCTTTGCAAGCGCACCCTTAAAGAAGTTAGAAGCACTGGTGCCAATCGAAGAGAACGCGGATGCAATATCGGCATGGGGCGTTGCCGCGGGAATCTCGGCCGAGAAATCAGTATCGCTCTCGTAAGACACGCGCCTCGGCTGTTCAACGTAATCGTCGTCAGACTCGTCCGCAACGTCTTGCGCCGGCGCGGCGGGGGCCAAAATGTCCAGTCCTGCCGCGGGATCGATCGCGGACACCGCCTCGAGCTCGGCAACGGCAGCGGTAACCGCGGCAGACTCATCATCCACGGTGACGGCGGGCGCAGGTGCAGTCACGACGGGGGCAGGCTCGGGCTCAAACGTCGGCTCCTCGCCCTCCTCGTAATCGAGCGTGCACGACTCGGGAAGCATCCCGAGCGCACGGATGGCATCCGAACCAAAGCGGATGTTGCCGGCGGCATTGCGATAGAGCTTGGACTCGGGCTCGGCCGCGACAGGCTCCTCCGCCGGCTCGGCAGCGGAAACCTCGTCATTGAACTCTTCGGCCTGGACAGCCTGATTCTGATCCTCGGGCACGATGGCGCCAATCAGCGTCTCGTCGGCAGACGCACCCTCAAAGCCCTCGATCTGCTCGTCGAAATCCTCACCCTGTTCGGGCTCGGCCTGAGCGTCGGGAGCAATCGGCTGACCGAACTCATCCTCGGCGTAGGTAGGCTCTTCATACTCGATGGTATTGCCGTAGTCGTTTTGCTGTTGGGCCGCGGCATACTCCGCTGCTGCGCGCGCCATCTCCTCGGCACGACGCTTCTGCTCCCCAAAATAGGTATCGAACGGAACATCGTCGGGAAACTCGTTTTCGCCCTGGAAGGGAGCAACGTTGTTCATAACGCCGAGCATGGCAGCGACAGAAGACTTGTTGCACACCGCGCCGGACGTATAGGGAAGAATGTAGCGGTTAGAAATGATGTTTGCCGCGTTGGCGAGCGCAACGAGGGAAGCGAGGATCGCGACAATCCACAGCAGAACCTTGAGCGCGCCGGGGAGCGGCAGGATACGCAAGATGGCAACGGCAGCAGGGGCAACCGTGGCAACGGGCAACAGCTTGGCGATGAGCGCACGATACGAAGCATAGGGCTCGCGAGCGAGCAGCTCAGCACGGGGAGAGTCGTAGTGTGCGACAACGACCACCGGGCGGTTGCGCGGAGACGCGAGCGGGCCCGAGGCCTTGTGGTAGGCGATGACATTTTGGCTCACGCCCGTCTTGCCCAGGCGTGAAACCACGGGGTGGCCCGTGCGCTCGAGCACGTAAAGAACGGCGCCGACAATGGCCAGCAAGGTGCCGACCAAGCCGATGCCGCCGCCGATGCCCATCAGCAGGGCGCCGGCAAACGCAAGAATACCGGTAACGGCAAATGCCAGCCTGCTGGGCGCCGGGGCATTGAACTCCTGAACCTCGGGATCAAAGCCGTGGTTGCGGAAGATCTGAGCGATATCCTCGGCAGCCAAGCGCTCTTCTTCGCTGCATGCCGGCGTAATGCCAGTGTTCTGCAGCAGGTGGTTAATATAGTTCTGGGTGTTCGCCATGTGCGCTCCACATCCATAATCCGACAAATAGGCCCAATGTATGCACATTAGAACCGTATATAGTCGAAAGTATACCCCGAGCGAGCGCAAACGACCGAATTCGGGCCATCTTAACGCCCCGAGCGGACAAGGATATAGCCTAATCTCCATATCGGACTAAAATCATGGCAGCAAACCACCTTCTCATGCGAGGACTCTATGACGGCAAGCGACACGACCGCGACAATTAAACAGGGGAATTCGGAGCCCAGTTTCGATAAAACGGCCCAGCGCATCCTCAATCTTTTCTTTGTGCTCAACAGCTCCCCCGAACCGCTGACGACCGAGCAGATCGTCTTGGATTCTGACCTGGGATATGGCTCGGGCAACATCGACTCGGATAAGCGCAAGTTTCGGCGCGATCGTGACAAACTGCTCGAACGCGGCATCTTAATCAAGGAGGTTCGCCCCGCCGGCGCGCAGGAGACCGAGGAAAGCTCATGGACAATCGACCGCGAGCACACGTTTGCGGCAGGCGGCCTCATCACCGCAGACGACGCCGATATCCTGCTCAACGCTATCGACCAGACAATAGCGGCCGGCTCATCCACTTTTGCCGCGCCGCTTGCCGATATTCGTTCCAAGATTGCCTACCTCACCGGCAGGACAACGGCGGACGAAGCACCGATCCGCCGCTCTCCCACCGTCGATGCGGTATGGAGCGCCTTTGCCGAGCGATGCGCACTGCGATTTTTATATCAGAACGGACGCGGTGAGCAGAAAGAGCGTACCGTCTGCGTCTACGGCATGTTCGAGCGCGAGGGCGTTGCGTACTTCTGCGGCCTCGACAATGCCACCGACGACATCAGGACATTCCGCTGCGACCGTATCGTTCGCGCTTGGCGTCCTTCGAAGGCCTACGCCATCCCTGCAGACTTCAATCTCAACGACTACCTGTTCTTTGAATTCGATTTTGCCGACCGCCCGCCCGTTGCGGCTACGTTCTCGTTCGCCCCGCAGACGCAGATCGATATGATCAACGGCCTCACGCGCGGGCGAGGTGAGCTCGCACACACCGATTCGGGATGGACTTGGACCGTTGACGTGCGCGATCTTGAAGCCGCCGCCTCATTTTGCATGGCCCACGCCATGGACGGCATGAGGCCCATGGCCCCCAAATCGCTCAAGCAGGCGTGGAACCACCTCATTGAAAGGACGGTGCACGAGCATGCCCGTGCGTAAACTCACCAGCGAGCAGAGGCTCTCGCGCGCCATCGACATCATGGAGGCCCTCTACGCCGCCGGCGAGAGCGGCATGACACGAACCGAGATTTGCAGTCGCTTTGACATCACGGGGGCGTCGCTCGACGAGATTCTCGAGATCGTCTCGACGCTCGCGGACCGAGAATCGGGTGCGCGTATCATCTGCGAATGCCACGGCGAGCGCGTGGTCCTCACCGGTGACGCCGGGCGTGTACTACCGCTGCGCCTGAGTGCCGCCGAGGGCGCTGTGCTCAACCACGAACTTGAATCGTTGGGGATCGAGCCCCAGGCGGCGGCTCGAATTCGACATGCTCTTCTACCCGAAGAGCTCGGCTATAACCAGCACGTCTTTGACACCGTCAACCACGGGTCGCACTGGCAGCAGCTGAGCTGCGCCATTCAGGACGGTGTTCGCTGTCGTATCTCGTATCGCTCGATGGACGATGCGCGGCCACGCGAGCGCCTGGTCGACCCCTTGCGCATTACAGCAAACGGCGACCAAACATATCTGATTGCCTGGGACATCGCGGTCGATGAGCAGCGCACCTATCGCATGGATAAAATCGAGGGACTCGCCTTGACGGAAGACTCCGTCGTGCCTCACGCACCGGACGTTGCATCCCTCCACGATTCCCTTGCCCGGACGCAGCGTAGCGCAAAGCTCTTGATGCCATTCGATATGGCGGAGCATCTGGACTGGGCCGGCATCACCCTCATCGAACGCAGCGGGACAGACATGGCAACGGTAACCGTACATTACGGCTCCGAGCGTTGGCTGCTGAGCCAGATAATCGCAGCGGGCGGAGCCATCCGCATCTTGGATGACCCCGCCCTGTCAAAGCGTCTGTGCGATATGGCAAAAACCCTCGTCTGTCCGCTTTAGCGCCGCCGCTCGTGGCGTGCACGCCACAGCTGTAGATAGTGCCCGATCTGCGCCGATTCGATGCGCTGGTAGGAGCTCGTGGGCAGCGACGTTAAGAACTTCTTGCCATAGCCCTTCGTCACCAGGCGAGGATCCGCCAAGATCAGCACACCGCTATCGGTCGACGAGCGAATCAAACGCCCCGCGGCCTGCTTAACCTCGAGCACCGCCTCGGGCAGCGAATAGCGCGCCCATGCGCGGTCTTCGCGCAGGTTGCGCTCGCACGAGAGCGGGTCCGTGGGGCTCGAGAACGGCAACTTGGGAATGATGACGCAGCGCAGCGTCTCGCCGCTGGCATCAAACCCCTCCCAGAAGGCCTTGAGCGCAAAAAGCGACGAGGTCGGTTCGTTGATAAACCGGTCGCGCAGGCGACGAGGAGATGAGTTGCGCTGCTGGCAGTTGAGCTCCAGACCCGCACGGGCCATCTTGGGCTCAACGCGGGCGTATAGGTCCTCCATGTCGCGCCGATTGGTGAACAACGTGAGCACCGATCCGCCCATGGCAAGATGGGCGTCGACCAGCACGCGCTCGAGCGCCGAAAGATAGCCTTCGCGGTCGCGTGGATCGGGAATATCCCCAGCCACAACCACGGCCATATTCGAATCGAAGTCGTAGCTCGAGTCCAAGTGCAGCGATGAGGATGCTGAAGCACCGATGCGATCGAGGCCGACCGCATGGTTAAAGTGTTCAAAGCTTTTGGACACCGTCATGGTCGCCGAGGCAAAGATAGCCGTGTGAACCTCGGGCAGCCACTCGGTTGCCAAGGCCTCGCCAATGTCGATGCGCTCTGCGGTCATTGACTCTCCGCCGGCACGCAGCCTGCGATTGACCTGCAGCGAATACACGTAGTGTTCATCGGTACCATCAATGATGAGTTTTAGGTTCTCGGCCAGCTCGTGCAGGCGGCGCGAGATATCACCCAGGTCGACAACAACCTCTGGCTTGTCGGCGGCGACGGCTTGCACCAGCGCGTCGACGCTCTTGCCAGCTTGTTCCAATGCGTCGATGCCAGTGTAGGCCGACTGTAAGAAATCATGCCAGTCGTCAGATTCGCGCAGCTCGGGGCCAATCCATAGATTGGCATTGTCATAGCCCCCACGGGCACGGCGACCGAGCTCGCGAACGCCATCGAACACGCCGGCAATCGCCATGCTCGCGCGCGCAACCGTCGACGTCGCCTTGGCAGTAAGGCCCAGATAGAGCGTAGAGCCCTCGGAGGTTGCCAAATCACGGGAAACCTGGCTTAGCGCGCCGGTGCTCGAGCCACCCAGACGCTCAAACAGAACGCGTGATTCGTCCGCCGACACCACACGCGCCCACTGACGGCGCGCCTCGCGCTCGATGGAATGGGCCTCGTCGATTACCCAATGACGAATCGGCGGCAAAATCCTGCCCTCGGCCGCGACGTTGCGGAACAGCAGGGAATGGTTGGTGACCACCACATCGGCATGCGCCGCACGACGGCGAGCGCCGTGGACCAAACATTTATCAGGGAAAAACGGGCAGAGGCGACGAGCACACTCGCGCGAGGCCGTCGTAAAGTCGGGACGGTTGACGCTGCGCCACCGAATGCCGAGCGAGTCGAGGTCGCCATCGGCTGATTGGCAGACGTACGCCATAATGACCGCGACCGCCGTGAGCGTGTCCGCCGGATCGCGCTTGGCGGTAATCTCGACCTGGCCGCGGCTCATGCGCTCAAGCTTGCGCAGGCACGGATAGTGGTCATACCCCTTGAGAGCGCAAAATGACAGACCACCGTCCAGTTGCTCGGCAAGTTTTGGCAGCTCATGGTACATGAGCTGGTCGGCAAGATTGTTCGATTTGGTCGCAATACCAACCGTGATGTTGTTACGGCGTGCTGCCTCGGCAAAAGGCACCAGATAGGCCATCGATTTGCCGACGCCTGTGCCTGCCTCAATTACTCGATGAGTGCCCGTGACCAGCGCATCGCGGACCTCGAGCGCCATCGCGATCTGCTCATCACGCGGCTCGTAGGTGGGATACATGCGATTGACCAGGCCACCTGGTGCATAGTCTGCCTCGATCTCCTCACGACTCGGCATCTTGAGAACCGGCAGCTCATCGGCGTCCACCCGATCGTCGGCGCGATCGGCCTTGAGAACGTCAGCACGAGCGGCGCTGAGAGAGAAGATAGAACCAGGGTTCTGCCCTGCCAAGAATGAGAAGATAGGACGATAGGACCAAGGCACGTCCGGATGCATGTCGGCTAGGCGCGCCATGAGGCCCTGGGGCAAGTCGGTGAGCGCCACGAGCAACACGCGCCATACGCCACACAGGGCGTCGACGTCGGCATTGGCACGGTGTGATACCGAGTCGCAGCCAAACAGATCGGCCATAAAAGACAGCTTGTGCGAGGCCAGGCGCGGAAGCGCGATGCGCGACAGCGCCAGCGAATCGATCCAAATATCGCTCACGTTGACGCCGCCTTTGACCGACTCGATAAACGAGCGGTCGAACGTGGCGTTGTGTGCGATCACCGGGCAGCCACCGACAAAATCGGCGAGAGCGGCGACGGCCTCAACCGCCGACGGGGCATCTGCCACATCGGCATTTGTAATGCTCGTGAGCTCGGTAATCTCGGCGGGAATCAGCTGTTTGGGATGCACGAAGGTATCGAAGCGGTCGATGACCTCGCGGCCCGAAAGACGGGCCGCCGAGATCTCGATCAGCTCGTTGTCCTGCACCGAAAGACCCGTGGTCTCGGTATCGAGGACAATCACATCTTCCTCGATAAGGCCGAAGGACTGCGTTTTGGCGCGGTCGGCAAGCGTGGCATAGGAGTCGATGACAAACTGCGGCGTTCCTGACGAAACCGCGTCCTCGATTAGCATGCAATGCCCGCTCGACGAAGGCCCATACGGATCAGGCTGTCACAGACCTGCGGGAACGTCATGTCGTCGGTGTGGCGGATCTCATCCGGATACAGCGACGTATCGGTCATGCCGGGAATGGTATTGGTCTCGAGGATAACGGGGCCGTCCTCGCTCACAATAAAGTCGCTGCGCGAGATACCCAGGCAACCGAGGGCCTTGTGAGCGGCACAGGCAAGTTCCTGAGCGCGAGCGTAATTCTCGGGTGAAATCTGCGCCGGAATGCGATGGATATCCGTAGGGTCGACATACTTCACGTCCAGATCGTAGAACTCGCAGTCCTCGGGCTTACGAATCTCGACAATCGGCAGGGCGCGTACGTCATCTTCGCCGTATACGCCGACGGTGATCTCGGTACCCTCGATGCACTTCTCGACCAGCACTTTGTCGCCGTACTCAAACGCCTTGGCGATTGCCGCGGGCAGCTCGGAGGGCTCATGGACCAGGGAAATGCCATAGCTGGAACCGTTGACGGCCGGCTTCACAAAGCAGCGTTCGCCACAAACCTCAACGATATGATCGATATCGACTTCATCGCCCACCTCGAGCGCAAGGCCGGGGGCAATGGGAATGCCCGCCTTGGCGTATAGGAGCTTAGAGACCTCCTTGTCGGCACCGCAGGCGCTGGCAAGTACGCCCGAGGCCGTGTAGGGGATACCCAGGGTCTCCATGGCACCCTGCATGGCGCCATCCTCACCGCCGGCGCCGTGCATGGCGATAAATGCCACATCGAATCCGCCGGTCGCCATGGTTACCATAAAGTCATCAGCGGCCGTGTCAAGCAGCTCCACCGAGGTGTAGCCGGCTTCTTTCAGTGCCACCACAACGTTCTTTCCCGAATCGAGCGAGATCTCGCGCTCGGCGGAATGACCGCCCGCCAAGACCGCTACGTGCATGTTCTCTAGGCTTTTACCCGGCATGGGCAGACTCCTCCTCTATAATTTCTGCAGCTGATACCATATTGTAGCGATACCCTCTACGTTTCCCCAAAATCGAAAGGCTTCCATGAATCCCAGGACTAAATCTCAGGACATTCGCGACTTGAGCCAAAACGATATTCGCGAGCTCGTGGCCGAACTTGGCCAGCCCGCCTTCCGCGCGAAGCAGCTCATCGAATGGGTCTTTGAGAAGAACGTTTGTTCGTTTGACGATATGACCAACCTTCCCAAGGCTTTCCGTGAGCAGCTTAAAGAGGCTTTTGCCTTTGATACGCCGACTGAACTCACCAAGCAGGTTTCCAAAGATGGCTCGCGCAAGTATCTGCTCGAGTACCACGATGGCATTTCCGTCGAGACTGTCGGCATGCCCCGTCGTAACAAACTTTCCGTCTGCGTTTCAACCCAGGCAGGCTGCGGCATGGGCTGCGCCTTTTGCGCTACCGGTCTCAACGGCCTCAAGCGCTCTCTGACCGCTCAAGAGATCGTCGACCAGGTGCTTCATGTATCCAACGACTTTGGCGAGCGTGCCACAAGCGTTGTCTTCATGGGCCAGGGCGAGCCGTTTGCCAACTACGACGAGGTTCTCAAGGCATTGCGTATCCTCAACGACCCCGATGGTATCGGTATCGGCGCTCGTCACCTCACCGTCTCTACCAGCGGCGTTATTCCCGGTATTCGCAAATTTGCCGATATCCCCGAGCAGTTCACTCTTGCCGTTTCCCTGCATTCCGCCATCCAGTCGACGCGCAATAAGCTCATGCCCGGTGTTAAGAAATACACGCTGCTTCGCCTTCACGAAGCGCTTCAGCTCTACACCGAGAAGACTGGCCGCCGCCCGACCTATGAGTATGCCATGATTGAAGGCGTCAACGATACGAATCCCGAGATGCAGGCACTCTGCGACTTCTGCGAGGGAACGCTGTGCCACGTTAACCTGATTCAACTTAACGACATCGAGGGCAGCCCGCTCAAGCCGTCGCCGATTCATAAGGTTGAGGATCTTCAGCGTCGTCTTGAGTCCCGTGGCATCGAGACCACGATTCGTAACTCCCGTGGTAACGATATTGACGCCGCTTGCGGACAGCTGAAACAGCGCTTCAAAGTTCAGAAGAGCGCATAGGGGAGTCGCACTCCAAAACGTTTCATGTGAAACATCGGACGGCCCCTGTTGCAGGATATGCAACAGGGGCCGTTTCATTTATTGACCTCAATTTTGGACCGCTGCTAGCTTCCCCATTGTTTACGGACAAAATAAGCAGCCCTTGTCTCATGAATCAGACAAGGGCCGCTCAAAATATGCAGGGTAATTGTTAGGTACCTAATAGCCTACATTTTCCCATTGGTTGCTAACCCAACCTTGATTAATCTTAGGATTTTTTGTTACCTGAGCAGTGCGCATGGCAACATCTTCTGTCATAACATCCATTTTCTTCTTGGAAGTATCGACAATATCTTGCGCACCACGAAGCAAACGACCTCGAAGTTCATCGTCTGTCGCGATCTTATAGCCAGCAAAGGCACCAGCCGCGACAGTCGTCGCCAATGCAATCGCAGTAAAAATCTTATTCCTCATCTTGGCCTCCTTGATCAAACTGAATCATTTCACCAAGAATACGAGAGAGCTCTTCCTCGTCTTTAAACTCAATCTCAATCTTATTCTTTCCACGCGAGCTCTTCACACGAACGTTGGTATTAAATACCTGACGAAGCACACGCGCAGCCTTTTTAAAAGACTGAGGCGTTGCAGGCCGCGGCGTCTTAGGTGTCTCTCCGGCAGAAAACAATGGAGCAAGATTTTCTGTCGCTCTTACGGAAAGGCCCTCCGCAACAACCTTCTCTGCAAGTCGAATTCGAGCATCCTCATAGGGAACTGCAAGAATCGCACGTGCGTGACCAGCAGTAAGTCTACCCTCAAAAATCATCTGCTGAACTACTTCGGGGAGATCGAGAAGGCGCAGCGAGTTTGTAATTGCAGAGCGCGACTTGCTTACGGCCTTCGACAATGCCTCCTGGGTCATACCGCTAGCATTGATGAGCTGGCGATAGCCCTTAGCCTCTTCGACGGGATTCAGATCAGAACGCTGAAGGTTTTCGATAAGAGCAAGAGCCAGCATCTCTTCATCATTAACATCTTTAATGATGACAGGCAGTTCCTCAAGACCTGCAAGCCTTGACGCCTGGTAACGACGCTCGCCAGCGATGATCTCATAGCCGTTTCCATGCTTGCGAACCAAGAGCGGCTGCAAAACGCCATGTTCTTGGATTGACTCGCTCAACTCGCGAAGTTCAGTTTCATTAAAGTGAATTCGCGGTTGATTAGGGTTGGGAACGATATCCTCAATAGGTAGTTTTGTTTCAGATACGGCATTTGAAGCAGATGCAGACGAACCACCGGTCTCATACTCGGCCTCAGAGACCAAAGCATTGAGTCCACGCCCCAATCCGCCACGTTTCTTTGCACTAGGCACGCTTGATCACCTCTTTTGCAAGGTTCATATACGCTTTTGCACCCTTGTTTTGAGGTGCATAGGTAATTACCGGTTCTCCAAAAGACGGAGCTTCAGAGATTTTAACCGTACGGGGAATCAGCGTCTTAAACGCCTTATCACCAAAGTACGATTGAACTTCCTCAACAACCTGATTCGACAAAGAAGTACGCGAGTCATACATGGTCATAAGCACGCCATAGGTGTCTAAGCCCTTGTTCAGACGTGATTTGACCATCTTCATTGACTCAAGCAGCTTCGTAACGCCCTCGAGTGCGTAATACTCACACTGGATTGGAATCAAAACGCTATCTGCTGCGGTCAAGGCATTGATAGTAAGCAGGCCGAGCGAAGGAGGACAGTCAATGAAAATAAAATCGAACTCGTCCTGAATCGGCTCAAGCAAATCTTTGAGGCGGGTTTCACGAGCAATTGCGCTTACGAGCTCAATTTCGGCACCTGCAAGCTGAATCGTAGCTGGAATTACGAATACCTTTTTGCAATTTGTATCAAGAACAAGCGATTCTGCCGGCACATCATTCAACAATGCATCATAGATGCAGTGATCAAGGTCTTCTTTTTCAATTCCAAATCCACTGGTACTGTTTCCCTGCGGATCAAAATCGACAATCAGTGTCTTACGACCCTGCTCACCCAGTGCTGCTGCAAGGTTTACAGCCGTCGTTGACTTACCGACGCCGCCTTTTTGATTGATGATTGCAATGATACGCGTGTCTTTTGCGTTCTTAGAACGCTTAACGTCGCGAAATCCCACGGTCCCTCCTGGTGTGTATTAAAGCTGTCAAACGGAGGATGTTTCACGTGAAACATTCCGATTCGATATCAACCGCCATGTTTCACGTGAAACACTGCAAGTTGTTAGTATCCATTATGTTTCACGTGAAACATCTAGGCAAGCGGATTCTTCTTTGCCATGCCATTTGCACGAGGCAATGAAACGGATGCTGGATGACTCTTCTGAAATACAATAAACTCCCTGTGGCCCAAGCCCTCAGGCAAATCGATTGCGACATTCAGAAGCAAAGTGAAGCCGCAAATCTTAGCTGCTGACATGCCGGAAGCAAGCTCCTCATCCGAAGGATTGCCCTTGGTGATAACAAATAGCCCTCCATCCTTGAGGAACGGAGCTGCATACTCAACAAGAATCGGTAGAGGAGCCAGTGCGCGGGCGGTTACGACAGAGAACTGCTTCTTATGGCTTCGAGCATATTCTTCAAGACGATCATGAATCGCATGAGCATATTTCAATCCAAGAGCATGAACAAAAGAATTGACGGCATCAACCTTCTTACCAACAGAGTCAATATAAGTAGCTTTACGATGCGTGGTTATGGTTAACGGAATACCAGGGAAGCCCGCACCTGTCCCCATATCGAGCAAAGCTCCCTCAGGAGCCATATTGATATAGGGGAGCAAAACAAGAGAGTCGAGGATATGAAGTACCGCAGCATCTTCTACATTAAGAATGCGGGTAAGATTGGTTGTCTTATTTGTTTCCAGAACCAAATCCAAATGCTGAATACATTTCCTCAGCTCAACATCAGATACGATTAAGGAATACTCTTTGCAATAGGAAGTTAGACGAGTCAACATCTCGTCAGCTTGCTGATCAGTAAGTACTAACAACGAAAGCTCCTTTCTGACAAAAATCAGTGTATCGAGAACTTTTGACAAAAAAAGGGGACGTGGAAACCACGTCCCCTTAGCATAAGCTCGAGTAGATTATCGAGCAACAATCACCACATGGCGATCAGGGTCAGAACCCTCAGAATGAGTATCGACGGCATCATTGCCACGAAGTGCAATGTGAACCAGTCGGCGCTCGTAGGCATTCATGGGCGGAAGCGAAACACTCTTATGAGTGCGGATGGCACGCTCGGCAGCAGACTGAGCCATGGATGCAACCTTGTCCTGACGGCGGCTCTTGTATCCCTCAACGTCCACTACAACCGGATACCTAAAGCCGAGCTTGCGGCTCACCAGCAATGAGAACATAACCTGAAGGGCATCAAGGGTGCGACCATGACGGCCAATGAGAACAGCAAGGTCGGGAGCCGTTACATCCAAAATCAGCTCGCCCTCGTCGCCCTCATACTCATCGATAGGAGAGCTGGCAGCATCGAAGTGCGAAAGGATGGAACGCAGGATGGAAATCGCGACATCGGCAATGGTGTCGAGCTCCTCGTCGGTCAGCTCTTCACCGGCCTTATAGCGCTGTGCAATCTCGGGATAATCGCCCGCGACCTGCGGGGCAACCTCCTCAAGCATATCCTCGATGATCTCTTCAGACATAACGTACTCCAAAAGTTAGGTACCTAAATTAGATTGATATCCCGCTACTTCTTCTTGTGCGGGCGCGGCTTCTTCTCGCGACGAGTGACCTCAACCTGCAGCGGCGCGTTCTTAAGACGCTCCTCCTCATCGGCCTTCGCCTTGTCGATGACCTTCTGCGTCACAAAAATCTGCTGGATAACCTGCCAAGCAGACGAGACGTCGTAGTACAGCAGAACACCAACGGGAAGGCTCCAGCCCATCCAAAGCATCATGACCGTCATGACAACGGCCATCATACGCATGCTCTGAGCCTGCTGGCCGGTCTGGTTGCGCGACATATAGAGCTGCGGAATAAGGGTCAGGACAGCGAACAGGATCAGGCAGACCAGCGCAGGCAGCGCGACCATAAAGCCATCGGCAAAGGAGGCACTCGGCGTGGTGGTCAGGTCGGGCAGAATATTAAAGAACGAGAACGTGCCGTCGTTAAAGTAGTCAGGCAGGTTGCGCAGCAACGTAAACAAGGCGAACAGGACAGGCATCTGGATCAACAGCGGCAGACAACCAGCCATGGGGTTGAACTTGTTCTCGCTGTAGAACTTCTGCATCTCCTCGGCCTGACGCTGGGGATCGTCGGCATAGCGCTCCTGGATCTCGAGCATCTTGGGCTGCAGCACCTGCATGCGAGCCGTCGACTTGGTCGACTTGAGCATAAGCGGCGTCAGCAGCAGACGGATGATGACCACCAGGATAATGATGGACAGGCCCCAGTCGACCGCAAAGGTCTGGATGAGCTTGAGCAGCTCGAAAAGGATGTTAACGATCCAATCCCACATGTAAGTTTTCCTCCGATAGCGAGTGCCCGCTAGGGCACAGGGTCATAACCGCCGACGTGCAGGGGATTGCAGCGAGCGATGCGCCTCACGGCAAGCCAGCAGCCTCTCAAAACACCGTACTTCTCAATCGCCTGGATGGCGTATTGCGAGCACGTTGGGTAATAAATGCAGGCGTCAGGCAATAAGGGCGAAATAACCTGTTGATATATGCGAATAGGAGCGATGGCAACACGTCGCAAAACGTGATTGCTCATCGCTCCTCCCCGGCAACGCCGGCGCGTTTCATAAGCGAACGCAATGCATTGTCCATCTCCTGAGGCGAAGAAACCCTCGTCTTGGGAGTTGCGAACAAGATGATGTCATAACCCGCAACGGGAAATCCACAGCTGCGGGCGGCCTCGCGCATCACACGCTTAGAACGGTTGCGCACGACAGCACAACCGAGCCGTTTAGCACCAACGAAGGCGACCCTTCCGGAGTCGCCTTCGCCAACCGATTCACATATGGTCATTCGAATCAGAGGGTGATTGAAACGACGCCCCTGACTGAACACATGCTCGAAATCTTGCCGAGACTTAATAGTCTTCATGCGAGATGTGTGTATCGCTGCTAGACAGTGAGACGCTTGCGGCCCTTGGCGCGACGACGGGCGAGCACGGCACGACCACCCTTAGTGGCCATACGGGCACGGAAGCCATGGGTCTTGGCACGCTTACGCTTATTAGGCTGATACGTACGCTTCATCTTAAGTTCCTCCTGCTGCATTTCGAGTGTCCGCGGGGGCGCGGACGCAGATATAGACACGTGAGCTTGAAGATTGTAGGGAAATCAATGTTCAAATGTCAAGAAATCAAAGGTAAAAGGTTGCGCAGTTCACACGGTTCCCCCATAAGCCGAGCTCGATTTAGCGGTGCATGGCAACTTTTCACGATATTTCATCGAGTTTTCAACAGGTCATGTTGGCAATGTTGAGAACTTTTCGTCCGTTTTCCAGAGTTTTCAACAGGTTTTGAAAAGTTGTCGAAAGATGAGAAACATTGCACGGTGAGCTACTATTTGTTCGAAACCTTTTGAAAGATTGCGAGCGGCATGTCTGACGACTTTTACACCATGGTCGATTCCGGAGACCCGGCACCCGACAACGAGCACATCACCGGCGTGCGCGAAGAGCGTGAGGAAGGCGAGCAGACGACCACGCAGGCGCCAAAAGCCATGTACGCCGCGCGCATCGCCGTCTATGACGACATGCTGTCGACACCGCGTGTGATCGTCATTGAGCCGCAAGATGTCCGCACGTATTTGGAAGAGACGACCAACACCGTCTACCAGTGCATGAAAGAGCAAGGTGGCCACATCTCGCTCATGGTCATCCGCGAGATTGTCGAAAACTTTATCCACGCACACTTTGCCGAGCCCATCATCTCGATTCTGGACGGCGGAGACACCATCCGATTTGCCGATCAGGGGCCCGGCATCGACGACAAGGAGCGCGCTTTCGACTTTGGCGTTACCAGCGCAAACAGCAAGATGAAGCGCTACATCCGTGGAACCGGAGCAGGGTTTCCCATGGTGCAGGAGTATTTGGAAAACGCCGGCGGTGCCGTATCCATCGAGGACAACATGGGCAACGGCACCGTGGTTACGGTAAGCCTGAACCCTAAACGCGTGCAGGAAATCGAACGCGCCGGCGGACGCGGCGCTGCCGTGCGGCCCGAGACGGAGCAGCCCACATATCCCCTGCCGGGAGCTTTTGCGCAGCAGCCCATGGCAACGCAGCAGATGCAGCCCCGCATGGGACAGATGCAGCAGCCCGGAATGCTTCCTGTACAAGAGCCCCAGGCGGCATCGATGTCGATGCCGCCAAACGTGCCAGAGGCCATGCCGCTGGCGGATCAGGATGCAGCAGCAATGCAGCAGGCGACGGGGGCACCGGGCGGCCAGCAAATGGGCTATCAGCCGTACCAGCAGGGATATCCATATCAGCAGATGCCGCCACTGGGGAATGGCCAGCAGTTCCCGCAGCAGTACCAGCAGGGATACCAGCAGCCGTACCAGCAGATGCCGCAGCAGCAGTACAACCCCTGGGCCCAGCAGATGCCTCCGCAGCCTTACCAACAGTGGCCTCAAAGTTTTCAACAGCAAATGCCGCCGATGCAGAGTTCTCAACAACCAGCAGCTCAAATGATGTATCCTAATGCAGCAAATCAGTATGCGCAGCCACAACCGGACGTGTTCGTAAGCGATCGCGGCAACGCCGCGCTGGGCTATCTGGCGCAAAATCAAGCGTGCGGTGCTACCGATCTGGCGAGGGCGTTTGGAAACTCGGCCCCCACTTGGTCACGCACGCTCAATGACTTGGCGCAGGCCGGCTTGGTCATCAAGCATGGCCAGAAATACCATCTGACCGAACTCGGCGCCGCTCGCGTGCGAGCTCAGAGCTAAAGAACGGGAGAGATAGTGGACGAGGAAGCAAGCATCATCCTGGGGGATGCCATCGCCTTTTGCCAGCGCGACGGCCAAGATGCACGCCTCATCAACATGCTGGGACAATCGCGCGCCATAAGCCTGACCGAAGATACGCTCACGATCGAGGCCCCCTCGCGCTTTGCCATCGCGCAGCTCAAAAAGCATCAGCCGACCATTGAGGCCTATCTGGAAGAAATCGCCTTTGCACCGATCGCGCTCAACATCGTGGCACCGCAAGGCGGCGCGACGGAATCCGCTACCGCGACGGCGCCCGCCACGGCTCCCGCTGCTTCCCCGGCGGTGGCGGCCTCCGCAGGCGACGTGCCGGCAATCGAGCACCAGCACAGCGATGTTTCCCGTGAAACCATGGCACCGTTGCCGACCGCGGCGGCGACGTCAACGAACGCACCCGTCACGCACATGCCTATCGCTCACGACGCAGCGGCGGGCGCGGATTCGGGCATTGCAATCAAGAACACGCTCTCGGCCGATGATTTTCGTCGCATGATGAACCAGATGAAGGGCGGAGCGCCGACTAAGTCCACGCAAGCCGCGACCCCCGCTTCACCCATGCCAGCACCGACCGTGCCGGCCGAGCAGAATACGGATGGAGCCCCACTCGCCGCGAACTCAAAATTTACCTTTGAGAACTTTGTCTACGGCCCCGAGAACAGCCATGCCTATCGCTCGGCACTCAAGTTTGCCGCCCTCGCGGACGAGCGCGGCACGTGCACATCACTGTTCATCTACGGCAAATCGGGCCTGGGCAAGACGCACCTGCTGCTTGCCATCAAAAACGAGCTCGCCGAGAAGTCGCCCGAGATCAAGGTCAAGTATGCCAACTCCCAGGCATATCTGGACGACCTGATGACCGAGTTCGACCGCCAAAAGAAGAGCAACGCCCCTATCATGCAGGCATACCACGGCGTGGACGTGCTCATCATCGATGACATCCAAAACATCATCGGCAAGCGCGCGAGCGTGGACTACTTTTTCCAGCTCATGGACGAGTTCATCCGCAACAACAAGAAGGTCGTCATCGCGGCAGACCGCGCCCCCAAGGACCTGAGCATGGACGAGCGTCTGACCAGCCGCTTCAACGCCGGCATGCTCTGCCTGGTCGCAGAGCCCAGCTACGAGATGAAATACAAGATCTTGCAGCGCTATTACGAGAACACCATCGTCGCCGCTCCCGAGGCAGGCGACGACTCGCTGCTGGCGGCCTATGGGGGCGACAGCGGGCACCTGACCGACGAGCACTTTAAACACATGGCCGAGGTCTCGGGCACCAACATCCGCGAACTCGAGAGCTTTTGCGAGCGCTGCGCCGGCGAGGCGGGCGACCGCGAGCGCGAGGGCGGGGAGCTCACCTTTGACGATATCGACGCCATCGCCAGCCAGTACTTCGACACATCGGCCAAAAAGATCAACGTCCAGACGGTTCAGTCCGTCATCGAAGAGCAGTACGGCGTGACGCACGAGGAGCTCATCGGCCCGCGTCGCAACGCCAATATCGCCAAAGCACGCCATATCGCTATCTACCTGGCCATCGAGATGTGCGAGATGACGACCACGGCGGTGGGCGCCGAATTTGGCAACCGCAACCACTCGACCGTCAGTACGAGCTACAAAAAGGTCCAGAAGATGATCCAGGAAGACCGCACCGTCACCGAAGACCTCAAGTCGCTGCGCGATAAAATTACACTGCGCTCGTAGGGAAATAGAGACACCTGTTGAAAACTTGTCGAAACCACGGGCATAAGGTGTCTAAAACCCAACCCGCGGTGATGAAAAGTTTTGCGCAGGTTTTGAACGTGGAAAACCACCCCTGTTGCACACAGGTTGCTGTCGATTCTCTTTCTGGGTCTGACCTGCGTCTTTGGGAGTAATCAACAGTTTCGTCAGTGCTATTACTATTATTAAGATATTTATATCTATAGAAAGGTATTAAAAGATGAAGTTCACCGTCAGCCAGAGCTCGCTTACACAAGCCATCGGCGTCGTTATGAAGGGTGTCGCTTCGGCATCCACCCTCCCCATCCTGTCGGGCGTGCTCGTTAAGGCCCAAGACGGCATCTTGGAATTCCAGACCTCTAACTACACCATCTCGATCCGTCATCGCATCGCGGCGCATGTCGAAGAAGAGGGCGAGATGGTTATTCCCTGTAAGATGCTCTCCAATATCACCAAGACCCTCCCCGATGCCCCGGTTACCTTTGAGCTGTCCGAGCGCCAGGTGCTGATTGGTTGCGAGAAGAGCTCTTTCCGCCTGAACACGCTCGATGCCAATGACTTCCCCGAGTTTCCGGCCTATGCCATCGAGAGTGCCGTGGAGCTGCCGACCGATGTCTTGTCCGAAATGGTCGGCCGCGTGTGGCGCGTCACCTCGACCGACAAGGCTCGCCCCATCCTGGGCGGCGTGCACATGAAGGTCGAGAACAACACCGTACGCCTGGTAGCGACCGATTCCTTCCGCTTGGCCGTGTGCGATACGCAGGTCGAGACCTCGACCCTCGAGGGCTCCTTTGAGCTCAACGTTCCGGCTGACGCCTTTAACGACGCGCTGAACATCATGGCCAGCCAAGCGACCATCATGATCGGGGCTACCGACACCCAGGTCGTCTTCGAGGCCGGCAACACCACCTACGTGTCGCGTCGCATCGAGGGCGTGTACCCCAACTACAAGCAGCTCATCCCCGATTCGTGCGTGACGAGCGTCAAGATCGACGTCGCCGCCTTTAACGCCGCCCTCAAGCGCGTGGCCGTTATCGCGAGCGCCAACCCCGCCGTCAAGTTCGAGATCGATGTCGAGAACGGGCAGATGGGCCTGTCCTCCATTTCCAATGACCAGGACCTTGCGCAGGAGACGATCGATGTCGAGGCCGAGGGCGAGTCGGGTACCATCGCCTTCAACTACCACTACATCTTCGGCTGCCTCAATGCCCTGTCCAAGGAGAAGGAGATCACGCTGGAGCTCAAGAGCTACTCGCAGGCGGGCATCTTCAAGTCCTACGACAAGATCAACTACCTGTACCTGGTCATGCCGGTCCGCATCTAGCGCTGCGCCATGACCATGTTCGCCCGCGATCTTTCCGTCGCGCACTACCGCAGCTTCGATAGCTATCACCTTGCCCTGGACGAGGGCGTGACGATACTTGCGGGACCCAACGCGGCGGGAAAGACCAATCTCATAGAGGCGCTGCAGCTGCTGACGAGCGGCGCCTCGTTTAGGCATCCGACCGCAGCCGAGCTCGTCCATGACGGCGTGGGCTCGTGCAAGGTCGAGCTGAGGATCGAGGGCGACGGCCGCGTGCTTGATATGGGATTGAGCGCGGAGGACGGTAAGCGCTCGTTTAGCCGCAACGGCAAGAGATGCTCTGCCGCCGGTGTGCGCGGGGTTCTGCCGAGCGTGCTGTTTTGCCCCGACCATCTGGACATGGTTAAGCGAGGCGCCAGTGTGCGCCGAGCCGCCCTCGATGACTTTGGCATGCAGCTGAGCGCACGCTATGCCGATCTTGCGAGCACCTATGGGCGCTGCGTGACCCAGCGTAACGCCTTGCTCAAGGAGACCTGGTGCTGCCGCGAGATGCTCGGCGCGTGGAACGATTCGATTGCCCGCGCGGGCTCGGCCCTGCTCGTGCACCGGTTGGCCCTGCTCGACCGGCTGGCGGGCCATGTGCACACTGCCTACGGGCAAGTGGCGTCAGGTGAGACCGCCAACGTGACCTATGCGTCCACGCTGGGGGATTTGCCCCAGGTCGAGGATCGCGAAGAGCTGAAGGGCTGGGCGTACGAGCGCATGCTGGCCGCCCTTGACGAGCATGCCGACGAGGAAATTCGCCGCGGCGTGACGTTGGTGGGACCGCATCGCGACGAGATCGAGTTCACCGTGGCGGGTCGCTCCGCCCGTTCATTTGCCAGCCAAGGACAGCAGCGCACGCTGGTGCTGTCCTGGAAGGTGGCCGAGGTTGCCGTGGCTCGCGATGTCCTGGGCACCGCCCCACTGCTGCTTCTGGACGACGTGATGAGCGAGCTCGACGGCGAACGTCGCGGCGCTTTCCTGCGGCTGATCGGCGATGATATCCAGACGGTCATAACTACGACCAACCTGGGGTACTTTACCGATGACCTGCTTGATCGAGCCAAGGTGGTGAGCATGGGTGAGACGTGCTAATTACGAGCGCGAGAGCGAAACGGTCGCCTTCAGCGGGTTTTTGAACGCAGAGCGCCAGCGCATCCTGGCGGCTGCGACCCCTGAGCGCCGTGCGCAGATGGAGGCCGCCGAGGAGTCGCGCACGGTCTATCGCGCATGGAACGCGGTGTGCTCGGGCACGCGCGAGGGGCGGCATGTGACGGGACTGCGCTACCTGCCCGAGTCCAATGAGCTGCTGGTGTATCTCGACTCGCCCTCGTGGACGCAGGAAATGACGTTGTTGCGCGAGATCATCCGCGCGCGCATGGAGCGCGCCGGTGCGCATGTGGACGGCCTGGTGTTCAAAACCACCGCGCCCGGTCACACGCCGCCCGCCGCCAAGGAGCGCCTGCGCCCGGCGACGACCGAGCGATCGCCGGCCCCGCACGCCGACCTAAGTGAGGCCGAGCGTACCGAGATCGAGCGCCAAGTGGCGCCCATCGAAGACCAAAAACTGCGCGAGGCCCTCGAGAACGCCATGAGAGCCAGTGCCGAGTGGGCCAAGGGCGTGCAAAGCAAAAAAGAGCCTTAAATCGCATCTGGCGGCCTTGTAGAGCCAAATACCCTCGTTCCCGAGGGTATTTTTTTACGATAGACTAGTAAGGCTGTACACATTTTCTTGACTGAAGGAGGACGTGTGGCAAACGAAAACGATTACGATGGCGGCGAGATTAAGATTCTCGAAGGTCTCGAGGCCGTTCGTAAGCGCCCGGGCATGTATATCGGCTCGACGAGCGCCAGCGGTCTGCATCACCTGGTGTGGGAGATCGTTGACAACTCCGTCGACGAGGCCATGGCCGGTTTCTGCACCGAGATCCAGGTGACGGTCCACGCCGACAACTCCATCACGGTCGTCGACGACGGGCGCGGCATCCCCGTCGACGAGCACCCTGTTAAAAAGATCCCGACGCTCGAGGTCGTCATGACGATCCTGCACGCCGGCGGTAAGTTCGATAACTCGGCCTATAAGGTCTCGGGCGGCCTGCACGGCGTGGGCATCTCCGTCGTCAACGCACTGTCCAAGCGCGTGGTCGTTCAGGTTCGTCGCGATGGCAACACCTACGAGATGGAGTTCTCGCGCGGCAAGACCGTCAAGAAGATGGAGGTCGTAGGCACCTCGGATTCGACGGGCACCACCGTCACCTTCTGGCCCGACGACGAGATCTTCGAGACCTGCATCTACGATTTCGATACGCTGCACAACCGTCTGCAGGAGACAGCGTTCCTCAATAAGAACCTCAAAATCGTGCTGACCGACGAGCGCGAGGCGACTCCCCACGTGGAGGAGTTTTGCTACGAGGGTGGCATCATCGACTTCGTCAAGTTCCTCAACGAGGGCAAGGACGTCCCCGAGGCCTTTAAGGAGCCCATCTACATCGAGGGCAAGTCGGACCCGGACGCGCCTGTGGCCAAGATGGGCGAGGTCGAGGTTTCCCTGCAGTGGAATAGCGGCTACGGCGAGAACGTCATGTCGTTTGCCAACGACATCTACACTCCCGAGGGCGGCATGCACCTTGAGGGCTTCCGCACCGCGCTCACCCGTGTGATCAACGATTACGCGCGCAAGCAGAACCTGCTCAAGGAAAAAGACGCCAACCTGACCGGCGACGACGTGCGCGAGGGCCTTTCGGCCGTTATCTCGGTCAAGCTGCCCGATCCGCAGTTTGAGGGCCAGACCAAGGCCAAGCTCGGCAGCTCCTATATGCGCGCGCTCACGCTCAAGATCGTGACCGACGGCCTTACCGATTACCTCGAGGAGCATCCCAAGCCCGCTCGTGAGATCGTCAAGAAGGCGCAACAGGCCTGCAAAGCGCGCAACGCCGCCCGCAAGGCGCGCGAGGCGACCCGCCGCAAGAGCCTGCTCGAGACGGCGTCCCTGCCCGGTAAGCTCGCTGACTGCTCGGTGCGCGATGCCGAGCTGACCGAGCTCTTTATCGTAGAGGGCGACTCGGCAGGCGGTTCGGCCAAGGACGGCCGTCGCCGAGACATCCAGGCGATTCTGCCCCTGCGCGGCAAGATTTTGAACGTCGAACGCGTTGGTGACCATCGCGCGTTCTCGAGCGACACCATCCAGTCGCTGATTACCGCGATCGGCTGCGGCGTTACGACGAGCGCCGGCGACGGCGGCGACTTCGATATCACCAAGGCGCGTTACCACAAGATCATCATCATGACCGATGCAGACGTCGACGGTGCGCATATCCGCATCTTGCTGCTGACATTCTTCTACAAGTACATGCGTCCGCTGATCGATGCCGGCTACGTCTATGTTGCCTGCCCGCCCATCTTTGGCATTAAGGTGCGCAACAAGATCCACTACGTGTATCCCAACGGCCGCCAGCCCGAAGACGAGATCCTGCGCGACACCATCCAGAGTCTGGGCCTGAACCCCGACGATAACGACGAGGACGGCAAGGCCAAGGACGGCAAGATCACCAAAAAGCGCAAGGGCTATACCGTCCAGCGCTACAAGGGTCTGGGCGAGATGGACCCCAAGCAGCTCGCCTCGACGACGATGGATCCCAAGACCCGCATCCTGCAGCGCGTGTCGATCGAGGATGCCGTGGTGGCAGACCGCGCCGTGCGCGAGCTGATGGGTTCCGAGGTCGGCTATCGCCGCGAGTACATCGAGAAGCACGCGCATGACGCACGCTTCCTAGACGCCTAGCTTTCCCAGGCACCCCATCTTGCCCTTCAGGATTTCGGGCGCCGCACGCAAGGCGTGCGCCCTCATCCTTCAGGGCAACCTGGGGCACCTGGAAAACCTAGGAGGGTTATCCGGCATTCCCGGTAATCCGTCTCCGTGGTAGGGAACTAATGGACCACGCAAACCATGAGGAGGTAACGTGGCAGACGATATCAACAATAACGAGGGTATGGGCGAGGCCGGCGATGCCGGCATGCCCGACGATCTGAAGCGCCTGCTTGCCCGTGCTGAGCAGGGCGAGGACGGCGATCCGGACGCCTATAACCCCGATGCCGATGATGATGAGGAAGAAGACGACGGCGAGCTCGAGGAGAGCTTTGGCGAAGTCGACCGTGGCGCCTCGGCCGGCGAGGATATCAATGGCGGCCAGCTCCAGATTTCGGAGTTCGGCCGTGAGATGAAACAGTCGTTCATCGAGTATTCGATGTCGGTCATCACGGCGCGCGCCCTGCCGGACGTGCGCGACGGCTTAAAGCCGGTTCACCGCCGCATTCTGTACGCGATGAACGAGAGCGGCATCTACCCCAACCGCCCACACAAGAAGTCGGCCTGGACGGTCGGCGAAGTTATCGGCAAGTACCATCCGCATGGTGACTCCGCGGTCTACGAGGCAATGGTTCGCCTGGCGCAGTGGTTCTCCATGCGCACGCCGCTCATCGACGGCCACGGCAACTTCGGCAACATCGACGGCGACGGCGCCGCTGCCATGCGTTACACCGAGAGCCGCCTGGCAAAGCCCGCCATGGAGCTGCTGCGTGACCTGCAGAAGGATACCGTCGACTGGCAGCCCAACTACGACGAATCGCTCGCCGAGCCTCAGGCGCTGCCTGCGCGCTTCCCCAACCTGCTGGTCAACGGCAGCCAGGGCATCGCCGTCGGCATGGCCACCAATATCGCCCCGCATAACCTCACCGAGGCGATCGAGGCAACCTGCTACCTGATCGATAATCCCGACGCCACTGTCGACGAGCTCATGCAGATCATGCCCGGTCCGGACTTCCCCACCGGCGCCATCATCATGGGCAGCGCCGGCATTAAGCAGAGCTACGAGACCGGCCGCGGCTCCATTACCGTGCGCGCCAAGGCCCACGTGGAGTCCACCAAGACCGGCCGCAGCCGCTTGGTCTTTACCGAGATTCCCTACATGGTCAACAAGGGCACCCTGCAGGAGAAGATCGCCCAGCTCGTCAACGACAAGCGCATCGAGGGCATCTCGGATATGCGCGATGAGTCCAACCAGAAGGGCATCCGTCTGGTCATCGAGCTCAAGAAGGGCGTCATTCCGCAGGTCGTGCTCAACAACCTGTATAAGTACACCTCGCTGCAGACGACCTTTGGCGCCAACAACCTGGCGCTCGTCAACGGCGTTCCCAAATGCCTGAGCCTGCGCGAGATGCTGCAGCACTACATCGACCACCAGGTCGACGTCGTCACCCGCCGCACCCGCTTCGACCTTAAGAAGGCCCAGGCCCGCGCGCATATCCTCGAGGGCTACCTGATGGCTCTCGATCATATTGACGAGGTCATCAGCATTATCCGCTCCTCGCAGACCGACTCCGAGGCCAGCAGCCGCCTGATCGAGCGCTTTGGCTTTACGCCCGAGCAGACCACGGCCATCCTCGAGATGAAGCTGCGCCGCCTGACCGGCCTGGAGCGCGACAAGATTCAGGAAGAGCTGGACGGCCTGCGCCGCGCCATCGCCTACTACGAGGACCTGCTGGCGCACGAGGAGAAGATCCTGGGCGTCATTAAGGAAGAGATGCGCGAGATCTCCAAGAAGTTCGGCGATAAGCGCCGCACCGAGATCAGCCATGTCGAGAAGGACCTGGACGTCGAGGACCTCATTGCCGACGAGGACATGGTCGTGACCATCACCCACACCGGCTATGTCAAGCGCATCCCGGTGGCCGCCTACCGCGCCCAGAAGCGCGGCGGCAAGGGCGTCTCGGGCGTCAACCTCAAAGAGGACGATGTCATCGACGAGATGTTCATCGCGTCCACGCACGAGTACGTGCTGTTCTTCTCGAGCAAGGGCAAGGTCTATCGCCTGAAGGTGCACGAGCTGCCGGTGGGTACGCGCCAGGCGCGCGGTACCGCAATCGTCAACCTGCTGCCCTTCGAGGAGGGCGAGAAGATCGCGAGCGTCATCAGCTGCCGCGAGTTCCCTGCCGACGAGTACCTGATGTTTGCCACCAAGAGCGGCATGGTCAAGAAGACCGTAATGAGCGCATATGACCGCAGCCGCCGCGACGGCCTGATCGCTATCAACCTGCGTGACGACGACGCGCTGCTGAACGTGCGCCGCGTGCGCGAGGGCGACAAGATTATCCTGGCCACCACCGCGGGCAAGGCGATCATGTTCTCCGAGGAGCAGGTGCGCGCCACCGGCCGCGATACTAGCGGCGTTCGCGGTATTGGTATGAAGGACGGCGTGAGCGTTCTGGGCATGGAAGTCACTAACGGCAACGGCGATCTATTCGTCATCACCGAGCGCGGCTACGGCAAGCGCACGCCGGTCGCGGACTACCCGGAGCAGAATCGCGGCGGCCAGGGCGTCTACACCATCCAAATGACCGAGCGTAAGGGCAACCTCGCGGCCATGAAGACGGTGGGCCCGCAGCACGAGTTGTTCATCGTGACGGAGGGCGCGACGGTCATTCGCGTCAAGACCGATGAGATTAGCCAGACTGGCCGCGCTACCCAGGGCGTCAAGATGATGACCGTCGACGACAACGACCGCATCTGCGCCGTAGCCCGCATGACGGCCGCCAAGGAGAAGCCCGAAGGCGAAGGCGCCGAGGCCGCAACCGACGCCGAAGAGGCCCCAGTCGACCTAGGCGACGGCAACGACATGCCAGAGGATCTCCTAGACGAGTAAGAGGCCCTAGCTGGTAGAAAATATCAGACCCCATATATCGGCGGTCGGCGCACCTGCGCGCCGACCGCTTTTTTGAAAACCTTGGGACCCCATGGTCGCCGGGCTGACGAGATGGTTTTGGTTTGTCGCGAGTTCCGCACGCA
>CAJMOF010000015.1 GCA_905215065.1 uncultured bacterium | reverse complement strand
GGGCCCGTAGATGGGTGAATTGAACGCAATGGGGACGGAAAAGGCTGCAGCGAGAGCGAGCGTACAAATCCATACGGCCCTGTCTCTTAGGATTAGTTTGAGAAGAAGTCGACAGTACATTTAGAAGCACCTACATTTCCCAAAGCATCGTTAGATTAATAATGACAGACCGAATGAAGATGCGTGCGATGGGGGCGAGGCGAATGGCTGAGCGGTATCGATATGCGGGTTCAACGGTATTATATTGACCACATAGATTTTTAACTTGCATTTCTACCCGCCCTTTTCGTAGAGTCGCCGATACGTGCTTAGCGCACCCTCGGCGCGTCCGGCAGGCTTTGCGAAATGGGATCCAGGAGACTTCGGCGCAGCATCATCTTGCGGAATGCTTCTAATGAGCCTCCCATCCTTCAAAAACAGAATCTCATCGCACAGCCTATCGACCGAATCCAAGATGTGGGATGACATGATGATGCACGTACCAGAATCGGCCAGCTTCCTGAGAATCTCGGAATGCAAGTCCACCCTGCTGGGGTCGAGCGCGTTCATGGGCTCATCTAATAGAAGGTACCGCGCGCCCGTCGCATACGCAATCGCCAGGGTAAGCTGCTGCTTCATGCCCTGGCTCAGAGTGCGGATCCTCATCTTCGCGAACTCGCCTATCTGCGTTTGTTCCACTATCTCTTCGATATCGCGAGCATGCGGCCACATATCGCAAACCATCTTGAGGTGATCTTCCGCACGCAATCCGGGATACAGCAGCGTCCCCTCACCAGGTGCATAGAAGATCATAGAACGGACCTCTCTCGCACCCGTACCCTGCACCTCATCCAGAACGATGCTCCCGTCCACGCGAGGACCCGGCAAACCTGCCATCGCACGCAGCAACGTCGTCTTTCCATGCCCGTTCGGAGCGACGAGACCGTAGACCGTACCCGGGGCAAACTCAGCGTTCACCGAATCTACGAGCACCTTCTTTCCATAAGAGATCGTCAGCGTTTGAAGGTCAATCATCGAGATCATCCCCTTTCGATCTTTGGAACACTCAGGCGCACCATCAACGGAGATACGGCGCCCAAGACCACCAGCAGAGCGCCCGATGCGCCGACGACCTCTCCAAAAGGCATCGCGTTCGTCCCTCGCCCAAGGAACCCAATCGTCCCCACCTGGGAAGCGGGATCAAACGAGGCGAATGGAGCCAGCAGCGCGACGCCCATGCCCACGCTTTCAACATGAGCGCTCAACGAACCCAACACCAAGAGAACCGCGCAAACCATTCCGGTGACAACGGGGTTGCGGCTAATCGCTGCTGTCAACGCAGCGACGACGGAAATCACGCCGTATGCCATGACCAGCAACGGAATACTGCACAACACCGCCTCCCCCACCATGGACGTTGTCGAAGCTCCCGCCCGAATGAGAGCGACGGGATACTCCGATCCACCCGCACCGTTCTTAATCACGGACACAACGACAGCGGGAACCATCGACACCAAAAGCAGTACCAAGCCAAGCAGGAGAGCCAGCGCAACAGCCGTCAGAAAACGCACATGCGCTGTTGCGGGGATCTGGAGAACCAGAAGGGAACGACACTGCAGGTGGGTGCACGCGAGCGATGTGACAACCACAGGCAACAGCAAAAATAAGGAGGGAAGCGCTGCCTGGAGATACGAAAGGAGGATTAATGGGGGCATCTTCGTACTTAACTCGTAAACCTTGGGGTCCGGTAAGCTCGCGATCGACTCAAGCAGAAGGGCGCGCGCCTCCGCACGAGAAGGAGTCTCCGGCTCGATTCCGATCGATTGCAGGAGAGTCGCATCTGCCGCGCCCAGCTCACCTCGAGCGCGCTCGTACGTCGCAAGGCTTCGAAACCCCTCCGCAGGCATAGGCGCGTACACGAAACCCGAAAGAGCATCCCGCATGTCTTCCAGGGCCGCTTTGCCCTCGACGTCCATATTCGCAGCGTTCTGCTCTAGATACCGATCTATTGAACGGAGCTCCCCATCCCTATACCGAACAGCGGAAACGTTATCAGCGTCAGGAAACATCTCGACCAGAGCCGGGGCCAGCATCGTCGTCGACATTGCAATCGCGCATACGGCGAGGGTAGGAGAACGCAGGAGCAGTTTCCCCATCGTTCTTACGTATGCAACGGCGGAGGCACAAGCGCTCGAACGAGTTGCCGTTCTCGATGCAGTGAAGGAACCTCTCTCAAGACAAATCGGGGATATCGGGCACGCGCAGCCGCTCTTTCCAGCAACGCAAAGCAGGCTAATTGCCAGCACCTCGATCCCGATTGCGCATACGAGGGCAATCGCGCCACGCTCGAAGCAAAGTCCAGGCAGATTCACTATCTGCGTTGTCGGGTACGGGCTATAGGCGCCGACGGTCAACTCAGTGTTCGCATACGTAAGGGGATTCAACAGGGCGAACTCACGTAAAGCGATGGATCTTCCGTAATACCCGGGAACCATCGTCACCCCCATCAGGGCACATACGAACACGATTCCAAGCGTAGGGTTATTGGCAATCTTCACGGCAAGGTGAACGACAAGCGAGATGAACGCTGCCACCAAGAATTGCAAGATGGCCGTCTGCGCGAACACCAGCCAAGCCGGTTTGATAACCGGAGTCGCATATTGAATGTAGCCTATCGGATAGAACGGCGAGCCCGGGCCATTCTTCACAAGCGCGGCGATTATCCCTGGAAGATTGATGGCGAGGACGGCAAGCATTGCAAAAACACTCGCCCATACGCTCGATGCAACAAGTCTACCCAGCTCGCCCATCGGTGCCTGGATGATGAGCTTTTCACGTTTGTTAAGACGCGCGGCAAGGAACGAGACGGCAACGGCCGTTGCGACCCATAGCAAGTACTCCTTCGATCCGTCATAATAGGTGTACTCTCCATCCGATATCTGCAGAAACGGAAGTAGGGGAGAGAGCGGTGCCAAGATAAGACGTCCCGCGGCAAGAGGGTACAGAAGCGCGGGCATGCTTGATGAAGAGGTATAGACACCGTCCTCCCCCGCATTCACAAGCGCATCCGCATAGGATGCTGACAATTCCTGCTCAACACGGGTTATTCCCGACTCGAGGTATTCGACCCGTCCGTCGATGCCAGCCGCGCTCCTGAAGACGGGCAGAGCACAAAGAACCATCAACGCAACAACGACAACACAGAGCGACCTGGAGGAGAGAAGCGACCTAAAGATCGCCTTCGAGATTTTGAGCATATTCATCGCCAACCTTAACCTCATCCAGTCGGAACAGAGGGGCCGAACAAAATGCTCGGCCCTTCCTCGCATCTAGTAGGTGCTATAGACAAATTGCCATTTATCAGTTGTGCCAAGAACACCACAGGAGCACATTGCAGCGAGGCGGGATTCCCTATGATGCGCGGATCGGCGATAGCCATTTCGGTAGGAGATCGTCTTGTAAGAGATGTTGAACATCGAGATGCTGTGCCCGCTTACGCCGCGAGGACAGCTGTAGCTCCAGTAGGTATCGACGACGTCGTCCGTATACCCGAGGGGCTCAACGAGGGCACACTGGCTGCTCTCCTGGGAAGGAGGCATCGGGGTATCCGCAAAAGCGGGGGCTCCCGGCAGCAACAGACAAAGAGCGAGGCCGAGGAAAACCAAGAGCTTACACGACTTAACAGTACCGAACATAATCCTCTCCAATCTAGAGGGGTTTCGGTTGCAGCATGCTGTGATTACTTGCCGGCAAAGTCAATTTAACATAAACTGTTAAAAAGTAACCTGAGTTTTTTAAATTCTTCGGAGGTTATTATGAGTTCCGACAATCGCACTCCCCGGCTTCATTCCTTCCGCATCGCATGTGCGATAGCCTCTGCGACCCTTTGCGCCACCGCCATCGCACAAGTGGCGTTCTCCTTAAAGCCAGCAATCGAAGTGCTCGACAACCCTGTAATTGCAGACTCCCCCGCGTATCCAGCCCTTGCGATCTCGACATTGGTCCCTGCCGTCATCGGTATCGCTACGACCATCCTCAGCGCCGTTCTCGTGTGGACGATCAAGAGCGGAGACCCCTTCAAGAAAGGGTCTGCGACATGCTTGAAGGTGCTCGGCATTCTCTTCGTTGTTCAAGCTGCCACCAGCCTCTACGCCGGCTCACTCAAAACCTCCGTTTCGATGTTTGGCGGCGAGGGGGCCGTCGGCGCCCAAGAGATCGCTTCATCATTCGATTGGACCTCTCTGGTTCTCGGCATCGTCCTGTTCATGCTTTCCCAGCTCTTCTTGTACGCCCGAGAGCTGTACCTCGACTCCGACGAGATTGCGTAAGGAAACGCCATGCCCGTAATTGTTCGCCTCGACAAGATCATGGCCGAGCGAAAGATTTCCTCGAACGAACTTGCCGAAAGGATTGGAACCACGCCCGTGAACCTGTCCCGTATTAAAAAAGGGCATATTCGCGGCATTCGCTTCAACACACTCGAGCAGCTATGCCTCGCCCTTCGTTGCCAACCCGGAGACCTTCTCGAAGTCATGAGCGAAGAGGATGCCCGAAAGGAGTTCGGACTCGATTGGTCCGCCGAGGATTAGAGGGCGGTCGTACTCGCCCTGCACACGGGGATGCGAATCGGCGAGGTCTGCGGCCTTCGGTGGTGCGATGTGGATTTCGAGACGGGCCTGATCTCGATCAGACACTCGGTGGCGTACGCGAAGGGAATGGGTTCGTTCATCAAGGACACCAAGACCCATGACGCCAGGGGTATCCCCATCGACCCGGTCGGCCTACTCCCCTTCCTGAAGGAGACCCACGAGATCGACTGCGGAAAGCTGCGCTTGCGCGGCCTTACCGGGGCGGTCGAGATCGGGGACTGCTACATCCTGTCGGAGCCGGGCGCGACCTTCGCGACGACAAGCTATATCCGCAGGGCGTTCAAGACGTTCTCGGAGACCAACGGCCTCATGGGCACCAACGACGAGCTGATCACGTTCCACGGCCTTCGCCACACGTTCGCAACGCAGTGGATCCGCCAAGGCGGCGATATCAAGGCGCTCCAATCGATCCTCGGCCACAAGGACGCCATGGCGACGCTCAACGTCTACGCCGACATCGAGCCCATCTCCAAAATCCATAACATGCTGCGCGCCACGCCGTGCCTTTGGCGCGGGCGCACCGGGCCGAGGGTCGATCCGGGTCCCATGTTCCAACAGAGGATCTAGGAGTCCATCGAGACGCTCCAGGCGTTCGGCTACGGCATCACCGAGCCGGACGACCGAAATATCGCCATACGCGACGTGAAGACGAACAGTTGGCTCTAGCTCACCGAGTACGCGGCAGTGCTGGGCCCATCCCAACTGAGGTCACGGTGGTCCGATAGGGGCGCCGCCCGCGGCATGCGCCGCGGAGCGGTATCCCCTACCGAAGGGCGGGGATGCCCTCCGCTTCCAGTTCGGAATCAGCCGCCGGAGGCGTTCGGCTGACTGCGGGAACGGCCTGTCCGCTCAATGTGTTCGGCTGAGATCGGAAATCAACCCAACACGAGCCGGACACGCGCCAGACGGCTCTTCCCCGTACGGCCTTCCCCCTTACGCTCATGTTGCAGACGTGTAACGCCGCTGTAAGCGCACCTCTTTTGGCGCTAGACAGGTACAATGATGAACACTGTACCGTAGCGGAGCGCCCCGCGCGCGCCGCAACCACGCGAAAGGGTTTCCCATGGCCGAGATCTCGTCCTCCCGTATCGTCATCACCGTCCTTGGCAAGAACCGCCCCGGCATCGTCGCCGGCGTCACCCGTGTCCTGGGCGAGGCCAACGTCGACATCCGCGACATCACGCAGTCCATTATCGAGGACATCTTCACCATGACCATGCTGGCCGATACCGCCGAGTCCAAGCTCGACTTCGCTGAGCTGCAGAAGGCCCTGGCCGAGGCCGGCGAGCTTTCGGGCGTCAACGTGTCCATCCAGCGCGAGGACGTCTTTAACTTTATGTACCGCCTGTAGCGAACAGGCCGTGCAGGAACAGGCCGGCGCATCTGCACTCAAGCACGCCGCCCCCACACGGCCCGGAGAGGAGCGCACATGGCCTACGACGCCAAGAAAATCTATTACCGCTTCGATGACCACTTGAGCCGACTGGTTCTGGATTACGAAGCAAGCCGCCAGATTTCGTCTGAGAGCGAAAGCCTCTACCACGGCCTGCCGACCGACCCTTATGACGAGGGCTTGTTCGAAGAGCACAATGTCAAGCGCGGCCTGCGCAATGCCGACGGCTCGGGCGTGGTCGCGGGCCTCACTCGTATCTCGGATGTGCACGGCTACAACAAGGTCGACGGAAAGGTCGTGCCCGATCAGGGCAAGCTCACGCTTCGCGGCTACAGCATCGAGGATCTGGTCAACAATGCCCAGGCCGAGAATCGCTACGGCTACGAGGAAGTCGCCTATCTGCTTATCACGGGTTCGCTGCCCAACAAGGAAGAGCTCGACGGCTTTTGCGAGCGCCTGGGCGCCTTTAGACATCTGAGCGACGAGTACGTTAAAGAGTTCCCTATGACCACGGTATCGTCGAGCATCATGAACGTGCTCCAGCGCGCCGTACTGCTGCTCTACGCCTTCGATGCCGAACCAGACGTGATCACGCCCGAGCACGAAATCGACGTCGCCATTTCCATGCTCGCACGTCTCCCGCGCATCGCCGCCTTCGCACACATGGCCTCGGTCGCCAAGCTTCGCGGCTCCGAGGTTCACGTGCCGCACCCCACGCCCGGTCTCTCCACCGCCGAGACCATCCTACAGGTCCTGCGCGGCGGCATGGCGTTCACCCGCGATGAGGCGATGCTGCTCGACGTTATGCTCATGCTGCATGCCGAGCACGGCGGCGGCAACAACTCCACCTTCGCTTGCCGCGTGCTGTCGTCTTCGGCCACCGACCCGTATTCCGCCTACGCCGCGGCTATCGGCTCGCTCAAGGGCCCGCGCCACGGTGGTGCCAATGCCAAGGTCGTGTCTATGCACGAGGACATCCGCGCGCATGTCTCCAACTGGGAGGACGAGGACGAGGTCGCGGCCTACCTGGGCAAGATCCTCGACAAGCAGGCCTTCGACGGCACGGGCCTCATCTACGGCATGGGCCACGCCGTCTATACGCTCAGCGACCCGCGCGCCGAGGTCTGCCGTCGTTACGCGCGCACACTTGCCAACAAGAAGAACCTGGGCGATGAGTTCGCGCTCATCGAGCGCATCGAGCACCTGGCACCCCAGGTCATGCGCGACCACGGCATGACCAAGCCCATCTGCGCCAACATCGACCTGTACACGGGCTTTATCTACAAGATGCTCGGCGTGCCCGAGACGCTCTTTACGCCGCTGTTCGCCGTCGCCCGCATGGCGGGCTGGTCGGCACACCGCATGGAAGAGCTCTTCTGCGCGCACCGTATTATTCGCCCGGCCTATCGCCCGGTTATCGAGCCGCTGGAGTATAAGCCGCTCGCCGACCGCTAGGACGCGGACCGTTATAGAACCCGAGCGTGGCCAGGGCATCACCGCCCTCGGCCACGCTTTTTATGCCAGTAGAAAGGGCTGCATCGAATGATTGTGTTTTCCGACATGGATGGAACGCTGCTGACGAGCGATAAGCAGATGAGCGACGCCACCTGGGCGATGCTCGACGAGCTCGCGCGCCGCGGTATTGAGTTTGTGCCCTGCACGGGGCGCCCGCTGTCGGGCGTCTTTGAGCCCATCCTCGCCCACCCCGCCGTACACTACGCAGTCTGCGCCAACGGTGCCAGCGTCTGGCAGCTCGACGACGGTACGCCTACCGATGTCTCACGTGCTACGCGCATTTTGAGCCGACCGCTCGACCGCGCCATCGCCCACCGCGTCCATAGCATTGCCGCCGGCCACGATGTGACCTTCGATATCTTCGCGGACGGACAGTGTTTCCTCCCCCGCTCGCTCTACACGCGCCTGGACGAGTTCTGTGGCGGCGATCCTCACATCGCGGCTTCGCTCAAGCGCACGCGAACGCCGATCGACATGGATATCGACAACAAAATTGACGAAGTCGAGGTGCTCGAACGCATCGCCATGTACTGGCACAACCCGGCCGATCGCGACGCCATCGCGGCAGCGCTCGACACGCTCGAAGGCATCGAGGTTACGCGTTCGTACGCCATGAATATCGAGGTCATGGGTGAGGGCGCCACCAAGGGAACGGCCCTCACGTGGCTATGCGAGCACCTGGGCGAGCGTCTCGTCGACGCCTGGGCGTTCGGCGACAACATCAACGACATCCCCATGCTGCAGGCAGCGGGCCACGGCATGGCCATGATCAACGCCGAGCCCGAGGACCGCGACGCCGCCGACGCCATCACCGAGTTCGACAACGACCACGACGGCGTCGCCCGCACCATCATGGCTGCCCTCGCCTAGCAGCAGCAACCCGGCAGGGCAGCTAATTTGGGACGGGGCTATTTTAGCTGCCCGCTTGTGTGGGGTAGCTAAAATAGCCCCGTCCCAAATTAGCTGCCCCAGTCACAGTAGTCGTTGGGGACACTCTTCGCGAAAAAGCTGCAAGGACTGTCCCCAGCTGCCGGCAGAAAAGGAACGTCCCCAACTGCCGGATTAGGCGAGGCTCTCCAGAACGTGGCGGAGCTCCTGCTGGACGGCGTGGTCGCGGTTACAACCCACCACGCGATCGGCCACCGCCTTAAGCGCGGGGCGCGCGTTTTCCATCGCGCAGCCCGTGCCGACAAAGCGAATGATCTCGTAGTCGTTCATCGAGTCGCCAAACGCTATGACCTCGTCGCGATCAATGCCGTAATGCTCCGCGAGCTGCGCGATACCCGAGGCCTTCGATACACCAGGCTGCATGGCATCGATCCACGCGTTGCCCGAAGGCGCAAAAGTAAAGAGCTGACCAAGTTCGCGCTGTAGCACGTACGCACTGTCCATAACCGCACTGTCGTCGCAAAAGATACTCGCTTTGATGATATTTACGCTGGGATCGGGCAGCTCCCAAATACGCTCGGCATTGGGAAGGTCCTTATCGACCTCACGCACGAACTTGCACTCGTCATCGAGCAGGAAGGACTTGGTTCGGTCAAAGAGCGCAAGATGCAGATTGGGAAACGTCCTGACGGCTTGGGCGAGCCTTCGAATCGCCAGGTGGGAATACACCTCACGGTCTACCATCTTACCGTCGGCGTAGACTTGGGCGCCGTTAGCGGCGACAAAGTCCATCTTGTCGCGAACGGGCGCAAAGAACTCGCACAGGCGATCGTAGCGACGACCTGACGATGCGGCGAAATGCACGCCATGCTCGTGTAGCGCCAGAATCAGTTCGTAGGTCTCGGGAGGCACCTGGCCGTTTTCGTCAAGCAGTGTGCCGTCCATATCGGATGCAATCAGTTTAAACATAGAAAAGCTCCCTTCGGGCTTAGTAGTGAAAACAGATGTATATCTGAAAACACCGTACCCAAAGGGAGCTCGAATAAGACCCCGTAGTTATAAACGTTACATGGACCTAGCAAATAGCTCACGCGCGCCAGAGGCCCCACGGTCGCGACGTCAGGCAGCCCGCCAAAGAGTGTCCCCAACGGCTAGTCGTTTAAGAACGTCCCTGATGACTAGTCGGCGTAGGTGAAGGTTGTGACGTCGAACATGCCCTCGGGACGGATGCGGAGCGTCGGGATCACCGGCAGGGGCAGGAAGATGATGCCCATGATGGGGTCGAGCGGCGGCTCGATGCCCATGGCGCGCGCCTTGACCATAAAGTCGTCGTGCTGCGCCGCAACGTCTTCGGCAGCGCCCTCGCTCATCAGGCCGCCGAGCGCCAGCGGAATGCGCGCCACGACCTCGCCGTTGCGCACCAGCACGTGGCCGCCCTGGCCCACGGCCTCAACGGCAGCCATCATATCCGCCGCATTGTCGCCCACCACGCACACGTTGTGCGAGTCGTGGCCGATCGTGGAGGCAATGGCGCCACCGGTGATGGTAAAGCCGCGCACCCAGCCGCGACCGATATGCTTGCCGACCAGGCCCAGGCCAGCGGGGCCGTCGCCGTCGGCGCCCTCGGCCTGCAGCGACACGCCGCGGCCATGGCGCTCAATCAGCATAATGCGGCGCAGGCCCTCGGCGCTCTCGGGGCGAGCCATACCCGTGATGGCCTTACCCGGCACCACGTCAATCACGGCCTCGCCCGGCTTAAAGGCATAGTCGAACACGTCGAGCGATAGCTTCGGCAGCTTAACGGAAGCACGCAGCTCATCGGCAAGCGCTGCGACCTCGGCCATCTCGGGTGCGATCTCGCCCACAAAGGTGCCGTCCTGCGCCACCAGAGCACCGGCGGCATATACGCGATGCGGAGCCTTGGCAAACGTCAGGTCATTGAGCAACAGCAGGTCGGCGCGTTTGCCCGGGGCGATCGCGCCACGGAGCTCATGCGGGTCGCGACAGCCGTGGTCCAGGCCAAATGCCTCAGCCGTGGAAAGGGACGCCATGGAGATGGCGGCCACCGGGTCGATGCCGGCCTCGATGGCCACGCGGCAGGCATTGTCGATCATGCCGGTCGAAAGAGCATCGGAGGGAGCGCGGTCGTCGGTCGCAAAGCAGCAGCGGCGGGCGCGGGCAGGGTTCTCCAGCAGCATCGGAGACAAATTGGCCAGGTCGTGGCTGCACGTACCCTCACGCAGCATCACATACATGCCGCGGGACAGCTTGTCGAGCGCCTCCTCGGGAATCGTCGACTCGTGGTCGGCGATAATGCCCGCTGCGGCATAGGCGTTGAGGTCCTTACCGGCAACGAGTGGCGCGTGGCCGTCAACCTGCTTGGATGGCGTCTGATTGGCAGCATCGATGCGAGCACAGGTCTCGGGGTCGGCCATAAAGACACCCGGCAGGTTCATCATCTCGCCCAGGCCAAAAACATCGCCCGGATGCTCGGCAAAAAACGTCTGCATGTCAGCGGCGGTAATCACAGCGCCCGCTTGCTCGTCGGGCAGCGCGGGCACGCACGAAGGCATCATGTACTTAATGGAGATGGGTGCGCGGCGACCATCCTCGATCATAAAGCGCAGGCCGTCCAGGCCCGCCACGTTGGCGATCTCGTGGCTGTCGGCAATGGCGGTGGTGGTACCGCGCGTCGCCGCCATGCGCGCATACTCGGCGGGGCGGATGTTCGAAGACTCGATATGCAGATGCCCGTCAATAAAACCAGGAGCGAGATAGCGACCCTGGCAGTCGATGACCTCAGTTGCCTCGTAGGTGCCAGCGGCATCGTCGCGACCATCGTAGAGCACGCCGACGATCAGACCGTCCTTGACGGCAACGCTACCGGGCGCCACGCGCTGACCGTACACGTCGACAATCTGCGCATTGGCAAACAGCGTGTCGACGGGCACGCGGCCCTCGGCAGCATCGATCACAGACCTCATGACCTCAACGGACATACATACTCCTTTAACTGTAGAAATAACTGCGGAGCGGACGAGCCTTCACCGCAGCAAGCCAATAGCAATTGTATGCCCAAAAGAAGGTCCCGCTAACACCCCGTCCGCTTAACGGCACACGCCGCTTGGCGCAATGGGGACAGGTTACTTTGCACCAATGACAAGGAGTGTCCCAAAGTGCCGGCACAAAAGGAACGTCCCCAAGTGCCGCAAAATGATGAGAGTGGATAATCTCCCACTTTGAACCCCAAAGCAGGCCAAAAACGGAAGATTATCCACTCTCATTCTGTGGGCACTCATTTAAGTCTGTCCCCAATGAGTGCACCTAACTGCCACCTACAACAACGGAAGCGCCGATGTCTTGGCAACGACAGACACTATGACCCAATCCGAGGGCACTAAAAAGATAGGAGCCCCCGCTCGTGACCGCGGGTCGGGGCTGCGACAATGATGTTGAAGTGCCATAGGCGCAGCCGCGCCGCAACGAGGTCGGGAGGCTCCCATGCCAAAGTATTCTACCGCGTTCGGGATGGACGTCCACCTGAGGTCGACCACCGTCTGCGCCCTCGACGCGGACACCGGCGAGGCCGTGACGAGGAGGTTCCCCGGCAACCCCTGGGGCGAGATCGCCGGGTGGATGGACGGGTTCCCCGGGCCGTCGCTCGCGGCCTACGAGAGCGGCTACCCCGGCTTCGCCCCGCAGCGGGAGCTCGCCGGGCTCGGCGTCGAGTGTGTCGTCGCCGCGGTCTCGAAGATCCCCAGGTCGGCCGCCGACTCGGCCTCCAAGAACGACAGGAACGACGCCGCCAGGATGGCCAAGGCGATACTCGCCCACGACATCTCCCCCGTATGGGTCCCCTCCCCCGAGGTCGAGGGCATCAGGGACCTCGCCGGCGCCTACGACGGGGCGACCGCGCGCCTGGCGACCGCCAAGCAGCGGCTGCTCGCCTTCCTCGCAAAGCGAGGGCTCGTCTACGGCGGCACCACGCCCGCCGGCAACCCGAGGAAGTACTGGACCTACGACTTCCTGAGGTGGCTCGACAAGGTCAGGCCGGAGGACGATGGCGGGGTTCGGACGCTCGCCGCCCTGAGGAGCGAGGTCGAGGCCGCGGCGGAGGCCCGGGCGGACCTGCTCTCCGAGTACAGGGCGGCCGTGGATGCCAGCCCGATCGCCGCGGAGGTGGCCGCCCTCCAGTCGATCAAGGGCTGCGCCTTCGCGCTGGCCGCAGCCTTCTCGGCCGAGGTCGGCGACTTCACGAGGTTCCGCTCCGGAAGGCAGGTCACGGCCTATTTCGGCCTCGCGCCGAGTCAGAGGTCGAGCGGCGACTCCGTGCGGCTCGGAGGCATCAGCGGTGCGGGCAACGCGCTCGTGAGGAAGCTGGCCGTTGAGGGCTCATGGTGCTACGCCGCGGCGCGGCACCAGCCGAAGCTCATGCCGAGGGACACGGGCGTGCCCCTCGAGATAAGGATGCACGGGAGGAAGGGATCCGAGCGGCTCCTGCGGCGGCGCGAGGAGATGCTCGCCCGCGGCATGCCCCAGGCGAAGGCCAACGCGGCCACCGCGGCCGAGCTCGTGAGGTGGCTCTGGGCCCTCGGCATGATGTGCCGGGAGGGCGCGGAATAGACATAGCCCCCGCCCCGGCGAGCCGGGCGGCCTTCGGGGATACCCCCTATTTCGCTGTGCGCGCGGAGCCCTCCGCATGCGCCTCGACAGACTTGGGGAACCCCGCCGAAGGAATGGAGTGCGGGCCGACAGAACGGTATCCGCGGATATGAGACTGAGCCGAAGGCGTCGATGACATGCCGGGGGCGGACCGGGACGGGTTAACGGCAGGCCCCGCCGACCGATTGCAAGCGGTCGGCGGGGCCATTGTGGCTCTTGACAGCGGATTGGGTCATATGAGCGAAAGCCCGCCAGAGCGAGCAAGGTGCCTTGAAACGAGGCGGCATTGACCTTCTGGTCATGCCGCCGAAGTTGAAAGGCAGATTGCCGCTCTGGCGGGTTTGCAGCGTCAACCGGTTACGCGGTTTGGTAAAACCGCGTAACTAAACCAACTTAAAGCCCTTGCGCTTGCCCACGGAGAGGGTGTCGCCCAGTTTGAGGGCGCTCGGATCGATGTTGTAGCTCTTGGGAGCCACAGCCTTGCCGTTGATCTTGACGCCGCCGCCGTCGATGTCGCGGCGGGCCTGACCGGCGCTGGCCGAAAGGCCCAGGTCCTTGAGCAGGCCGGCGAGGTAAATCTGACCCTCGTCGTTGACGGTCAGCTCAACGTGCTTCTCGGGGAAGTCGGCAAGCTGGCCCTCCTTGAACACGCGGTCGAACTCGGCCTGTGCCTCGTCGCCGGCGCCGGCGCCGTGGTAGGTGTCGCACAGGTCGCGGCCCAGTGCGCGCTTGAGCTCATAGGGGTCGGCGGAGCCATCGGCCAGGGCGGCATCGATCTTGTCGACCTCGGCCGGGGCGAGCGAGCTGGCCAGACGATAGTACTTGCCGATCATCTCGTCGGGGATGGACATGGTCTTGCCGAACATATCCTTGGGAGCGTCGGTCAGGCCGATGTAGTTGCCATAGGACTTGGACATCTTGCGCACGCCGTCGGTGCCCTCGAGCAGCGGCATGGTAAGCGCGATCTGCGGCTCCATGCCCATCTTCTCCATGAGCTCGCGGCCGGCGAGCAGGTTGAAGAGCTGGTCGGTGCCGCCCATCTCGACGTCGGCCTTGATCTGAACGGAGTCGAAGGCCTGCATCACGGGGTACAGAAACTCGTGCAGGGCAATCGGCGTCTGGGACTGGTAGCGCTTGGTAAAGTCGTCGCGCTCAAGGATGCGGGCGACGGTGAACTTGGAGCACACCTGCAGCAGGCCGGCCAGGTCCATCGAAAGGATCCAGTCGCCGTTGTGCACGATGGTGGTCTTCTCGGGGTCCAGGATCTTCATGGCCTGGCTCACGTAGGTCTCGGCGTTGGCCTCGATCTGCTCCTGCGAAAGCTGCGGGCGGGTGGAGTTCTTGCCCGAGGGGTCGCCGATCAGCGCAGTGCCGTTGCCGATGATAAGGGTGACGTTGTGGCCCAGGTCCTGGAACTGACGCATCTTGCGCAGGGGCACGGCATGGCCCAGGTGCAGGTCGGGGCTGGTGGGATCGACGCCGAGCTTGATGTTGAGGGGCTCGCCCTTCTCAAGCTTCTTGCGAAGGTCGGCCTCGGGGACGATCTGCGCTGCACCCGAGGTGATGATACGCATTTGCTCGTCAACAGACAGCATTGGGTATCCTCCTTTTGCTATAGCACCCTCACCGGATACGGCGGTGCTGGAAGTTCATAAACCCACTAATAATAACCAAAACAGCGCGACGCGGCACCTACGACAGGAAAATCCTCGTCCTGCCGCACGCGTCGATAACGACCGGCAAACGCGTGCCGTCACGTTCGACCAAAAAGCGCGCCTGCTGACGGCGCGAGCAGTCACGGCAACGGACCTGCCCCGTTGCATCCGTGGCGCAGGCGCCCTCGGCAGTCAGCAAGCAGTGCTCGCACACCATGAGCTCGGGACGGTCGGCATCGACAGGCCCCAAGACACCGGGGCAAGCGGCAAGTTCGGCAACACGCTCCGCATCATTGCCGAGCAACTCGGCCGGCAAGTACACCCGCCCCGCACCGAGTCCGCGCAGCCAGGTAAGCGTGGCCCGATTCGCGCAGAACACCGGCGCCGCCACGTCAAACGTCACGCCCAGCTCGCGAGCAATCACCACCTGTCCCAGGTTGCGGCAGACGACGCGCCCGGCACGCTGCATCAGCGAGCGGGTCCGGTCAGCGTCACCCGTGCGGCACACCTCGTCAAGCACCACAACGGTGTCGGACAAATCGAGTTCTCTGCGCGGGTCGGTATCCATCAGCTGCCAAGCAAAAACCATGCGAGCGGGAACCGCGCACTCCACCAACTCCGGCGACGCACCGCTATCCACCGCAACGTCCTCAAAGGGCAGCACCTCAACGGCACGCGCAACGGGCGCAATCGCATCCGCCTCGGCCCGCATGCGCTCCAACACCGCCGCCGTCTGATCCAACACGCCGGCGCTGCGAATCAGATAGACCTCGCAGCCCGCGTCCACCTTACGTTTGCAATGCACGACGATGCGCTCCCCCGCAGCGGCATCCACGGGGCAAGGCACCTGTGGCCAGCGCTTGGGCACATCGGGGCGCGCGTCGACGCCCGGATAGAACCGAATCTCGAGCGTGTCACCCGCCGCCACGGCGGCATCGAGCTCAACCGTCACCTCTTCGTGACCCACCGCCACCAAGTGGCCCACGCGCACGCCCTGGTTGATCGCGCGCTCAAAGCTCATGAGCTCGGCACCCGAACGACCCCGCAGGTAAGCATCGGTAAACCCACGGTTAAACGACCTTCCCAGCTCGCGTTCAAGCTCTTCCACGGCACCGAAGTCCCACGCGCCGTCGCACAGCGTATCGAGTGCCCGACGCCACACCCTCACCACGTTGAATACGTAATCGGGATTCTTCATGCGTCCCTCGATCTTGAGCGATGCCACGCCGGTGGCAACAAGCTCGGGCAGGTGCGCGATACCCAGATAGTCACGCGGACAAAGCAGGCGGTCTCCCTCGACGGCAACAACACTCTGCCCCGCCTCGTCCACTAGGTCGTACGCCAGACGGCACGGCTGCGTGCAGTCGCCGCGCATCGCCGAGCGCCCACGCCGCAAGGCCGAGAACTCGCACGCCCCCGAATAGCCGATGCAAATCGCACCGTGGCAGAATACCTCGATGGGCACGCCCGTGGCACATAGCGCCGCAATCTCGTCGACCGTCAGCTCGCGTGCCGTCGTCACGCGCTCGACCCCCAGCTCATCGGCGGCAAGCCGCACGGCACCCTCGCCATGAGCGCCCGCCTGCGTGGACAGGTGAATCTCGACCCCGGGAATCGCCGCGCGCAGCGCGCAGGCCAACCCGGCATCGGCGACAATCAGAGCATCGGCGCCCAGCTCCAGTGCATGAGCTCCCAACGCCACCGCGTCGGACAACTCATCGTCAAACACGAACACGTTGAGCGTTACGTACACACGCACGCCATGGGCATGCGCCACGGCGCAGCCGCGCGCAAACTCGTTATCCGTAAAGCCATGGGCGCTCACACGGGCGTTAAAGCCGCCCAACCCCGCATAGATGGCATCGGCACCCGCGGCGATGGCCGCAAGCATCTGGTCGAGTCCGCCCGCCGGCGCCAGCAGCTCGGGCAGCGCCGCACCGGCAGCATCCAATCCAGTCTCGTATTGTCCGCTCGGCCCCATCGTCCGAATCGCCATCGACAAACTCCTTACCAAGGTATGCATTCACTCTGAAAAATGCCGTCTTCCAGCATACACGAGGCCTCGCGCGCCCCGTTTGGTTTATCGTGTAATAACTTATGTCCATCCTGCCCCGACGGCACATCCACCGTCTGGCACGACATACCTGGAGGTCAATATATGGGTCCTCGCCAACGACAGGGACGCAGCCGTTCAAAGACGCATGCTCTGCCCATAATCCTGCTCTCGTTTTTGGGCTTTCTGCTGATTGCGGGCGTGGCATTTGGCATCGGCATGGTCGGCAACGTCAACCGCTGGCTGTCCGATCTGCCCGACTACACCGACGCCAACGCATATCTGGTGAGCGAGCCCACCGAGATCGTCGACTGCAACGGCAATAAGATCGCGAGCTTCTACACGCAAAACCGCAAGTCTATCACCAAGGACGAGGTCTCCCCCTACGTGCTGCAGGGCACCGTTGACGTCGAGGACGAGCGCTTCTACGAGCACGGCGGTATCGACCTGTGGGGTATCGCGCGTGCTGCGGTGGCAACCCTCGGTGGCGGGCACGAAGGCGCCTCGACTATCACCCAGCAGCTTGTGCGCAACACCATCCTGCAGGAGGAGCAGTTCGACTCGACCATTGAGCGTAAGGTGCGCGAGGCCTACATCGCCATCAAGATGGAGGACATGTACTCCAAAGACGAGATCCTCATGATGTACCTCAACACCATCTATTACGGCCACGGCGCCTACGGCATCGAGGCCGCAGCCGAGACCTATCTGTCCAAGAGCGCCGCCGACCTCACCCTCAGCGAGGCCGCGCTGCTCATCGGCCTTCCCAACTCGCCTTCGCAGTACGACCCCACGGTCAACCCCGATCTGGCACTGTCTCGCCGCAACAAGGTTCTCGACAACATGCTGCGCCTGGGCCACATCACCCAGGAGGAGCACGATGCCGCACAGGCCGAGCCCATCACCCTCAACGTGACCGAAATCTCGGGCAGCGGCGTCGACGTATACTCGCAGCCCTACTTTGTCTCCTACGTCAAGCAGCTACTGGAGCAGGAGTTCTCGACCGACGTGCTCTTTAAGGGCGGCCTGACCGTCAAGACCACCATCGACCCCACGATGCAGCAGGTGGCAGAGAATGCCGTCCGCGAGCAGCTCGACACGCTCTCGCTTGACGGCCTGGACATGGGCATGGTCGTCGTCGACCCCAAGACCGGCTACATCAAGTGCATGGTGGGCGGCTACGACTACAACGCCGACGAGAACCACGTAAACCATGCCACGGCCAAGCGTCCCGTCGGCTCCACCTTTAAGGCCTTTACGCTGGCAACTGCCATCCAAAACGGCATGAACCCCAACGTCACCCTCAACTGCAACTCGCCGCTCAAGGCCAAGGGCACCACAACCGAGGTACAAAACTACGCCAACCAGAGCTATGGCAACATCACGCTTAAGCAGGCGACGGCATACTCCTCCAACACCGGCTACATCCAGGTGGCGGAAGCCGTCGGCAACAGCAAGATCATCTCGCTCGTCAAAAAGCTCGGCATCGACCCCGCCAAGGACAACATCGAGGACGTTCCCGTCATGACCCTCGGCACCGGCTCGATCTCGCCGCTCGAGATGGCCGCCGCCTACGCGACGTTTGCCAACGGCGGCTACTATCGCCAGCCGATCGCCATCACCGAGATTGACTCTCGTACCGGTTCGGTGCTGTACCAGCACACCGACAATCCCTCACAGGTGCTTACCGAGGGCGAGGCCGCCGCGGTCACCGATGTTCTGTCCGGCGTCATGAAGGGCAGCGGTACGGGTGCTGCCGGCGCCCTGAGTGTCAACCAGCCCTATGCCGGCAAGACGGGCACCACCGACAACACCACCAACCTGTGGTTCTGCGGCTATACCCCGCAGCTGGCATGCGCCCTGTGGACCGGCTATTCCGCGGGCGAGATCCCCATCCAAAAGTACGGCACGGACCTGCTGGGCGACAGCACCAACCTGCCTGTCTTTAAGCGGTTTATGAACACCGTTCTGACCGGTACCGAGCGCGAGGAGTTTGCGACCGGAACGGCGCCCACCTACAAGAACAACAGCGTCTGGAAGTTCTACGGCACCAACAACACCAAGAAGTCGGAGAACGACGACAAGGACAAGGACGAAGAGGAAGAGGAAGAGGAAACCACCACAACGACTACCACGACGACCACGACCACCGAGACCACGGGCGGCGACACCACCGGCGGCACCGGTACGACCGGTGGCTCGACGGGCGGCTCCACTGGTGGTTCGACCGGCGGCGATGGCGGCACGCCTACGCCTACGCCTACGCCTACGCCTACGCCCACTCCCGACCCCTCGCCCACGCCTGACGATACGGTCGGCTAAGAAGTACGCGACTAAAGCCAACAAGGCCCCGAGCAGCTTATTGAACTGCTCGGGGCCTTTTAGTTTGAAGCGACCTGGTGGGCGGTCTTTATACCGGCAAACAAAAAGGGGTACCGACCAACGTCGATGCCCCTTACAAGCTACTATGTCAGCGCACACAATGCCGAGCGCACGACCCGCACACCTACTTGCGAGAATTGCTCAACTTATTGATCAGCGCCTCGAGACGCTCGCCGTCCTCGGCCGTCTGGGCAATAACCAAAATCGTATCGTTGCCGGCAAGCGAGCCAAGCACATCGGGTAACTCTGCCGCATCAACGGCGGCGGCGATGCCGGAAGCCGTGCCAGGCTGAGCCTTGATCATAACCAGATTATCAGTACGCAGAACGCCCGTTACGAGCTCGGAAACCATACGCTGCAGGTGCAGGTCCTCTGCCAGAACATAGATGCCCTCAGGGAGCTTACGCAGCCCCATATCGGCAATATCGCGAGAGACAGTCGCCTGCGTGCAATCAAAGCCCATAGCACGGAGCTCATCGACCAGCACGCGCTGCGTGCGGACATCCTTATTGCGCACAATATCTCTAATGGCATCCTGGCGCCCATTGCGTTTTTTAGCCATACAAACCCTCTCTCCAAAAGATGGCGGAGACAATCAATCAGTGATTGAATAGTTTAACGCTATTTGAAGGCTTTTGTGTATAAGAACGCATTTCGAAACAATTCTATGCAAGTTTGTTTCGTAATGAGCCGTTTAGGCGGTTTTTGCGCCCGTCCGGTTAAGAAAAGCTGCCAGATGCGTACACATCACGCAGCGCGCGGGCTTGGCGCTGGCGATCGGCCCAAACAACAGACCGAGTCCCCGATGGTTATCCTTGAGCGCGGCGACCATCTGACGGGTTCGAGGCGCCTCGAGCATATCACGCATGCGGGCGGAACGCTCGATTGACGACACCCCATGCGGGCTCAGACACAAATTCTCGATGCAGGCGACCAGTCCGGCAAAGTAGAACTTTTGGCTTGCCAGCTTGAGCCGACCACCGCTATCTGCTTCCGAGAGTGAGTCCGCAAGCTCGTCGAGCGCTCGAGTGTCATCGGATATCCTGGCATACATGGTGGGATCAAAGGCATCTGTAAGCTTAGGTGCCGCCGCGTGGAAACAAGCGTCTCCGCATCCGGAGACGCGCTGTGCCTGCGAGAGCGCATATGCCATAAACTCAACCGTACGGTACGCCTTGCCGTGCGACAGGCATGCCTCAAACAGCGGACGGCTATACATCACGCCAGAGGTCTGAACGACTAGGCCGCCTAAAATCAACTGGGGCAGCCCGGCCACCATCGAAGACTTGTCTTCAATAGCAATAGAAGCAGCATCCAAGACGCGCGAATGGCGCTCTCGATGTGCATCATAGCGGTCGAGCGACACCGTAGGGAACACTATGTCTGCCGCAGTATCGCACGCGATATCGACCATCTTGGAAAGGGACTGCGGAGCAAACCACTCATCGGCGTTCATAGCGATGATTTGAGAGCCGCGCGAAGCAGCAAAACCGGCACGAAGACACGCGCCGCGCGTCGCGTCCTCGACGTCAATCAAATCAATATGGATGTCCCTGTCAGCAGTAACTTGAAGCGAATGGCGCACACCGGGCGCAGCATCGCGACAGACAACGACAATCTGCAAATCGTAGAGGTCTTGGTTCTGGATACTCTCGAGCGCACGCATCGCATAGCTGGGCGAACCTTCTACCACAAGGATCACCGAAAGTCGCGGATGCGAGCCACGTCGAACCAAATTATCCGTCCTCTCGACAGCAATAAATCAAACCGAGCTTCATGGTACACCCCGGCAATAAAAGCAATGAGACACCAGTTGTATTGCACGCCAAGAACAGATGTTGCACACGCGCAGACCACAGACGACAGGTGTCGACGCACGACGCGTCGAACCCTCCCCTAGTCGAGCACGACAAGCTCGGCGGGATCGTAATCCACGCCCATAAACGTAAGGCCGCAGGCAGGAGCCGTGGGGCCCGCAGCGGTACGGTCGCAAGCATCGATGACCTCGCGCATCCACTCGGGTTCACGGCGATGCATGCCAATCTCGACAAGCGTGCCCACGATCGTACGGACCATCGAATGCAGAAATGCATTGCCCTCGATGGTAAACGTCAGGATGTCCTCGCCAAACGCAACCTCATGGCCAAATTCGGCACGCATCACGCAGCGATGCGTGGGCTTGCCAACGGCCGAGGCAACCTTGCAAAAGCTTTTAAAGTCCTGCTCGCCCAAAAGCGCAGGGCAGGCGGCCGCCATCGCATCGACGTCGAGGGGATAGCGATGCCACCACACAGCACCGCGTGACAGCACGGGCCGCGCATCACGATCGGCAATGCGATAGGTGTACGTGCGAGAGCGCGCGTCAAAGCGCGCAGAAAAGCCCTTACGAGCCTTGTAGACCTCGTTGATGGCGATATCTTTGGGCAGCAGGGCATCCATAGCCCGCAGCCACCTACGGCGCGTACACGCGAGCTCAGCGTCCGTAACGGGCACGCTGATGTACTGAGCCACGGCATGCACGCCGGCATCGGTACGCCCCGCACACGTCAGATCGATCGGGCGGCGAAGCAGCGTCTCGATGGCTCGACGTAGCTCACCCGCAACCGTCGTCTGTCCCGGCTGCTCGGCAAATCCGCTATACGACGAGCCATCATAGGCCACGCGAAATACGAGCGTAGCATCAAGCTCGGAAATCGAATTGAAATCAGACGGCGCAGTCATGGGCGCTCCCAACAAACAAGCAACGGTATCGCGACAAAAAAAGAGGGGTACGCGAACGTACCCCTCGAATATAGCCTATGCAGACGGAATGTCTACTCAGCGGTCTCCTCAGCAGGAGCCTCCTCGGCAGCGGTCTCCTCGACGGCCTCGACCTTCTTGGGAGCAGCGGCCTTCTTGGGGGCCGGAGCAGCCTTCTTGGCCTTAGGCGTGCAAGGCTCGGTGACGAGCTCCATGATAACGATAGGAGCGTTGTCGCCCTTACGGTTGCCGAGCTTCATGATGCGGGTGTAACCGCCGTTGCGGTCCTGCCACATGCCCTGGGCAGCCTTGTCGAAGATCTCGGCAACGAGCTGCTTATCGCCGAGCTTGGCGATGGCCAGACGACGAGAGTGCAGGTCGCCCTTCTTGGCCCAGGTGATGATCGGGTCGACGACCGAACGCAGCGCCTTAGCGCGGGTCTCGGTGGTCTTGATGCGGTCGTTCTCGAAGAGGGCCTTGGCCAGGCTCTTCTTCATGGCCTTGGTGTGGCTCGCATCGGTGCCGAGCTTCAGGCCCTTCTTAACGTTGTGACGCATGGTCTAGTTTCTCCTCAAATATGCGAAGCATTAAGCCTTCAGGCTCAGGCCCATGGACTCAAGCTTGTCCTTCACTTCCTCGATCGACTTAACACCGAAGTTACGGATGTTAAGCAGATCGTTCTCCGAGAACTCAACGAGCTGACGGACCGAGTGAATGCTGGCGCGCTTAAGGCAGTTGTAGGAACGGACGGAAAGGTCCAGATCCTCGATCTGCTTGTCCAGCTCGGCGTTGTCGTTGGTGACCTCGGGAGCGAAAATCGAAGCCTCCTCCTCGACCTCGGGGGTCTCGGCAAGGTTCATAAAGGCAGCCATATGCTGGTTGATGATATTGGCAGCCTGGACCACGGCGTCGCGCGGAGCGATGGAGCCGTTGGTCTCGATCTCGAGGACAAGGCGGTCGTAGTCGGTGTGCTGACCGACACGGCAAGCCTCAACGAGCTTGGCGCAACGGGACACCGGCGAGTACAGCGAGTCGACGTGGATCACACCGATGGGATCGTTGTCGCGCTTGTTAGCCTCGCCAGAGACATAGCCGCGGCCATAGCCGATGCGCATGCTCATGGTGAGATGGCCACCCTCGGTAAGCGTAGCGATGTGCTGCTCGGGGTTGACCAGCTCAAACTCGGACGGAATAAAGAAGTCCGCACCGGTGACCTCGCAGGGGCCGTCAACAGAAATGGTGGCGGTCGCCTCGTCGGTCGTGCCGAGAGCCCTGAAGACAAGACCCTTGACATTCAGGACGATGTCGGTGACATCCTCGACCATGTTAGGGATGGTCATGAACTCGTGCTGTGCACCATCGATCTGAATAGCCTCGACGGCGGCACCCTCGAGCGAGGACAGAAGTACGCGACGAAGGGAGTTACCCAGCGTATCGCCGTAGCCACGCTCGAGCGGCTCGACGGAGACACGAGCAGACGTCTCGTTGATCTCTTCGACCTGAACCTGAGGCCTAATGAATTCTGACATGTATTACCTCCAGCCTCAGCAGCCCGGATGGACTACTTAGAGTAGAGCTCGACGATGAGCTGCTCGTTGATATCACCGCTGATCTGCTCACGCGTCGGCAGAGCGAGCACGTTACCAGACAGCTTCTCGATATCGACCTCGAGCCAGCCAGGGACCTCAAAGCGCTCGGAGGAAATCAGAGCCTCCTTGATGGGGAGGAGGTCACGGAACTTCTCGCCGACAGCGACGACGTCGCCGGCCTTGACGCGGTAGGACGGAATATCCACGCGCTTGCCGTTCACGGTGAAGTGACCGTGACGGACGGACTGACGAGCCTCTTTGCGGGTGCGGGCGAAGCCAAGACGGAAGACGACGTTGTCAAGGCGAGACTCAAGGATGATCATGAGGTTCTCACCGGTGACGCCGTTCATCTTACGGGCCTTGTTGAAGTAGCCGTGGAACTGCTTCTCCAGAACGCCATAGATGAACTTGACCTTCTGCTTCTCGCGCAGCTGCATGCCGTACTCAGATTCCTTGCGACGGCGCTTGGGCTGACGGATAGATTCCTTCTTGCTGCTGTAACCGAGCTCAGCGGGATCGATCCCGAGCTGACGGCAGCGCTTAAGAACAGGAGTCCTGTCGATTGCCATATTGATACGATCCTTTCAGTTACACGCGGCGACGCTTCTTGGGGCGGCAGCCGTTGTGCGGAATGGGGGTCTTGTCCTGGATGCTCGAGACCTCGAGGCCAGCAGCCTGGAGGGAGCGAATGGCGGTCTCACGACCGGAGCCGGGGCCCTTGACGAAGACGGAAACCTTCTTCATACCGTGCTCCATGGCCTGCTTGGCAGCAGCCTCGGCAGCCATCTGGGCAGCGAACGGCGTGGACTTACGGGAGCCCTTGAAGCCCACCTGGCCAGCCGACTTCCAGGAAATGACGTTGCCCTGGGGATCGGTGATCGAAACGATCGTGTTGTTGAACGTAGAACGAATGTGAGCCTGGCCCACGGAAATGTTCTTACGGTCCGCGCGCTTCAGACGGGCAGCGCGAACGTTCTTCTTAGCAGTAGCCATCTATCTAGCGCTCCTTATTTCTTCTTCTTAGCACCGATCTGACGCTTCGGGCCCTTGCGGGTACGAGCGTTAGTGTGGGTGCGCTGGCCGCGGACCGGGAGGCCCTTGCGGTGACGAAGGCCGCGGTTGCAGCCGATGTCCATAAGGCGCTTGACGTTCTGGTTGCGCTCACGGCGGAGGTCGCCCTCAACCATGATCTGGTTCTTATCGATATAATCACGGATGGCGTTAACCTCATCCTCGGTGAGGTCCTTAACGCGCGTATCCACGTTAACGTTGCACTCGACGCAGATCTTCGTCGCAGTGGTGCGGCCGATGCCGTAAATGTAGGTCAGACCGATCTCAACGCGCTTCTCACGCGGGAGGTCGACACCATTAATACGGGCCAACGTAGTCTCCTCTCTTAACCCTGACGCTGCTTATGACGGGGGTTCTCGCAAATGACGAGGACCTTGCCATGGCGCCTAATGATTTTGCACTTATCGCACATCTTCTTGACCGAAGGACGTACCTTCATCGTTCTTCCTTTCGGTAGCGCTCAAACTACTTCCCTACTATCTACTCGCCCAGCCGCAGGCGTTTAAAACTATGGCTGGTCTTCACACACAATCCGACCGTAGGTTGAGCTAAGCCTGCAGTCGGAAATGGAGTGCGTGTATGCGTGCCGCTATTTGTAGCGATAGGTGATGCGGCCGCGGGTCAGGTCGTACGGGGAAAGCTCCACGACAACCCTGTCACCGGGGAGAATACGGATGTAATTCATTCGGATCTTGCCAGAAATGTTGCACAGAACCGAATGACCGTTCTCGAGCTCAACCTTAAACATGGCATTGGGCAACGGTTCCTTTACCGTACCCTCGAGCTCAATTGCGTCTTCCTTCTTCACAAGCAATCATCTTTCTCTAGAAAACGACAGCGATTGAGTATTCTACAACACGTATGCACGCATCGTAATAACTTCGTAATGGCTCCACAACTAAGTGGAACTTGTTACATTTCTCCGCCTTGGAGCGAACACCAAGCACCCTGGGCATCCGTGGTGAGAATCACCGGGCCGTCATTGGTAATGGCGACGGTGTTCTCGTAGTGCGCGGCGGGCAGGTGGTCGTTGGTCGTGACGATCCAACCGTCGGAGCCCGTGCTCACATGGTTGGAGCCCATCGTAACCATCGGCTCGATGGCAATGACCATGCCGGCCTGGAGGCGAACGCCTCTCCCCTTCTTTCCATAGTTAGGAACGTTGGGGTCCTCGTGCATCACACGGCCAATGCCATGGCCCACATAGTCGCGAAGCACGCCGTAACCGTGAGACTCGGCGAGAGACTGAACGGCATAACCGACGTCCCCGATATGGTTACCGGGAATAGCCTGCTCGATGGCAGCCTTAAGGCAATCGCGCGTGACCTCGCACAGGGCCTTGGCCTCGGGCGTAGGGGTGCCGACGAAAAACGTCCAAGCGTTATCGCCAACCCAACCGTCGACAACGGCTCCCGTATCGATGGAGATGATATCGCCATCGCGCAGGATCATGTCGGGGTTGGGAATACCGTGGACCACGGCATCGTTAATCGATGCGCAAATGGTACCGGGGAACCCGCCGTAACCCTTAAAGGCCGGGGTGCCGCCATGCATACGGATAATCTGCTCCGCGAGCTGATCGAGCTCAAAGGTCGAAACACCAGGGCGCACCATGGCTCCAACGTGGCGGAGCGCCATCTTAGATAGCGCTCCTGCCTTCTTCATCTGCTCGATTTGCGTTGCAGACTTAATCTTGATCATAGACCGAGAGCCTCTTTGACATCCCCGTACACGGTCTCGCGAGCCTGGTCACCGTTGACCGACTTGAGCAGACCCTGGCCACGATAGTAGTCGACGAGCGGGCTCGTGGACTTCTCGTAGACGTCGAGACGGTTCTTGATGGTCTCGGGCTTGTCGTCGTCGCGCTGATACATCTCGCCGGCGCACTTGGGGCAGGTAGCATCGGCAGCGGTGCCGGTGTAACCGCAGGCGCGGCAGGTGCGACGCGAAGACAGACGATCGATGATGACCTCGGGGGCCACGTCGACCAGAAGGGCGCAGTCGATCTCGCGACCCATGGCGGAGAGCTCGGAATCGAGCGTCACAGCCTGGGCGGTGTTGCGCGGGAAGCCGTCGAGGATGAAGCCCTGCTGGGCGTCATCGGCAGCAAGGCGCTCCTTGACAAGGTCGATCACGAGCTGGTCGGGAACGAGCTCGCCAGCGTCCATGTACTTCTTAGCCTGAATACCAAGCTCGGTGCCACCCTTGACGGCAGCACGCAGCAGGTCGCCCGTGGAAATGTGAGCGACGCCAAACTCGGCGACGAGCTCCTGTGCGACGGTGCCCTTACCGGCACCCGGAGCTCCGAGCAATACGAGGTTCATGAGCAATCCTCCTCTAGCCTATTTAAAGAATCCATCGTAATCATACATCTTGATCTGGCCTTCGAGCTTATCGACCGTGTCGAGCACGACGCCGACCATGATGAGGATGGACGTGCCGCCAAATGCCTGGATCAGATGGTTACCCGTGAAGGAGAAGATGATCGAAGGCACGATGGCGATGAGCGCCAAAAAGACAGCGCTGGGAAGCGTGATCTTGTTGAGCGCGTTCTTGATGTAGGCCGCGGTAGCCCTACCCGGACGGACGCCCGGAATAAAGCCGCCCTGCTTCTTAAGGTTGTCGGCCGTGTCATCGGGGTTGAACACCATGGAGGTGTAGAAGTACGCGAAGAACACGATGAGGACAACATTAAGCACCCAGTTGAGCCAACCGGTCGAAAGCGCAGAGGCAACTGCCTGAATCCAGCCGATGCCGGGGAAGAACACGGCAATCTGAGCCGGGAAGTACAGCAGCGCCGAAGCGAAGATGATCGGCACGGCACCCGCGGTATTGACCTTGATGGGCAGGTAGGTGGTCTGGCCACCCATCATGCGACGGCCCACGACGCGCTTAGCGTAGGAGACCGGGATGCGGCGCTGGCCGCGCTCAAGAAAAACAATCAGCGGGATAACCAGCAGGATGATGGCGCAGATGATCACCATGGTGATGATGCCACCGGCATTACCCTCGGTGCTGGAGAAGATCGCCTGCGGCAGGCCGGCCATGATGTTCGCAAAGATGATCAGGGACATGCCATTGCCGATACCGCGCTGGGTGATGAGCTCACCAATCCACATGATCAGCATGGCGCCCGCAGTGAGCGTGCCGACGATCATGAGGTCGAAGATGATCTCGGGAGCGCCAGCGCCATTAAAGCTGATGCCGAAGCTCTTAAAGAGGAAGAGGTAACCCACGGAGTTGAGGATTGCCAGAGCCAAGGTGAGGTAACGCGAATACTGCGTAATCTTGGTCTGACCGACCTCGCCCTCGCGGGCAAGCTCATGCAGGGAAGGCACAACGGCCTGGAGCATCTGGAGGATGATCGAGCTGGTGATGTAAGGCATGATGCCCAGCGAAAACACCGACACATAGCTCAACGCGCCGCCAGAGAAAAGATTCAGGAGGGCCATAGCACCTGCGGCGACCGAATTGTTATCGGTCGAGAAAAGGCCCAGCATCCCCTGGAAGGGAATGCCGGGCACAGGAACGTGCGCACCAATGCGGTACACGACGAGCATAGCTATGGTAAAAAGAATCTTTTCGCGCAATTCTTTGATGCGGAAAGCATTCTTAAGACCATTTAGCACGGCAGCTCGACCTTTCCGCCGGCGGCCTCGATCTTGGCCTGCGCAGAAGCGCTGACCTTGTCGACCTTGACCGTGAACTTCTTGGTGAGCTCACCATTGCCGAGCACCTTGACGGGCTCGAACTCGCTCTTGGTGATGCGAGCGGCCTTAAGAGCGGCACCGTCGATCACAGCGCCGTCCTCGAACTTACGCTCGAGACGCTCGACGTTGACAGCGGTGTACTCGATACGACGGGGGTTGCGGAAGCCCGGGAGCTTGGGCAGGCGCATAGCCAGCGGAGTCTGGCCACCCTCGAAGCCGGCACCCTTGGTGCCGCCAGAGCGGGAACCCTGGCCCTTCTGGCCGCGGCCAGAAGTGGTGCCGTGACCCGAAGAATTGCCACGGCCGACGCGCTTGCGGTTCTTGGTGGAACCGGGCGCGGGAGTAAGATCGTGAAGCTGCATTTGCTACTCCTCTACAATCTCGACAAGGTGCTTGACCTTGAAGATCATGCCGCGGACGGACTCGTTGTCAGCAATCTCGCGAACCTCGCGGATCCTGTGGAGACCGAGGGCACGGACAGTACGGACCTGGTCCTGCTTGCAACCGTTGGTGCTGCGGACCTGCTTGATCTTGATGGTGTCAGCCATGCTTAGTTCTCCTTACCGACGAACATCTCGGAGACCGTCAGGCCACGGCGAGCCGCGACGTCCTCAGGGCTGGAGAGCTCCTTGAGGCCCTCGACGGCAGCCTTGATGATGTTGAGGCCGTTGTCGGTACCGAGGGACTTGGACAGGACATTCTTGATGCCAGCAAGCTCGAAGAGGGGACGCACAGCGCCGCCGGCGATAACGCCGGTACCCTCGACAGCGGGCTTGATGATGATGCGGCCGGCACCAAAGTGGCCGAGAACCTCGTGCGGGATGGTGCCCTGCTCGGTCACCGGCACGTGGAACATGTTCTTCTTGGCATCGAGAGACGCCTTAGAGATGGCCAGGGGCACCTCAGCGGACTTGCCCATGCCAACGCCGACGTTGCCCTTGCCGTCGCCAACGACGACGAGAGCGACGAGGCTCATGCGACGACCACCCTTGACGGTCTTCGACACGCGGTTGATGTAAACGACGCGCTCCTCGAACTCGGAGGCCTCGCGCTGCTGCTTCTGATTACGAGCCATGTGCTACATACCTCCTAGAACTCGAGACCGGCGGCACGAGCACCGTCGGCGAGGGCCTTGACGCGGCCATGGTAGATACGGCCACCGCGATCGAAGGCGACCTTGGTGATGCCGGCCTCGATGGCGCGCTTGCCAACGAGCTGACCGACCTTCTCCGCAGCCTCCTTGTTCGAGGTGTGGGTGCCCTTGAACTCGGCCTCGAGGGTCGAGGCAGAGACGAGCGTCAGGCTGGAGCCCTTGCTGTCGTCGATGATCTGGGCATAGATGTTGGCGTTAGTACGGGTCACGCGAAGACGCGGACGCTCGGAGGTACCCGAGACCTTGCCGCGAACACGACGCTGACGACGCTTGAGGCCTTCCAGCTTCGCCTTATGCTTGTTCATACGTAAACTCCTAAAAAGGTTGATCTTGCCAGCACCTGACGGGGTGCTGGTCTTATGCGAGTGAGTCGGTTACGACTACTTGGCGGCCTTACCCAGCTTGCGGCGGATGTGCTCGCCAACGTAGTGGATACCCTTGCCCTTGTAAGGCTCGGGAGGACGATGGCCGCGGATCTCAGCGGCGATCTGACCGACCTGCTGCTTGTTGATACCCTTGACGTTCACGTGGGTGTTGTCGGGAACCTCGAAGGTGATGCCCTCGGGAGCCTCGACGATCACGGGGTGCGAGAAGCCCAGGGAGAACTCGAGGTTCTTGCCCTTCTGCTGCACGCGGTAACCGACGCCGGCGAGCTCGAGCTTCTTCTCGAAGCCCTCGGAAACGCCAACAACCATGTTGTGGATGAGGGCGCGGGTGAGGCCGTGGCGGGCACGGGTCTCACGCTCGTCGTCGGGACGGGAAACGGTGAGGACGTTGTCCTCGATGTTGATAGCGAGCTTCTCAAAGACATCGAGCTCGAGCTGGCCCTTGGGGCCCTTGACGACAACGTTGTTGCCGTTGACTGCCACTTCGACTCCGGCGGGAATCTGGACAGGCTTATTACCGATACGAGACACGGTGATCTCCTTTCCTTCTACCTACCGAGCGAATTACCAGACGTAAGCGATGATCTCGCCGCCGACGTTGTGCTTGCGAGCATCGCGGTCGGTCATGACGCCATGGCTGGTGGAAATAATGGCGGTACCAAGGCCACCGCGGACGCGGGGCATGTCGGCAACGCCGGTGTACTTACGCAGGCCCGGCTTGGAAATGCGGCGGATGCCGTTGATGACCTTAGCCTTCTTGGGACCATACTTAAGCGTGATGTGCAGAGTCTTCTGGGGAACGGTGTCCTCGACATCGTAGCCCTCGATGTAGCCCTCCTCGTGCAGAACACGAGCGATCTCGACGAGCTTCTTGCTGCTCGGCATGGAGACCGTGGCCTTGTTCACAGAGTTAGCGTTACGGATGCGCGTAAGCATATCTGCGATCGGGTCTGTAAGGTTCATACAGATTCTCCTTCGTTCTTGATGAACACGTGCTCTTGGTTCTTCGCCGCCCTTAACGGCAAAGCCTTTTTAGCGCGTTTTCCCTGTTCCAAACTGATGCTTGAAACGCTGGTAGTGACTTACCAGCTGGCCTTCTTAACGCCGGGAAGCTCGCCCTTGAGTGCAAGCTCGCGGAAGCAGACACGGCACAGGCCGAACTTGCGGTACACAGAGTGCGGACGGCCGCAGCGCTGGCAGCGCGTGTACTCACGAGTAGAGAACTTCTGCTTGCGATTGCACTTGACGATCATCGATGTCTTAGCCACTTATATCCTCCTCACATAGAGTATTGTTCGCCCCAAGCGCCGCCCCCTTCTGGGAACGGCGCTCATAGGGCAGGTGAACCTATTTCTTGAACGGGAAACCGAAGGCGTCCAGAAGGGCCTTGGCCTCCTCATCGGTGTTGGCGGTGGTCACGAAAGTGATGTCCATACCACGCTGGTGATCGACGGAGTCGAAGTCGATCTCGGGGAAGATGAGCTGCTCGGTGACGCCCATGGAGAAGTTACCACGGCCGTCGAAGCTCTTGGCGGAGATGCCGCGGAAGTCGCGGATACGGGGGATCGCGACGGAGGTCAGACGATCGAAGAACTCCCACATACGGTCGCCACGCAGGGTAACCTTGCAGCCGATCGGCATACCAGCGCGCAGGCGGAAGGTAGCGATGGACTTGCGGGCACGGGTGATCATCGGCTGCTGGCCGGTGATGGCGCGCAGGTCGCGCACGGCACCGTCGATGGCCTTGGAATCGGTAGCGGCCTCGCCGACACCCATGTTCACGACGATCTTCTCAAACTTGGGGATCATCATGACGTTCTCGTACTGGAACTTGTCCTGAAGCTGCTGCTTGACCTCGTTGTTGTACTTGGTCTTCAGACGCGGCACATACTTCTCTTCTGCCATTGTTCACTCCTTCTTGGGGTTTTAAGCACGGGGCGTGGCCACGATGGGTTGTCCTCGTGCCTCCTGGCTGCATCCGCGCCGCTCATGGCATTTCGCGGTTTGGACTCGACGCAGCAGGAGCCGACAAAACAATCGGTACTATACGCGCATCGGGAGCGTATTTCCAGAAAAACCTCGTCTGCCTGCACAACTCCACAACTCCCCCGCACATATTGATCCCTAGGGGACGGAGGAAAATGGCAGTTGCGGTGAAATAGGGACCGTTTGACGGCTTAACAGGCTTTAACAGTCCGTATTTCACCACAACTCATATATGGGGATGCGATTAGCGCTTGCGGGGGACGAGTTTGGTGCGGCGCAGGTGGATCATCTCGGCGGCGATGGAGATGGCGATTTCCTCGGGGTCCTCGGCCTCGATGGCGACACCGATCGGCAGGTGCAGCTCGTCGATTTGCTCCTGCGTAAAGCCCTCCTGCTCCAAGCGGGCGCACACAAAGGCCGTCTTGCGGCGCGAGCCCAAGCAGCCCAGATAGGCGGGTTTGGCGCGCATGGCCTGAATCACCACGTCGATATCGGACTTGTGACCCGCCGTGGCGACGACCACCAGGTCGCGCGGGCCGATGGGACACAGCTCGCTCAGGTTCTTATAATCGACCAGACGACGGTCGTAGACGCCGGGCACCCATTCGGGGGTCAACGTGCCGGGGCGGTCGTCGCAAGCCACGACGGCAAAGCCCGCCGCCGTGAGCACCCGCGCCGTCGCAGCGCCCACGTGGCCGCAGCCAAAGATATAGGTCAGGCCCTCGGGGCAGAGCGTCTCGATGTGCGCCGGGGGAATCTCGGAGGCGGCGTTGGTGTAGGTGACCTTACTCCCCTCCTCCACCAGCGAAAGCTCGGGGCAGCCGGCAATGGTATGGCGCGATGTCTCGCCATGGTACTCAACCACATCGCCCTCGAGCGCGCTCGCGATAAACGGCTCAAAGTCGATGACGAAGTCGCCGATGCGCCGATAGGCCAAGACGTCGGCAACCGACTGGAACAACGGTGCCTGAGTCGCATCCAAATGCAGGTAGCACAGGCAGATGGCTCCGCCGCAGATCATGCCGGTATCGGAGTTCTCGCCGCCCATGGTGTAGCGGACCAGACGCGACTGTCCCGCGCTCAGGAGCTCGCGCGCCTCATCCAGCGCAAAGAGCTCAATCTTGCCGCCGCCGATAGTGCCCGCCTGGCTGCCATCGGCAAAGACGGCCATCCAGGCGCCCACACCGCGCGGGGACGACCCCGCCGTACCGGCCACGACCACCAGCTCGCACGTCTCGCCAGCACGCAGGGCGGCAAGCGCCGCATTCACAACATCGAGCTTTTCCATTGCCGCCTTCTATCCTCTAAAGACATCGGTGAGCATAGCGAGTGCCTCGAGCACGCCGCCGCCGACCGACGTCGCTTTGTCCGAAATGTAGTTGATATAGCTGGCATCGCCGCGCGGGTCGACATCGGCGCATTTAAAGCCCTCAGTCACCTGCACGCCGTTCGCCAAAAGCCCGCGCAGACAGCCATCGATCTGCGTGCACATGGGCGTATCGCCCGCGTAGCCAATCACGTCTCCGGCGCTCACGATGTCGCCGATTGCGCGGTCGGACCGAAACACGCCGGCGGCGGGGCTGTGGATAACACGTTCCTTGCCATAGCCGGCGATAATGCCCGGCACGCCCGTGTTGGGCTGGGGCGAACCTTGGGTAATGACACGGCCGAGAAAATGCCCGCGCATGGTCTCGACCACGGCGTCGCAGTCAACCGGCGCGGTAAAGCCCGGCCCCACAGCGATGACGGCAGGCGCCATGTCGCGCGTGGTGCCCAAGTTGCGCTTAGCCAAAATCGCGTCGACCACAGCCGTGGGTTTAAGCTCATCGAGCATCTTGGCCTGAGGGTCCACCACAACGGCGACGTCTCCAGCCTTGGTAATCTCAAGCGCCTCAGCCGGCGTCTGTGCCAAGCGAGCGCGAATGCCTTCGACCTCGACCTCGCCCAGGCGAATGGCCTCGCAAAAACAGATTGTGCGACGGATGCACGTGGGAACCGCGATATCGGCCATAACGACCGACACGCCGGAGCGCACCAAGCGAGCGGCGACGCCCGTGGCGATATCGCCGGCGCCGCGAACATAAACGAGCATTCCCGGGGCACCTCCCTGTGCTACGGTTTGAGCAGAGCAAAAGCGGTTCGACCGCTACTCTGATGATTATTTATTATCACAGTATTATACGGCGGTGAACAGATGGAAACGACGAGCGGAAACCTTGCCTCCGCGCTCAAGATCGAGCCGGGCATTACCGCAATTATCGGCAGTGGCGGTAAGTCGACCTTGCTAAAGACGCTGGGTCTCGAGCTCATGCGCGCTGGCGGCCGCGTGCTCCTCTGCACCACCACGCACATGTTTCCCGTCGCCGGCGTGCCATGGGACGGGTCGAGCCGTCGCCTGGACGCCGCGCCTTGGAAGCCGGGGATCCCGCATGTTCCCGGCTGCACCTGCGAGGCATGCGCGGGACTTGTCCGCGGAAGCATCTGCCAGGCGGGTGTTTTGGACCCGGAGACAGGCAAGCTCTCCGCCCCCGCTGAGCCGCTCGACCAGCTGGCGCAGCGCTTTGACTATGTGTTGGCCGAGGCAGATGGCAGCAAGCGACTCCCGCTCAAGGCGCATGCCGCCTGGGAGCCGGTAATTCCCGCCGCCACGGCAAACGTTGTCTGGGTCGTCGGCGCCTCGGGGCTGGGCAGGCCCGTCGCCGAGGTTGTCCACCGCCCCGAGCTCTTCTGCGAGCGCTGCGGCTGCGAGCCTACCGACATCGCCACGCCCGAGCGCGTCGCCCAGGTGCTCAATGCCGAGATGCAGGCGCTGGGACTCAGCACCGCACGCGTCATGCTCAACCAAGCCGACACGCTTGCCGACCCAACAATGGCAGATCGCTTCGAGGCAGCCCTCAACCGCCCCCTCATCGCCACCAGCCTCCAGGGGTAGCAAATTTGGGACGGGGCTCTTTTTGCTACCCCGTCCCAAAAAATCATCTCCCAAATTAGCTACCCCGGCGGTCTTCCCGTTAGCGGGGCACGTAGCGGCCGGGTTGGGCTCCGGTGGGCTCGCCGTCGCGTGCCGCCAGCACGCCGTTCACAAACACGGCCTTGGCGCGGCCATGTGCCTCAAAGCCCTCGAGCGGCGTGTAGTCCACGGCCTGATGCTGCGTCGCGGCGCTAATCGTCCAGCGCGCCTTGGGATCCCACACGCACACGTCGGCATCGGCGCCCTCGGCAAGACGGCCCTTGTGCGGATACATGCCAAAGACGCGCGCCGGGTTCTCGCTCATCAGGCGGCACAGATCCTCGGGACCCAGCTGTCCCTCAAAGCTCGTAGCGATCGCGACGGGGCGATGCTCCACGCCGGGTCCGCCGTTGGGAATCGCGCGGAAGTCGTCGCGCCCGCGGTCCTTTTGCCCGTGCAGGTTAAAGCTACAGTGGTCGGTCGCAATCGTATCGATCTCGCCGGCCACAAGCGCCTCGCGCAGTGCCGCACGGTCGCCGGCATGGCGCAGCGGCGGACTCATCACGTACTTGGCGCCCGCAAAGCCGTCCTCGCCCTGCTCCAGATAGCAGGTATCGTCGAGCATCAGATACTGAGGGCATGTCTCGACATAGATGTTCTTCTGCCCGCGCGATTTGGCAGCGCGAATGGCCTCGAGCCCCAGCTTGGTCGAAAGGTGCACCACGTTGACCGGAGCGTCCCCGGCCAAGTGCGCCAGATACAGCAGGCGGCTCACGGCCTCGGCCTCACACACGTCCGGACGGCTGAGCGCATGGCCCTCGGGCCCGTGGATACCCTGCTCAAACACGCGCTTCTGCAGCGCGTTGACCAACGTGCCGTTCTCGCAATGCACGCACAGGATACCGCCCACGCGCTTGAGCTCCTCCAGCACCTCGAGCGTCTCGGCATCGTCCAGGCGCAGATGGTCGTAGGCAAAGTAGGTCTTAAACGACGACACGCCCGCCTCGCGCATGACCGAAAGATCGGCGCGGTTGCGCTCATTCCACTCGGCAAGCGCCATATGGAAGGCATAGTTGGCGGTGCAGGTGCCGTCGGCGCGATGATGCCACTCGACCAAGGCATCGGGCATGGTCACGCCGCGATCGGCCGTCGCGTAGTCCACAATGGTCGTCGTGCCGCCGCAGGCAGCCGCGCGCGTGCCGGTCTCAAAGCTATCGGCTGTCCAATCCATGCCGGTCCAGCACTGCATGTGCGTGTGCCCATCGATAAAGCCCGGGAACACCCAGCAGCCCGCAGCATCCTCGACGGTATCGCCCTCGGCCGGCTCAATCGCCGCGGCGATCCGCACGATCTTATCGCCATCCATGGCAAGATCGGCGCGGCGAAGCCCCTGGGGCGTCACGAGCGCACCGTTTTTGATGATGATCATAATTGCTCCTTATTGGTTGATGCAGTTGGCCACGCGATCAAAATACGAGCAGGCGGCGATATGCTCCGTTATGCGTCGCTGTCCCTTGGCGGTATCGACGTCCCACAGTTCGTAAGCACGCGCCTCGACCAGCACCACGTCGGTACGGTCCTTAAGGATCGAACCGCCGCCGTCCTTGCCCTCAAGACGCATAAGCGCATCGAACAATTCCGCCGGAAAGAGCACCGGGCTCGAAGGCTCGCCGTTGCACGCAAGACGCACCGGATGATTGCGGTCACGCTCGTCAAACGCACGAACCATACCCTCAAAAGAATCCGAACTCACAAGTGGCTGGTCGCCCGGCAAAAAGAGGCAACCTTTCCAGTTGCGTTCGACTCCCCACGAAAGGCCCGCACGGACGCTTTCGCTGCGCAGCTCGCCATCGTGCAGCACGCACGGGCAATGCTTGTCCTCGCAAATATGGGCGACCTCGGGCCAACGCGTCGAAACCACAACATCAAAGCCCCCGGGGACCGAATCGATGGTCCGGGCAATCAGCGGCTCGCCATAGATATCGGCGAGCATCTTGTTAGAGCCAAACCGCTTGCCCTCGCCCGAAGCCATAATGACGCAACCGAGTTTCATCTCCGCAAACCTCCCCTGGCTGCCTTGGACACCATAGTTGCTATACCCACCATAGCAAGCTCACACTCCGTCGGAACAGGCACGCACTCGTTTTCCAGCGAACGCCTCTTGGCTCCCCATAGCACAAAGGAGGGCACCCCGCGACGCAGGGCACCCTCCTCAATGGTGCAGATATGCCTACTCAGCGTCGCCGGTAAACGTGGTACCGGTCTTGCCGGCAAGACCGTCACGCGCCTTCTCGAGCAGCGTGATGAGCGCCGTGCGGCCCGGCTTGCTCTCGGCAAACGTCGAGGCGGCCTGGACCTTGGGCAGCATGGAGCCGCGACCGAACTCGTTGGCCTCGGACAGACGCTTTACGTCAGCCGCGGTCAGCGTGTCGAGCCACTGCTCGTGGTCGGTGCCAAAGCCAATGGCAACCTTCTCCACGGCCGTCAGGATAATCAGGGCATCGGCATCGAGCTGCTCGGCGAGCTTCTCGGCCGCAAAGTCCTTATCGATGACGGCGGCAGCGCCCTTAAGGTGGTTGCCCTGGGCCTTGGTGACGGGAATGCCGCCACCGCCGCAGGAGATCACCACGTGGTTGGACTCGACGAGCGACTTGATGGTGTCGAGCTCGACGATGTTCACGGGCTTGGGCGAAGCCACCACGCGACGGAAGCCCTGCTTCTCGTCGTGGATGAACTGGTAGCCGCGGTCGGCCTCCAGCTCCTTGGCCTCGGCCTCGCTCATCCACGGACCGATCGGCTTGACCGGGTCGGCAAAGGCCGGGTCGTCTGCCGCAACCTCGACCTGGGTGAGCACGGTGGCGACACCCTTGTCGATATTGCGGTCGAGCATTTCCTCGCGCAGCGCATTTTGCAGGTCATAGCCAATGTAGCCCTGGCTCATGGCGCCGCAAACGGACAGCGGGCAGGGAACGTACTTCTGAGGGTTAGAGCGCGTGAGCTCGGCCATCGCGTTGGCGATCATACCCACCTGGGGACCGTTGCCATGCACGACGACAACCTCGTTGCCCTCCTCGATCAGGTCGACGATAGCCTTGGAAGTCGTCTTGACGGCCTCCATCTGCTCGGGAAGGTTGGCGCCGAGGGCGTTTCCACCCAGGGCGACAACAATACGCTTAGCCATTTCTCAGCCCGGCTTTAGGCCTGGAACCAACGGGCGGTGTTGCGCTCGTCGAGGGCCTTGAGGGTAGCGGCGGGATCGGCAACCTTCTGCAGGAACATCATGGCTGCGATGGCGTACGGCTTGTAGCTGGCCTCCTTGTACATGCCCACACGGTGCATGTCGAAGACGTCGGCGTTGACCTCGCCGTGCTCGCAGGAGACACCGGAGATGTCGGCGGGCAGCGGATGCATAAAGATGGTGTCCTGGCCGTTGGCGGTCTTCTCCATGAGCTCGGTCGTGGAGCACCAATCCTGATGCGTAGCGTTCTGAGCGAGCAGCTCCTTCTCGAGCGCAGCGATGCCGGCGTCGTCGCCCTCGGCGTACAGGTTGGTGCGCTTCTCCATGGCGGCAAACGGAGCCCAGCTCTTGGGGATCACGATGTCGGCGCCCTCGAAGGCCTCGGCCATGGTGTTGACCTGCTTAAAGGTGGTGCCGGACTCGGCGGCGTAGCCCTTAGCGCGCTCGACGACCTCGGGCATGAGGTCATAGCCCTCGGGGTGGGCCAGGGTGACGTCCATGCCAAAGCGGGGCAGCAGGCTGATCAGCGACTGCGGGCAGGACAGCGGCTTGCCGTAAGAGGGCGAGTAGGCCCAGGTGACAGCAACCTTCTTGCCCTTGAGGTTCTCGAGACCGCCGAACTCGTTGATGAGGTAGAGCATGTCGGCAGAGGACTGCGTGGGGTGATCGGAGTCGGACTGCAGGGAGATGAGCGTGGGACGGTGATCCAGAACGCCGTCCTCGTAGGCCTGCTGCACGGACTCGGAGACCTCAGCCATGTAGGCGTCGCCCTTGCCGATGTACATGTCATCGCGGATGCCGATGACGTCGGCCATGAAGGAGATCATGGTAGCGGTCTCGCGGACGGTCTCGCCGTGAGCGATCTGGGACTTCTTCTCGTCCAGGTCCTGCAGCTCAAGACCGAGCAGGTTGGCTGCCTTAGAGAAGGAGAAGCGCGTACGGGTGGAGTTGTCACGGAACAGGGAGACGGCCAGACCCGAATCGAAGATCTTGGACGAGACGTTGTTCTCGCGCAGCTCGCGCAGGGCGTCGGCGACGATGTAGAGCGCCTTGAGCTCATCGGTGGTCTTATCCCAGGTGTGCAGGAAGTCGCTGCCGTACATGCCCTTAAAATCGAGGCCGTTCAGCTGCTCGACGAGCTCGGTAAACTTGGCGTCCATGTAAATATCCTTTCCAAAGATGTAACGATTGCAATGAGTAGATGTGCTCCGGCATGCGCGTGTGGCTAGAACATGCAGAGCACTATGACGAGGACCCGCTACCGTTGAGGAAGCATGGGAGATAACGACCGCGGGCCCCAAGTCAACAGGGGGTGCCGGGGACACGAGCTGTCCCCGGCTCAACAAGATCGAGGAATGGGACTAATCGATCTTGTTGTTGGTCAGACCGGCGCGGAACACGGTGGCGTCGCCATCGGCCTGGCTCGGATCGTAGAGGTTCAGGGCAGCCACGTACATGGCGGCAGCGGTGACCAGGTCGTCCTTGTAGGTGACCTCGTTGGGAGCGTGAGCCTGAGACTCGGCACCCGGGCCAAAGCCAACGCAGGGGATGCCGTAGCGGCCCTGGATGGAAACGCAGTTCGTGGAGAAGGTCCACTTGTCGCACAGCGGGCGACCGGTGCGCTTGTCCATGCTGGGCTCGCAGCCGATGCGCTCGTCACCGAACATGGCCTTGTGGGCGTCGACGAGGGCCTTGACGTGCGGAGCGGTCTCCTTGTTGATCCACGTGGGGAAGTAAGCCTCGGTCTCGTAGACCTCGCCGGTCCAGGACGGACGATCGTACATGTACATGGAGACCTTCACGTCGTCGCCGTACTTCTTGGCGGCCGGCAGGTTACGGATCTCGTCCAGGCAGGACTCCCAGGTCTCACCGGCGGTCATGCGACGGTCGATGGAGATGGCGCAGGAGTCAGCGACAGCGCAGCGGCTGGGGCTGGTGTAGAAGATCTGGCTGACGGTGCAGGTGCCGCGGCCCAGGAAGCGGGCGTCCTCGAAGTGCTCGGGGTTGTACTTGGGGTCGAGCATCTTGACGAGGCCCTTGATGTCGGTCGACTCGTCACAGCCGTTGTTGTTGAGGGCGCGGACGTCGGCGATGATGTCGGCCATCTTGTAGATGGCGTTGTCGCCGCGGTCGGGAGCGGAGCCGTGGCAGGAGGTGCCGTGAACGTCGACGCGGATCTCCATGCGGCCGCGGTGACCGCGATAGATGCCGCCGTCGGTGGGCTCGGTGGAAATGACGAACTCGGGCTTAATGCCGTCCTTGTTGTAGATGTACTGCCAGCACATGCCGTCGCAGTCCTCTTCCTGGACGGTGCCGACGACCATGATCTTGTAGCCCTCGGGGATGAGGCCCATGTCCTTCATCATCTTGGCAGCATAGGTAGCAGAAGCCATGCCGCCCTCCTGGTCAGAGCCGCCGCGGCCGTAGATGATCTCGTCGGTCTCGTAGCCCTCATAGGGATCGGCATCCCAGTTCTCGATGTTGCCGATGCCGACGGTGTCGATATGGGAGTCGATGGCGATGATCTTGTCGCCCTCGCCCATAAAGCCCATGACGTTACCCAAGCCATCGACCTTGACCTCGTCATAGCCAAGGCTCTCCATCTCGGCCTTGATGCAAGCGACAACCTCGCCCTCCTCGCAGGACTCAGAGGGGTGGCTAATCATTGCGCGAAGAAAACGCGTCATATCAGCACGATGAGACTCAGCAGCAGCCTTGATAGCGTCGAAATCGAGTTCTTTAGTCATTGTTCATAACCTTTCAAACGAAGGAATCTACCTGTGAGGTGGCGGAGCGATACCTATTGACTCCGCCCTAACGATTAGCAAGTGGGATATTCGCCTTCCCAAACAATGCGGCGATACTGGTCGGGATCGGTGTCGCCCTCGGTGGAGAAGCAGAGCACGGAGCTCGTCTTGTCCAGGCCGATGAGCTCCTTGAGCTCGGCGTACTCGGGGTCGAGCATGAGGGTCTCGACCAGACCGGTGGTCACTGCGCCGGACTCGCCGGAGATGACGCGCGGGTCGCCCTTCTCGGGAGCGCCCAGGGTGCGCATGCCGCGAGCGGTGACCCAGTCGGGGCAGGACACGAAGGCGGTGGTGTGGTTGCGCAGGATATCCCAGCCCAAGATGTTGGGCTCGCCGCAGCACAGGCCGGCCATGATGGAGGGCATGTCGCCGTCCACGATGCGCGGGTCGCCGTCGCCGGCGGCAGCGCCCTTGTACAGGCAGGCGGCAGGCGCGCACTCGACCACGACGAAGGTGGGCGGGTTATCGGGATACAGGTTGGTGAAGTAGCCCACCACGGCGCCGGCGAGCGAACCCACGCCAGCCTGGACAAACACGTGCGTCGGGCGGTTGATGGCCATCTCGCGCAGCTGCTCGGCAGCCTCGGAAGCCATGGTGCCGTAGCCCTCCATGATCCAGGACGGGATCTTCTCGTAGCCCTCCCAGGCGGTGTCCTGAACGATGACGCCGCGCTCGCAGGCATCGGCCTCGGCGGCGGCCATGCGCACGCACTCGTCGTAGTTGACCTCTTCGATGGTCACCGTGGCGCCCTCGGCGGCAATGTTATCGAAGCGGGGCTTGGTGGAACCCTTGGGCATGTGCACGACGGCCTTCTGGCCCAGCTTGTTGGCAGCCCATGCCACGCCGCGGCCATGGTTGCCGTCGGTGGCGGTAAAGAAGGTAGCCCGGCCAAAGTCCTCGGCCAGCTGATCGGAGGTCAGGTAATCGAAGGTGCAGTCGGCAACGTCCTTGCCGGTCTCGTCGGCAATATAGTTGGCCATGGCAAACGAGCCGCCCAGGACCTTAAAGGCGTTGAGGCCAAAGCGATAGCTTTCGTCCTTAACGCACAGGTTGGACAGGCCCAGGCGCGCGGCCTGGCCGTCCAGGCGGGCAAGCGGAGTAACGGTGTACTGAGGGAACGACTGGTGGAAGGCGCGGGCCTTCTTCACGTGGTCGAGGCTCATGATTCCCAAGTGCTTGTCATCGCTCTTGGGCATCGTGTTGCCCGCCCACTGGATCTTATCGGCCATACGGTGAACTCCTTAAGTCCTCTCTTGCCGGCCCCCGCATACGCGTTTCAGCCCGATCCCATTCACCGGCTGAACTTTTATGTGGATGCCAAACAAAAAGTTTGTTAGCAATGTTCTATCACACTTTTTGATTGGATAACCTAACAAATTGTTTGTTGCCGCAATCGGTACCTTTTCGCCGCCGAACGGTCACATAACGCAGCAACGCTTTCGTTATTTGCGAACAAGTGTGGTTTATGGCAAAGTGTGCCCAAACTAATTTTTAGGAAGGCACCCATGACCCCCGCACAGATTGAGTTTTACAAGCGCCTTGCACACGGTCTGGCGCTCCAATTTGGCCCCAACTGCGAAGTCGTCGTCCACGATCTGGAGACCGAGGACGTGGACCACTCCATCGTAGTGATCGAAAATGGCCACGTCAGCGGGCGCAAACTGGGTGACGGCCCCAGCCATATCGTGTTTGAGTCCATGCACGAGGGCACCACCGACGTACACGACCGCGAGCCGTACCTCACTAAAACCACCGATGGCAAGCTGCTCAAGTCCTCGACCATCTTTATCCGCAACGACGAAGGCAAGCCCGTCGGCATTTTGGGCATCAACTTTGACATTACGCTTATGAAGGCTTTTGAGCGTTCGCTCGACGCCTTTACCGGCACCGGCGGCACGGGCTACACCGAGCCCGAGCCCATTACCAAGAACATCGGCGACCTGCTCGAGGACCTGCTGCACGAGTGCGAGCAGTTTGTGGGCAAGCCCGCGGCGCTCATGACCAAAGATGAGCGCATTCGCGCCATTGGCTACCTCGACCGTCGCGGCGCCTTCCTCATTTCCAAGTCGAGCGAGCGCGCCTGCGAGTTCTTTGGCATCTCCAAGTACAGCTTCTATAGCTACCTCAATGAGGCCAAGGCGGCGGCCGACGACAAGTAGGCACTCGCCTGGATTGCCCCTCCCCTTTTGGGCGCGAGTTCTGGAAAGCATGAATCCAAGACCGAGCCGCTTGGGAAGTTCCATATAATCGATGTCATTAGTATTTCGAAAGGGTGGAACAGAATGGCGTTGAGCAAGGCATCATGCACCGGTCGCGGATTGATTCCAGCAATTGGTGGACATGTGCACCGCATGTTCGATGAGGGTGAAGACGACCTGTTTTCGCTGAGCCTTGACGACGTGATGGATGATCGCCCGTGGACCGCCGACGAACTCATGGGCGGCGGGGCTCGCCCGTCAAGCCCCAATCCCGCACTTGCGCCTAAGCCCGCATCTGCGCCGACTCCTGCGCAGCCGCCTGTTTCGACGCCCGCATCTACGCCCGCACCCATTTCGGCGCCCGCGCCCGCTCCCCGCCCCGCAAGCGACCCGTCCGAGACGGCGGCATTTCTCGCTGCGGCGACGCGGAGCAAATCGGCCGACAGCACCGTTATGTACAGCGCCCAGCAGTTGCCCGTTCCTGCGGCACGCAAGTCTCCGGTCACAAGGCTCGATGAGCCCGTTGCCCATCAGGTTGCCTACGATTCTTGGGCTGCAGCCGATCTGGATGAGACCTCTACCGGCATGCCGGCGCTCGACGTTCCAGTTAACCCGCTTTTTGCCGCCAACACGAGCGCCGCGGACTATGAGGGCGGTGCGGCATATTCCTATTATTCCGATGGCTATGCTGGCACCGATCGCATCGAGACCGAGGATTATGGCACCGCATCGAGCGATTATCTCAACGATCCGTACGCTGCCACGCCTGCACCGGAATATGACCCGGAGGCCGCGTCCGCGCCGGCGTATACCAAAAGCACGGGCGAAGAGCGCTTCGCCGATTATTACGCCGAGGAAAAGGCGCTGCGTTTCTCGGAATTTCCGCAGGCAGTCAAGGTTGCCTTTATCGCCATTGTCATTGCCCTGCTCGGCGTCATTGCGTTTGAGGGATTCCGTCTGTTCTCCGGCCCCACCCAAGCGGAGTCGGAGACCCAGCAAAAAGAGGACGATAACAAGTATCTGGACATCAACACCCTCAAGGGCGACCCCAACGACGGAGACGATGAGTAGCGAGGGTTAAGGGAGGGCCGGAAGAGCCGGCGGCATGTTACGGCTCCAAAAGCCCTGCCATAAAGATGGGCAGATACAGCACGTCACCATCGCGGTGAAGATTACATTCCGCAAGTACCAGGGCGCGATCGATTCCGTAGCCCTTCGTCGCGAGCGCGTTGTCGAGCGCCGCATGGGACTTAAAGCTCTTGCCCGACTTGACCTCGATGGCAAGGACCTCCCCATCGAGCGTCTCCTCCACAAAATCGAGCTCGCCGACTTTTTTAGACGTAAAGTAGCGCAATCTGAATCCGTGGGCTTTGAGCTCTTGGGCAACGAAGCCCTCAAACGCCGCCCCCATGTTCATGCCAAAGGCGTCTTCCGCCTCCCCATCAAAAACGCCTTGGGCGACCCTTTTGGAATACGACGACATGAGCATTCCGGTGTCCAAGTAAAACAGCTTAAATAGATTTCGCTGCTCCCCCAATAAAAGGGGTGCCACGGGCGCCGTTACGTTATACACGGGAAGCGCGACACCCGCCTCCGACAACCAGAGAAAATGATCTGTCACCTGCGAAAAACGTTTGACACCGTTAATCGACGACAGCTTGAATCGCTTGTTTTTGGAGCCGGCCTCGCTGGGAATCAAATCATAGATATCGCGAATAACCAAGCGTAGCTCGGGCGGAGCGTACTTTGCGATGTCATCGCGATACAGGGCGTGAAGATCGCGATGGATGTTTCGAACCTCGTCGACATTGCGCGTCGCCAAGAAGGAATTGACCGCGTCGGGCATGCCTCCCACCACCACATACTGATGGAACAGATCGAACAAGCGGTCATACAGGTAGCCGGGGAGCTCCCCCTCATCCTTTAGACAGTCTCTGAGCATGTCAAACACGCTGGCACCAACGCCATTTGCCCAGCAAAACTCCTCAAAGTCGAGCGGGCACATCTGGACCTGCTCGACATACCCCACCGGCAGGGAATCGATGCCCTCGAGCTCAACGCCAAGGAGCGATCCGGTAAGGATGTATCGAAAGTCGCCGCGCTGGACCAGATATTTGATAAACGTCACCACGTTGGGGCATCGCTGCACCTCGTCGATAACCACAACGGTCTTGTTCGCAACCATCGGCTGCGTTGCAGCAATAGACATGCGCATAAGCAGGTCATCCGCGCTTTTTGCCGCCAAAAACGAATCGCGCACGGACGCGTCGGCGATAAGGTCGAACGTCACGACATTTTCGAACGATTCGCTTGCAAAGACGTTGACCAAATATGACTTTCCCACCTGTCGGGCGCCCTTGACCAAAAGAGCCTTGTTAGGCGACGAGGCAAGCCAAGATTCAAACTGTGCTTTCGCTTTTCTCTGCAGCATAAGCGTACCCCTTATTACGTGCTGTTTTAGCACTAGGATACACTTTTCCGTGGTTGCTAGGTGCTCATTTCGACACTTTTTCGAGGTTTTAAAGTGTGTAACACGACACTTTTCCGTACTTTTACATGGGATATTTCGACATTTTTTCGAATTTAAGCCTAACAGCAGCCGGCGAAATCAAGCGCCGCCCGCGCGTCATTTCGCAAGCGCGCTTGATTTGTGTCCGCGCGCGCTGATAGACTCCACCGTGCCTGCAAGGAGCGGGCACGTTTTATCCAGAGTCGGGGTAGAGAGTTGGCTCCACGATCCCGACGCCAACCGGCCAAGAGGCACGGTGGCCCTGCCAACATCGATGAAAGGAGTCCGTATGGACAATTTCTCCGTGCGCAGTGAGCGCAACTTCCACAATCTGGTCGTCAAACCAAATCACATGCATCTTCTGGACAAGCCGAACGGCTATGCCTCGGCCATGGTCAAGAGCAGCCTCTCCCACCAGATGCGCTTTACGGTACAGAAGCTCGAGGAAGAGCTCTG
>CAJMOF010000014.1 GCA_905215065.1 uncultured bacterium | reverse complement strand
CGCGGATCCGCACCGGCTTCGCCCGCCTGCCGGCGGACTCGCCAGCTCGCTAAAAACGCTCCGCGTTTTCTTGACGCTCGCTCCTTCACAGGTTCAAGTCCCTGCGATGGGCCCGTAACAAAAAAGCTCCCATTGCTGGGAGCTCTTTCAATCAATGGTGCGGGCGAAAGGACTTGAACCTTCATGGGGTTGCCCCCATACGGACCTGAACCGTACGCGTCTGCCAATTCCGCCACGCCCGCGTGCAGGAATTAGAATAACGGAGCGCCATCGCGAACGCAAGAACTATTTTTGAAAAAGTTTGCAGGCATTTTCCCAAGCGGCTTGCGCGATTGTTTCGGCATCCTCACCAGTGCGATCGACACGGTCGTTAACCAGCGCGTTTGCCGTAATGGAGATCATTGCGGGCTCGCATTCAAGACCGCGGATGGGCTCCGGAGCCATATACGGGCAATCCGTCTCGAACAAAATTCGATCGAGTGGGGTTGCCGCAAATGCCTCGCGCACGTCGTCGTTGCGCTTAAAGGTAGCCGCACCACCATAGGCGATATAGCAGCCCAGCTCCACAAAGCGCTCCATCGTGGCGCGGTCCTCGCCAAAGCAGTGCAGCACACAACCGGCCTGGGGCACGCCCACCTCACGAAGCACGTTGTAGGCGTCCACGTGCGAGGTACGCTCCTGGTCCATGTCCTCGTGACGCAGATGCAGCTCCACCGGCACGTTACGACACACGGCAAGCTCGAGCTGGCGCGCCATGCAATCAATCTGCACGCTGTGGGGCGCCGGCGTGATGTCGTCGTCGTAATCCATGTGGTAGTCCAGACCGATTTCGCCAATACCGGCACACAAAGGGTCATCAAGCGCAGCAACAACCTGCGCGTGAATGTCGTCGGTATAGTCCGGCGCGCCATACGGATGCACGCCGGCAAGATACTTGATCTGCGGGATATCCTGCATCGGCAGAATTTCGCGCACGAGCCAGTCGCTATAGTCCGTCACGCTGCGCTTGTCGGCGATGGGGTCGAAGACCGTCACCAACAGGTCGATGCCTGCCGCCTTGGCACGCACGAGTGTCTCGGGCACATCCTTGCCCCAGAACGAAAGCAGATGCGCATGTGTGTCGGCAAGCGGCGCCAAGGGCACGGGACAAGCAACCGTCTTCTTTTTCTTGGTAAACGTCACGCGTTCGGCATTAAGCGTCATGGGAAAGCTCCCGAGCCAGGCACACAAAGTCGGCGACGCCGAGCGTCTCGGCGCGCGTGGTGGGTGCGATACCGCAAGCCTCAAAGGCGGCATCGAGCACGTCCTTGGCAAAGCCGTTGGCGCTCATGGAATTGCGGATGGTCTTGCGACGCTGGGCAAATGCAGCATCAATCACGCGGGCCACAAATTCGCGATCGAGCCCTTCGGGCACCACGCCGTCAACACGGTCGATACGCACGACAGCCGAGTCCACGTGCGGCGCCGGCATAAAGCAACGCGGCGGCACCTCAAAGCGACCCGTCACCTGCGCATACAGGCCGAGCTTTGCCGTATAGCCGCCATAGGTCTTGTTGCCCGGCACTGCGGCAATGCGATCGGCAACCTCCTTTTGCACCATGACGACGGCGCGCTTGAGCGCCGGCATCGTCTGGAATAATTGCAAAATGATCGTCGCCGCCACGTTATAGGGCAAGTTCGCGACAAATACCGTCGGCTCACCGCCCGCAGCCTGCTCAATCTGCTCCGGCGTCACCTTGAGCGCATCGCCCATGATAAAGCGGAAGTTGGCATAGTCGGCGGCGTGAGCATCGAGCACCGGCTCGAGCTCGGGATCTGCCTCGATCGACGTGACGCACGCCGCCTCCTGCAGCAACGCAAGTGTCAACGTACCGCAACCCGGACCCACCTCGAGTACGCGCTCGTCACCTGCAAGCTCAGCGAGCTCACAGATGCGTTCGATCACATGGTTGTCGATCAGGAAGTTTTGGCCCAGGCGGTGCTTGGTCGCAAGGCCAAACTCCTCCAGCAGCTCCCTTGTTGCCGTGGGGTTTGCCAAAGGCGAAGTTGTCATGGTTGCCTCCTTAGCATGATGGCGGCGTCTTGAAACAAAAGGGCATGGACCGTGGCGGCCATGCCCTTACAGCTAAACAGCAAATTGCCGATATGGCGCTCGCGCGGTCTCTACGCCAGACGCGGGAACAGCGGATCGCCCTTCTCGACGGGCTGACCGCCGGCAAGCAGGCCCCAAGTGCAAATGCCCTTGAGGTCGTCGCTCGCGGCCTCGCCCTCACAGGACAGGCGGCGCAGGGCCTCGGCAGAGGTCTGAGGCATGAGCGGCATCAGCAGGTGGGCGGCGATGCGGATGGCCTCGAGCAGGTTGTAGATCACAAATGCCAGCTCGTCAGCCTTGGCCTCGTCCTTGGCAAGCGCCCAGGGCTCGGAGTCCTCGATGTAGTGGTTGGCGGCGTGGATGAGCTCCATGACCTCATCCTTGGCTCCGCCGTAATCGAGCACGTCCATCTTGGCCATGTAGCGGTCGACCAGGCCATCGGCAATCTTTGCCAGCGGGTTATCGAACGCGTCGGCAGACGCCGGTTTAGCCGGGGCGCAGCCGTCAAAGTACTTTGCGCTCATGTTGAGCGAGCGCGAAATGAGGTTGCCCCAGCTGTTGGCCAGATCGGCGTTGTAGACCTGCTCCATGCGATCGAAACTGATGGCGCCGTCGGTGCCGGGAACGACATCGGTCATAAAGTAGTAGCGATAGCCCTCGACGCCCAGCATGTCGATAACGTCCTGCGGAGCGATGGCGTTACCGCGGCTCTTGGACATCTTCTCGGCCTTGCCGGTCTCGGCATTGCGCACGGTCAGGAAGCCGTGGGCAAAGACGTGCTCGGGCAGGGCCTCGCCGATGGCCATGAGCATGGCGGGCCAAATGACGCAGTGGAAGCGGATGATGTCCTTACCCACGATGTGGAACTGCGCGGGCCAGCGATAGGCCAGCTCGGCACGCGCCTCGTCGGTGTCGACACCGTAGCCGACGGCCGTCATATAGTTGAGCAGCGCGTCAAACCATACATAGGTCACATGGCCCTCGTCAAACGGAACCTGGATGCCCCAGTCAAAGCTCGTGCGACTCACGGAAAGGTCGTTGAGGCCGCCCTCGACAAAGCTGCGAACCTCGTTCATGCGGAACGCAGGCTCGACAAAGTCGGGGTGCTCGTCATAGAGCTTGAGAAGCTTGTCCTGGAAGGCGGAAAGCTTAAAGAAGTAGGACTCCTCCTGGACGCGCTCAAGCGGACGGTGGCAGTCGGGGCATAGATGCTGGCCGACGCTGCCGTACTCCTCGTCGCCCTTCTGGACCTGCGTATCAGTGAAGTAGGTCTCGTCAGGCACGCAATACCAACCGTCGTAGCTGCCCTTATACAGATAGCCGGACTCCTTCATGCGCTCCCACAGGTACTGCACGGCATGATGCTGGCGCGGCTCGGTGGTGCGGATGAAGTCGTCGTTGGAGATCTCGAGCTTGCTCCAAAGCTCCTTGAAGTGCGGAGCCTGGCTGTCGGTCCACTCCTGCGGCGTCATGCCATGCTTGGCTGCGGCCTCGGCGACCTTCTCGCCGTGCTCGTCCATGCCGGTCAGGAACTTGACGTTATAGCCGGCGGAGCGGCGATAGCGAGCCTGAACGTCGGCGATGATGGTGGAATAAGCCGTGCCCAGGTGCGGATCGGCGTTGACGTAGTAGATGGGCGTCGTGATAAAGAACGAAGGCTTGCTTTGATCCATGGGGTTTGTCCTCCAGAAAAACGTTGCATACAGGGGATGATTCTAGCGCAAGGGCTGGATATCCTCCATCTATTGCATATCGAGCACCATGGCATAGACATCGCGCTTGCGGCGCGAATACTTCTGAGACAGGCGCTTGGCCACCGCAGAGGCGGGCTCCCCCTCCTCGAGCGCGGTGCGGATATCCTCGCGCAGGGCATCGTCGGGATCCGCTACCGCAGCGCCAACCGGCGCGATGCCGGCCTCCTCGTCCTCGCTCGGCGGCGCGATGACCAGCGCAATCTCGCCCTTTACCTCGCCGCGAGCACGCAGCTCCTCGGCAAGCTGGTCAGCGGGCCCGCGCAAGACCTCCTCGTGCAGCTTGGTGAGTTCGCGGCAGACGGCAAGCTCACGCTGGGGAAAGACCTCCGCCACGGCCTCGAGCGTCGCCACGATGCGATGTGGAGACTCGTAGAAGATGAGTGCGCCGGGCACCACGGCAAGGCGCTGCAAACGGCGCACACGGTCGCCGTGCTTTCGGCCCAAAAAGCCCTCGAAGAAAAAATGCTCGCAGGGAATGCCGGACGAAACGAGTGCCGTGACGCAAGCAGAGGGTCCGGGAATAACTTCGACAGGCACATCGGCCTCACGCGCCGCCTCGACCAGCGCCTGGCCGGGATCGGACACGCTCGGCATGCCGGCGTCCGAGGCAAAAGCGAGGGTCTCCCCCGCCAGCAGACGGTCGACCAGGCCGGCGGCGCGGCTGGCGATCACATTCTCGTCGCAACGGACAAGCGGCTTGGAAATGCCCAGGTGCATCAGCAGCTTTGACGTCACACGCGTGTCTTCGCAGCAGATGACATCGGCAGCGGCAAAGGCCTCGCCAACGCGCGGGGACAGGTCACCCAGGTTGCCGATGGGCGTGCCGACCACATAGAGTTTGCCCGTATGGGCGCTGTTTTGCGTCATATCAACCTATTCAATCATGCCGCGCTCGAGCGTACCGAGCGCCGCGCGGGCGTCCCATGCTGCAATGCGCTTCTCAGTCTTCCACGTTTGGAAGAACCAACCGGCAGCCGGCGCAAACGAAGCCAGCTGGTTGGCGATAAACACGCGCTCGTAGGCATTGCGGCCCTCGGGCGTAACCGACGAGTTGGCAAAGATCGCCGCGCCCGACCATTCGCCCACCAGCACGGGGAACCCAGTCGAAATCGCTTCTTTAAGCTCGCGCTTGTTACGCGAAATCGCCGTCGTCAGCCCGCGAGGGCTCGTGATGTCGAGCGCATACTCGTCGCGGTAATGGTACAGGTGAAGGTCCATGTAGACGTTCTTGTACTTGGCGCCGCGCATAAAATGCTTCCACTCGCTGGGATGCCCCGACGACGAGAAGACGACGATCTTATCCTCGGGCATATACGAACGGACGAGCTCGTAGGCATCGCGATAGAAATTGCGCAGGTAGTGAGCAGGAATGCCATCCGTCATGGTGAAGAGGCTCTTGCGAACGCTCATCTGCGGCGTGTCCAGCAGCTCAATGCCCAGCAGGCTCTCGGCCTCGCCATAGCGATCGGCCAAGCGCTCGAGCACGTCGAGTGCGACATGACGGCCGTTGGTGGACGAATGCCACTCGGCAACAGCCTCCGGCGTGGTGGGCGAATCGTTGGAATCGCCCTGGCCACCGGGCACGGTTGCCAGATCGAGCAGCACGCGGATGTCGTACTTGGCAGCCCACTCAATTGCGCGGTCGATGTAATCGACAACCGATATGTAGGAGGCATCGGACTCCTGTGAGCCAAAGGCATACCAGGGCACCGGCAGACGCACGGCATTGAGACCGATCTGCGCCATGCGGCGAAAATCGTCCTCGCTCACAAACGTCTCGTAATGGCGGCGCATGCGCTCGTTATAGGCGGCGGTACCCATGGCCTCCTGTAGCTCAGCCGCGTTGGATGCACCGGTCGCCGCGTACAGCGACGGGGTCACCCAAGGCTCGGGAATAAACCAGCCAGAGAGATTAACGCCGAGTATCCTCTCCATCACTGCCCCCTTCGGATCATGCAGGTCGAACCCGCATCGTATTGCGTAGGATAAGTATCGTTTTGAGTATACCCGCGTGTGCGGACAGGCGACCGAACGGTCTGCAAAGTGACGCGAAAGTGGGAGGAATGTCTAGGAGCAGACGGACTCGGAATGGTGCGACGAGGTGTGTACGCGCGCCGGAGGCAGGCACCGGAAAGTGTGTCCCGTTCTGAGCCCTTATTCTGGGACGCAGTTTCCGCAGAACCCTACATAAAAGAAAAGGACCCCTTTGCAGAGGTCCTAGTCAATTCAAGGTGGCGGGGAAGGGAATCGAACCCCTGACACGAGGATTTTCAGTCCTCTGCTCTACCAACTGAGCTACCCAGCCATTTGATGTGTGCCTTGTTTCAAGGCTTGATTAGTATAACCAAGGACGCGTTCCGGTCAACCGAGAATTTCAAAAAAGTTTTTGAGCACAGCCTCGGTTCTTTAAATCGGCACGTCAGAGGCATCAGCCGGCAGCAAGAAGTTTTTCGCTCAGAGCCGCACGGGCAAACTCACTTGGCGTCATCCCCTCGGCAGCCGCCCGTCGACGAATGGCCTCCTTCATTCCCAGAGGAATCTTGACCGACAGCGTTGCCGTCCCCTCACCTGAGAGTGGGGGCCGTCCATGCACGATCCCACCAACGGTGTGTTCGCCATCCGGAAACTCTCCGCGCTCGTACGACTCGCACCACGCGTCAATCATTTCATCCGTTACAACCTGACCATTAGCGGCCGTATACGTCTTGCCCATCATCGACCCCTTTGCCGAGCCCGTTCAATCTCCTGCCAAAATTTCTTCTGGACTGGAGACAAGGCATGAATGATAAGCCCCCACGGACAAGCTCGACCGCGACAAGCTCCACGCTTCGTCCGTCTGGGAGCCATCCAATCGCAAGCCATCTCGGCGGCTCGTCCTTCGGCTCGCGACGAATGCACTCAGTAACCGCAAGCCAAGCGCTAAGCACCTGCTTTTCTGTCAGGTGCTTTTTAGCGTTGGGATGGATCTCAACATCCATGCATCTTCTCCTCCATCTTACCCAATTTCGTATGACGAAAGTCCGCTGTCGCCAATTCTTAAGCCGGCACGCGTTGGAGAGCAGGGGTCGAAACAATGATTGAAGGACGCTCTAGTACGGCCCAGGCGCCGGGGCAGGAGCACATACGCCAGGGACGTACGTTTTCGTAGCATACGAGGACATAGCCACGTGCATCGATAAAGGCGATATCGATGGGATAGGCCATAAAACACGTATGGACCGAAGAGCAGCGTGGAAATGCCATGACGAGCGGCAGACCGTTGGCGGCAACCGGACACCGTCCCAGCATGCCGCGCAGGCGCACGGCAAACGACTCCGCCACCGCAAACTCGACCGGCGTCCAGCCCAGCCTATTGAGTGCCCGCGCGTAGGCGATGTAGGACGAGACCGCGGTCACATGACCACCCCCGGACGCCATGGATCGACCGTCACCGCGCGCTCGTGCGACAACGTTGTCGGCGCCCCCAGCGGAACGCCAGCGATGCTGAGAGAAGTCGGCCACGGCTCATAGTGCATGGTGCAGGTGTAGGTCCTAAACGTACCGGATAGGGAGAGCAGGCCACCATCCGATGCCTCCGCGCCTTGCTCGCTCGACACTTCGATCTGCAAGTCATAGCCTTCCATGGCATTCAGAATTTGAGTCCGGACCGTCGCCGAGGCATCGACAGAGCTTTCGTCGCCCTCCCCGCTCGGCGCCACGGCGTGCGCCAACACGATGTCGGGCACCACGCGGTCGAAGCGCGCGACAGCGCTGGCATAGATCATGACGTTGTGTACGATGAGTGCCAGCACCAGCAAAACGGGCGTAACCACTGCTATCTCCACCGTCGCTTGGGCGCGCTCCTCGCGCAGACGCATGCGGATACTCATTACGACCCACCGCCCAGAGCGCCAACCAGCGTGGCGACATCGACGGTGAGCGGGATGGAGCCGCCGCCGGGCAGAGGAATCTCCGCAAGCGTGAACACCGTACCGCTGATGGTGCGTTCGACTTGATATTCCAACGCCTCGCAAAGCGCCTTGGGATCGGTCACGCCCAACGGAATACTTCGCAGTTTGTCTTGCGCTTGAGAGAGACCGGCAATGTCAGACCCCGGGCTCTTAATGACGTTGGCGGAATCAGTCAGCACCGGCTTTCGCAGGCGCAAGTCGCACGGTTCCAAACCCAGCGCCGCCACGGACGCCGAAACGGTATCGCCGAGCCACGATGCGATGGAGCCCAGCGCGCCGCTGCCCCCTCCTAGGCCTTTAATCATCTCGTCCATAAGTTCGTCGGCCGAACCTTGGATGTCTCCGTATCCCACAAGCAGCCGTCCCCAGACATCCATGACGCCATCGAGTACGCCGGCAACGCCACCCGAGCGTTCCTTCAATGTCGAGAAAAATCGCGAAAGCACGTTGTTTTGCGGCGCCGCCTCATCGGGCGCCAGCACCGCGGCAGAGATGGCACCGCGATCGCCAAGCCTGACTGCCGTGTTAAACGAAGAGTTGAGCTCATCGGGGCTCGAGATGGCACCCGAAACCGCAAAGGCAACCACGCCGTTGCGACCGGGCGGAGCGATACGCGGACGCTCGCCCGAAAGCGCTTTAATGGCCTGGTCAAACGCATTGCTCGCACGGTCGGCCTCATCCTCGGTCTGACGCATGAGCTCAAGCTCTTTGTTCCGACATTTGACGTATTCCTCCAAGGCCTTTTTGAACTCGTCGAAGTGATATTCGAAGCCGTTTTCGATAGAGGTTGAAGGCGCCGCAACAGCACCAAGCGACAAAACGCCAAAATGGCATTTGCTGCATTTATCCTGTCCATCGTAATCGGCAACCGAAGCAAATCCGCTCGGCGTCCCTTTCTTATAGTTAGGGCAGGTCGTCCCGTAATGCAGATACGCCTTGTCATCGTTCACGCTAGTCGGCCACACCGCATCGGTATAGAGTTCCGTCGCCCGAACCTCATCAGAGTTGCGCGGCAGCAGCGGAATATAGGAGGAAACCCTGTCTCCGTTCTCGGTTATATATGCCCGATCGACCTCCGCGTTCGCATAGGTATAAAACGCCTTACGCGCCGCAGACTCTGCCTTCATCTCGACACTCGAGCCCTGGGGCTTCTCATTTGTCAGACGCCAATGGTAGTAGTCCTTCGCGCGATCAAGGGCAACTTGAGGCTCCCACGTAACGCTCGATGAGTAATGCGGATTTTGAACACCGGAAAGATCCGTTAGGCTTTTTGCGCGCTCCCACATACAAGAACAGCTGCCGACCGAGCCCTTGTCAGACCCACCACAATCCGCCAGCCAAGCGCGCTCCTTTGCCTTCGCCGTCTCCTCCGAGGCCTTCCGCAGCTCCTCGGCCGCACGCTCTAAATCATCTGATGTGTCTTTAATGGTATCGGTCGAGATCTCTGACCCTTTGAGCGCAGCAAAGTCCGACTCGGATGTCCTGGGCACGGCAAGCGCCGTACCGGTATAGGTCACACTATCGGTATCCTGCGCCGACACCGCCTGCGTGGCACGCGCGGCGATCAGATACGGCAGAGCCGTCTCGATTTTCTGTAAGCCTTCCGATGCGCTTTTGGCAAACTTGTTGCGCGTTTTAATGATCTCGATCCCGGTGTCGACCATATTGCCGGCAACCGGCTCGGCACCCGGGATGAGGATGGCGACCAGGCCCGTCCCGATCGTGGCAAACCCCGCCAGCCCCAGACTCAAGATACTCGCATCAACCACCGTGGCAGCCGTGTGATAGGACGACACTACGTTGGCACCCGCCAGCGCGCCGCTATCGGCCGCCACCTGGGTGTCCCCGGCACGTGACATGCTCCATATCGCCGCGGTCGACGAAAACAACAATGTGAGCACCACTAGGATGACCACGGCAGAAGAAAGCGTGGTATAGGCGCCGTCTTCGATAAACAGATCGACACCGGCTCGACCCATAAAGCCGCCTCGCTTGCAATGGCAGCTCGGACGGCGCGTCAAAACGCGTCTAGACCAGAAACGCTTAATCCCATGTAGCAATCCACGAATCATAATCTCCCTCCAGCCATTCGGGACGCGATTGATACGAGACATCGACCTTGAGCTCAACGTAGCCGCCCTCGGCGGCACCACCCATAGCCTGCGCAAACGCACCGATCACGGGCAACGGCTTGACCTCGCCGGAAACGGACACGGACGAGACGCCACCCGCACCGGCCCGGCCAAGCTCGATATCCCACGACAGCGGCCCGCCGGCATGAAAGATCGAAACGTTGGGCACTGCGGCAAGCCGGCGGCGGGTGAACTCCTTAAGATCATCGTCCTCCGCCGTCGTCGTGGTCATGAGCCGCGCGGTCTCGGCGGCGGCAGACTCCATGACCGCGCGCGTATAGAGCAGGCACACCGGTTGCAGTGCGAGAAGGATGAGCGTCAGAAACGTCGGCAGCAAAAAAGCGGCCTCGACCGTAGACTGCGCCCGGTCCTCGCACGCGATATCAATACAACGCGATGTCCTTAGCGCCCGCAGCGGCGTCGATAACCGACATCGAGGCAACGCCATGGGATGCCGCCCGCTCGACCAGCGCCGCCAAGCGCCCATCGGTGCCAGCACGCCAAAGTCCCGCGATCGCCAGCACGATCGATAACAGCGCCACCGTGACGATGGCGTATTCGACCGTCGCCTGGGCAGATTCCTCACGCAGAACGCCATGCATTTCACGATCCCTCCTTTGAGTCCGTTGCCTGCGGGCTCAGGCGCACGGCGCGCAGACGACACGAAGCATCGCCAGCATCCGCGGCAATTGTCACCATATCGACCCAGCCGCGTCCGTCGCGCACGATGGCACCCCACACGTTTCCCTTGATGTCGAGATAGCCGCTCAGAGCAAGTTGCGCCGTGGGTACCTCGCGATAGGCACGCAGCATATCCGCCGCCGCTTCGGTCATCGGTCGGTCCTCGGACCATGCAAGCCGGACCGCAATCGCGTTGCCCTCAGGCGAATCCGTCGCAATGCCAGACCGCTTGTCGAGCGTCCGCAGAAAGGTTTGCGCCGTGACAGCGACATCCGAATCGTCCGCATCTCGCATCTCATCTTTTTGAGACGCCACCGCCGAATCTGAGCCCAAATCGGAGGCGGTCCCAGGACGCTGCTGCCGCGCGGCGTTAAGCCCCCAAAGCACCGCCGCTATCGCCACGGTCAGGCAAGCAAACACCAGCAGCACCCCGACGGGGCGCTCGCCCTCTACAGGCTGTTGATGCCCTCGCTGATAGCGTTCCATAGATCTTGGACCTTGCCCTTAAATGCGACGATGGCGATAATCGCGATCACCACGAGCACGCCGACCAAGATGGCATACTCGGTGGTACCCTGTGCACTCTCCTCCTGCAATAGTTCCTTGGCGCGCTGACGAACATGTGCCGCCCGGCAAAACGCCCAGCCCTGGACCTTGCCAGCAGCGTCAGTCATCGTGTTCATGTATTCCTCCCTACATCATCCCGCCTGCCCCCAGCAGCGGGCCCAATATGGACAGAAGCAACGCCGGCAAGATGAGCGTGCCGGTGGGAATCAGCAGCTTGACGGGTGCACGCTCGATCTCGCGCTCGACCGCGGCGCGATGAGCCGCACGGATCTCGCGACTTTGAGCGGCCAGCGTCTCGGCAAGTGGGGCACCCAGGGCGAGCGCCTGCCCCACCGTGATGGCAAAGGTCTCGAGCGCTCGCACGTCCAGGTCGCGCGCGGCGGCCAACAACTCGTCCTCACGCGTGCCCACGCCCACCTGCCACGCCATGCAGGCGCGCTCAAGGCGAAGAGCCAGCACTGACCGGCGGTTGGCGCAGAAAATCTCAAGCGCCGCATCAAACGAAAGACCGGCCGAAAGACCCAAGCGCACAACATCGATCATCTCGGACACTTCGCCGAGCGACACTCGCGCCGGGCCGCCCGCTCCAACCGCGCCCTTCACTCGCGCGGTCAGAGCATCGACCACCGAGCGACCAGCGGCAGCGACCAGCACCGCCTCGCGCTTGCAGGCCCCTGCGATCTTGCGTGCATCCGCCCGATCAAAACCCGTCGCGACAAATACACTCAGGGCGCACAGGCAAGCCGCAACTGCAACCGAGGCGCTCATAGCTCCACCCGCATAATGCGCCGGATAACCACCAGGGCAACGGCGTTGAGGGCAAGACCCAGCACCACAGCGCCCGCGCCGGCAGGCGTCGCAAGACCGCGACGAAAATCTGCCGAAAGCAGCGACAACACCGCGCACATGCCCGCCGGCATCGCCGCGACCATATGCGCAGACATGCGAGCCTGCGACGTCTTAACATCCAGGCGGCGCTTGAGCTCAATGCGCTCCCCCACCATGCTCGACGCCTCGGACAGTAAGTCGGCAAGCGGAGCGCCGGTGCGCTGAGACACCTTAAGCGCCAAGGTCACAAGCGAAAGACCGGGGGCGTCGATACGCACGAGCAAGTCATCGAGCGCGTCGGTCGCCGAGATGCCGCAATCGATCGCCGCCGCCACCCGCAAAAACTCGTTATGCACTGGCTCTTGCGCATGAGCGCCCACAAAGCGCATGCCCTGGGCCAGCGAATGTCCCGAGGCAAGCGACATGGAAAGTGCGGTAAACGCCTCGGGCATTGCCTCTTCTGCATCGTGTTGCTCGCGCCGGCTCTCAAAGCCATCCCGAGCGGCACCAACGGCAAACGGAGCAACAAGTCCCAAGGCAAATCCGAGGGGCGATAACGACACCATCGTTAGTAAAACGCAGCAGACACCGCTCGATAGCAGCAGAAACGCCAAACATCCCGAAGCATCCTCGATCACGAGGCCAAGGCGATGCGCCGGAGCCAGCGATGCCCACGAACGGGCGATCTTTTTCAGCAGATCGTTTTTCACCAGCTCACGCGGCAGCTTCTCTGCCACCGTCTCGAGCGCCTGACGTGCCAGCTCCGCCGGCGGTACCTGCGGCACACGAGGTTCCGCCCCGCACGCCGTCGCGACAGAAAGCCCTGCCAAGCCCCCTACGACGAGGGGCACAGCGATCTCCATTCGTCCACCTCCTCTTGTGTGAGCGTCCCCGACCGCAGGCCTTCTGCGATAAACGGCGGCTCGCGGTCAAGCGTCCAGGTGCGCTCGGCGGCATCGAACGTCACATAGCGCTCGAGCTCTACGCCGCCCGATGCGGCGCGTCGCACCCCCGAATACGAGGAGACAAAACGCCTGCCATCGGCGTGGCGCTCGGACATCACGATACCGTCGAGTGCCATGGCAATCTGCTCCTCGATAAGCTCACTCGGCAGATCGATCCCATAACGTGCAAGCAACGTCAAACGCACCACGGTCTCCTGTTCTGAACCCGCATGAAGTGTGGTGAGCGATCCGTCGTGGCCCGTGTTCATGGCCTGCAACATGTCGCAGCACTCGGCACCGCGCACCTCGCCCACCACGATGCGGTCGGGGCGCATGCGCAGGGCATTAGTCACCAGGTCGCGGATCGTCACCGCGCCCTCACCCTCAATTGAAGCCTCGCGCGCCTCTAGGCGCACCACGTGCGGATGATGCGCAAACTTGAGCTCGGCAGAGTCCTCGATCGTCACGATGCGCTCGCCGGTGGAAATCTCACATGACAACGCGTTGAGCAGGGTGGTCTTACCAGATCCCGTGCCTCCCGCAACCGCCAGGTCTTGTCGCAGCGACACCGCACACGACAGCAGCTGCGCATACCAAAGCGGCAGCGATCCCAACCCCACGAGCTCGTCCAGCGAGCAGATACGGTCCGAGAACTTTCGGATGGTGAGGATTGGCCCGTCGATCGCCACGGGTGGAATCACCGCGTTGACGCGATAACCCGTCTTGAGGCGGGCGTTGACGATGGGGCTACGCTCGTCGATACGACGGCCGAGCGGCGAGATAATGCGGTCGATAAGCACACGGATCTGCTCATCATCCTCAAACGCATGCTCGATGGGGTACAAGACGCCGCCGCGTTCAAAGAAAGCCGAGCGACAGCCGTTGATCATGATCTCGGTAACGGTGTCGTCCTCGATGAGCGGCTGCAACGGCCCCAAGCCCACCACGTCATCCAAAATCTCGTCGATGATGGTTTCGCGCTCGGGCGTCGCGAGATCGGTCGGCTCCTCAACATTGAGCGCCGCCTCCACCGCAGGACGCAATTCCGAGCGGGCAAGTGCCGGGTCGATATAGGCGCTGATACGCGCCACTTCGTCGTAACCCATGCGGTCCATCACGGCGCGCTTGGTGCGTCGTTTCACCGCGCGGCGACGCCCCGCATCTACAGGCGCTGCCGCCGCTGCAGCGCCGGCAGCCTTAATCCTCGTTTGCAGGCTCATCGCTGATCACCCTCGCGCAACCAGGGAAGGCGGATACGCGGGCGTTCGGTACGCGTTGCACGGTCGGCGACCATATCGCTCCAAGGGCCGACGGCGCACCCCAGTTCCACGAGCATCTCGCGCGTGGCCTCGCGCATGCTAGTCGCAAAAGCACTGGTCTGCCCCACCGCCTCGTCAGCGCGCCCAAACGCCATGAGCGCGGCGAGATCCTGCCCGCCATCGGCGATACGAATCTTGGAGCTCAACGCACAGGCAATCTCAAAGCGCATGGCGACGTCCTCGTCTGCCCCGCGCGCACCGAACCGGTTGAACACGGCGCTCATGCGCGTGCGCGGCACACCTACTCGACTTGCCAGTTCGATGACGCGCGACGCCGATGTCGCGGACGACACCGCCGCATCGCCAACGACCAGGCAACGGTCGCTCGCCGCCACCGCAGCCGCCACGGCGTCGCCCCAAAAGACCGAGGTATCGATAAAGACCACGTCGGATTCGCGACGCAGAACATCAAGCAGTAGCTCCACCGGACGCGCCATGAGCTCGGCTTGCTCGGGCGCCGCGACGGGACCCCAGAGCGTAACGCCCGGCGCCACGCGCATCGATGTGGCTACGATATCCGGCTCGGTGAGCGTGCCCGCCGCCGACGGCTCGATAAGTGCCGCCATATCGCGCGGAGCATCGACGCCTAACAAGTCGTAAAGGTTTCCAAACATCAGGTCCAGGTCGAGCACGGCGGCACGCAAGCCCAACAGCGACGATGTGTGTGCCATGGTGGCAACGATCGTCGACTTGCCGCAACCGCCCGAACCCGAAATAGCGCAGATGACCGGAGCTCGATGCGGCGGAGCGGCAGCGTCTGCCGGCGGCATCGGAGGCGGCGGGGCGGGCGTCGGTGGCAGCGCCCCCGTCTCCCCCGCCGCAACCACACGCTGCGTCCAAGCCGGCATGGCAGCTTGTTCGGTCTGCGAGGCAGGCTCGTTCTGCGCAATCTGCTCATGCTGCATTAGCGACAACTCGCCGCACCCGGCAAAGCCCTCAACTTCGTCGAGTTCATCCGCCAGATTCACGCCGTGCACGTATCCCATATCTACAGCCGGGGAGTCGCCAGCATGCTGCGCCGGCCCTCCAGCGTCATCGTCTACAAGGGGGTTCCGGGGGCGCCGACCATGCTCGGCTTCCGCTTTTCCATAATCATCAACACGCGGGCCTCTTGTAGCGCGAGGCGCCCCGGGTTCCCTATCAACAAAAGCATCGGGCTCAATCGTCATGTGCCGATCGGAATCAACCGCTCCCTCGCCCGCGCGCCCGTTGCCGCATACACTGTGCGCAGCGATGACCTCGGTCGCCCCCGCGCGAAACAGCCCCTCGATATCCGACGGATCGAGCGCTTCTATCAACACGACCACGCGACTCACGCGGCCTTCGGCCGTCAGGCGCGCAACAGTCTTGCGCACATCTTCGGTATCAAACAGAGACGCCGCGATGATGGCAGCCCCGCGGCGCGACGGAAACGCCCGCGCCATGGAAACCAGCCCGTCCAGGTCACCCACGCGAAGCACCTGTGCACCCACATCACGGCCCTCGACTTCCCGCTGCAACAGCCCGTAATCGCCGCACGCGCAGCACGCAAGCCAGATCGCCTTCATCACTCGTCGCCTCCGCTCTTTTTGCCGCGCGCCGTGGCGGGAATCGTCAAGCTGACCGTTCCCTTGCCCGAGGCTCCCAGCAGTTCCTTGACGTCTTCGGGGTCAGCCGCCAGCGTCACCCATTCGATCTTGCCCTCGCGCGTGGAACCGGAATCCTCACTGGTATCGATCACGTACGCGCCGCACAGCCGATCGGTTACGCCGTCTTTTTGCACGTACACGTCCACGTAGCTGCCCACGCCCGCAGCACCGCCGACCGAGTGCTCGGCATCGACCGCCACCGAAACGGCGACCTTGCCCTTAGGCACCTCGAGCATGTGGCTCTCGGCCTTGGTGTAGACATTGCAGATCACGGCGTTTTTGGGAATACGCGAAGTCGTCACGTCGCCGCGCACCTGGCGTAGCTCGGTCGCCGCGTCACGCGGCAGCAGACTCGTCAGCCACTCCTGGGTTATGACATTGGTCTCATCGAGGGTCTCACCCACATCGATATCGCGCGCCGCGACGCATACCTCGACGCGATCGCCACCGTACTTGGCCAAGGTCTCAGCCTGGACCTGTTCGGCTTGCGAGCGGATCGACGAGCCGTAAACCATGCAGAGCAGAGCAGCGAGCACGCCCGCGACCAAACTGATGGCGATGCGCTTGCTCTTGTTCACGGCCGCTCCTCTCATGGCAGTGCCGGGCGAATGCCCGTACCACCATTGTCTGGGCGGCCAGAGTGCAAAGCGGCGCAATCGCAATCTTGGTTTTCGATGTCAAACCAATCGCTGACCAAAAGCTGACCAGCCCGTCAAGCTCGTGGCAAGGTTTTGGTCAGCACGTCAGCAAACTGCATGTTTCGAGGCTTTTCCGCAGCAAAAAAGCCGCCTCCCGAACAGTTGGGAGACGGCTGTCATAGGAAAAATCAATTACAGATGGACATCGGGATCGAGCATTTGAGCGCTCACGCGCATGGATGACGCCAGGTTTTGGAACGTTTCCAGACGCAGGCTGTCGATCTGCCCGGCGTCCTCGGCCTCGCGAACGGCGCAACCCGGCTCATGGGTATGCGTGCAATCGCCAAACCGGCACGCACGCGATGCCTCGACAATCTCGGGAAAGGCGCGCGCCAGACCCCGCTCGTGACCCACGAGCGGTAGGCTGCGCAGGCCCGGGGCATCGGCGATCACGCCGGCGTCGCCCGGCAGCGTCACCATCACGCGCGCGACGGTAGTGTGACGGCCCTGGTCGTCGCGTTCGCGCACACCGCCAGTCGCCAACGTATCGTGGCCCAGCAGCGCATTGAGCAGCGTCGACTTGCCGGCACCCGACTCGCCCAGAATCATGGCGCAGCTCCCGGCAGGCACGCAGGCACGGACCTCGTCCAGGCCGCGGCCCTCGGCAGAGGACGTCACGATCACGCGCACGTCCGGACCCACCAGGCGGCGCACGCGGTCCAGATCGCGCTCGAGCTCCTCGGCATCGCAGCGGTCGGCCTTGGTGAGCACCACCACCGGCTCGGCATCGCAATCGAGCGCCAACACCAGTGAGCGCGCCACGCGATCGAGCAGCACCTCGCCGGCGCCGAGCGCCTGCACGATCAGCACGCTGTCAACGTTGGAGCAGAGCACTTGGCGCTCACCGCGGGCACGGCCACGCCAACGCTCAAAGCTCGTACGGCGCGGCAGCACGCACTCAATCACGCCCATATCGTGCCCGGGAGCGCGGCGCACCGCCACACGGTCGCCCACGGCAGGCAGCAGGACCTCGTCCCCACCGCGCGACTTGGCAAATCCCACGGCATGCTCGGCGCGGAAGGTATCGTCGGCAGTCGCCACCAGCGGAAACCCACGATCCAAGCGCACCACGGCGCCAAGCTGCATCTGCTCGGGCTCCTCGGCATGTGCGCAGAAATCATCAAAGGCAGCCTGCTGAGCTTCATCGACCGGCAGGTCATCAAACGCCGGAACATCCTGCAGCGCGTCAAGCCCCGGTACACTCGCCAGCAACTCCTCAGCAGATGCAGGGGGTTCGGTCGCGAGCTTCCGACGACGATCACGCTTAGCCCGCGCCCCCGTCGTCTTTTTCTTCGCCTTAGCCTTAGCCTTAGCCACAAACGCCTCCCAGCACCAAAAATCACAACTGAGCAGGTATTTTAAATCAAAAAGAGCTGGCCGGGCAAAGCCCGACCAGCTCACAAACTTTCCCTCAGCCAATGGTCCCGAGAGGTTATCCGAAGGCCCGCCCGCCGGGAGGGGTTTCTTCCGAGCGATCCCGCAGCGCGAAGCGCGAGGACCAGCGAGGAAGAAACCCCGCAGGCGGTCGGGCCGGTGGGAAGGATGGCCTTTCGACTTACTCCTTCTCGACCGCGCGCATGATCGCCTTGTAGATCTCCATCAGCGGAATGATCAGGAAGGCAAGACCCAGGGCAGCGACAACGCCCTTGAGCTCGAGCGTCACGGGGCCAAAGAACATCTCGGCAAGCGTCGGCTGCACGGTCACGATCACCGTCAGCACCAGCGCCAGCGCGGCAGAGGCCCACAGCCACTTGTTCTGCTTCTTCATCTTAAACAGCGACGTGCGACGGCTGCGCATATTGAAGCAGTGGAAAATTTCGACCATGTTGAGCGTGATGAACGCCATCATCACGCCTTCCTCGTCGGCGGCGCCGGCGATCATATCGGCGATGTGGATGTAGCCCATGTCAAAGTACACGCCCACAAAGAAGCTCGCCAGCACCAGCACGGTGATGATTAGGCCCTGGACCACGCAGTCCAGACCCATATGTCCGGCAAAGACACCGTCCTTGGCGTTGCGCGGCTTGCGCTTCATGATGTTGCCCTCGGCATCCTCCATGCCCAACGCGAGCGCGGGGAAGCAGTCGGTAACCAGGTTCACCCACAGCAGCTGCACCGGCTGGAAGATGGTAAAGCCGATGAGCGTGGCGATAAACACCGAGAACACCTCGGCAAGGTTGGCCGAAAGCAGGAACTGGATGACCTTGCGGATGTTGTCGTAGATGCGGCGACCCTCTTCGCAGGCGCCGATGATAGTGGCGAAGTTGTCGTCGGCGAGCACCATGTCGGCGACGTTCTTGGTGACGTCGGTGCCGGTGATGCCCATGCCCACGCCAATGTCGGCGCGCTTGATGGACGGGGCGTCGTTGACGCCGTCGCCCGTCATGGCGACAATCTGGTCGCGCGACTTCCACGCCTCGACGATGCGGGTCTTGTGCTCGGGCTGGACGCGGGCGTACACGCCAAAGTCCTCGATGTGCGCGTCGAGCTCCTCGTCGCTCATGCGATCGAGGTCGGCACCGGTGATGGCCTGGCTGCGATCGGCGACGATGCCCAGCTGCTTGGCGATGGCCACGGCGGTGTCGATGTGGTCGCCCGTGATCATGACGGTGCGGATACCGGCGTCGTGCGCCTCGTGGATAGCGTCGGCCACCTCGGGACGGACCGGGTCGATCATGCCGGACAGGCCACAGAAGACCAGGTCATGCTCGAGCGCAGCGGGGCTGCAGTCGTCGGGAACCTCGGTGTAGGTGCGGCTTGCCAGCGCCAGTACGCGCAGGGCCTCGTCGGCCATGGCCTTGTTGGCGGCCACGAGCTCGGCACGGCGCTCCTCGGTCAGGGGGACGACCTTATCGCCCTCGTAGATATGGGTGCACAGGCCGATCACCACGTCGGGCGCGCCCTTGGTGTACTGCTCATACTCGCCGTCAAGGGTCTCGACGACCACGGACATCATCTTGCGGCCCGAGTCAAACGGGGCCTCGCCCACGCGCGGGTGCTCGGCAGTCAGGCCAGTGAGGCCCGCCTTGCCGGCATCGTTGACGAGCGCACACTCAGTCGGCTCACCCACGGCCTCGCCCAGCTCCTCGTCCCACTGAGCATCGGAGCACAGCGCCATGCCGGCCAGGAACTTCTCCTTGGGCGCAGCGAGCTCGTGCTTGACGACGGTCATCTTGTTCTGGGTAAGGGTACCGGTCTTGTCGGAGCAGATGGTCTGTGTGCAGCCAAGGGTCTCGACAGCAGAGAGCTTGCGGATAATCGCCTGGCGCTTGGCCATCTTGGTCACGCCAAGCGAGAGGACGATGGTCACGACGGCAACCAGGCCCTCGGGGATGGCGGCGACGGCGAGCGAGACGGCAACCATAAAGGTGTCGAGCAGGGCAGTCGGGTCGGTAAGAACGTTGCCCACGCCGTGGCGGATGATATCAACGCCAAAGATGACGACGCAGATGACGATAACCATGATGGTGAGGATGCGGCTGAGCTCGGCGAGCTTCACCTGCAGCGGCGTGAGCTCTTCCTTGGCCTCGGCCAGGGCGCCGGCGATCTTGCCCATCTCGGTGTTCATGCCGGTGCCGACCACGACGGCGCGACCGCGGCCGTACACGACGGTGGAGCCCATATAGCACATGTTCTTACGGTCGCCGAGCGGCACGTCATCGGTGCCCGCAGCGAGCTCGATCACGTTGGCGTGCTTCTCTACGGGCACGGACTCGCCGGTGAGCGCGGCCTCTTCGATCTTCATCGTGGCGCTCTCGAGCACGCGGCAGTCGGCCGGGACGGAGTCGCCCGCCTCGAGCATGATCACATCGCCAGGCACGAGCTCGGCGCTCGGCAGGTGCACGAGCTTGCCGTCGCGCAGCACCTTGGACTGCGCCGCACTCATCTCCTGCAGGGCCTCGAGGGCCTCCTCGCTCTTGGCTTCCTGGACCACGCCCAGCACCGAGTTGACGATAACGACGAACATGATGATGGCGACATCGGCAAAGTCCGCCTCGCCCTTGACCATGCCCGTGAGCGCGCTGATGACGGCGGCAACGATCAGCATGATGACCATGGGGTCGGCCATCTGCTCAAAGAAGCGCTTCCACAACGGGGTCTTCTCGGCTTCCTCGAGCTTGTTAGGGCCTGTCTTGGCAAGGCGCGACGACGCCTCGTCGTTGCTCAGGCCGAGGTTCTCATCGACGCCCTGGTCGCTGAGTACCTCCGCCGCGGCGGACAGGTATTCCTTTTGCATATAGAGTCCCCTCCTGGGATTCGGGCCACTCAGCAGATTGATGCCCGATCATAATTCCCAGGAGAAGGGCAAGGGCTCATCAAGGCTGCCGTGCTGAGCGGCAGTTGATAGTGGAGCTATGGTACCCCAAAGCGACGCGTCTAGCCAAAACATTCCATCTGGAAACACGGCACAGACGCAACGGTGCAGACGGTGTGATGCTCAAGATTGATAAAACGTTTTTTCTTCGGCGCATCATCGAACTAAAATATCGCCCAGATAGCAGCGGTTAGAACGGTTGGTAAAGTTTTTGCATATACCGTTTTTCCGCAAAAAATGAACTTCTAATTCGGCATACGGTCGATTTTATGGGGTATTCGGTCAGCATTTCGTTATAATCAACACGGTTTTATTTCTTATGGTTTATCTATCAGCGCAAGACGATGTCAGATGGAGGTCTGAATGTACAAGCGCACTAAGATTGTATGCACCATGGGTCCCGCCTGCGATAGCGACGAGACCATCCGCGAGATGATCAAGGCGGGCATGAACGTCGCCCGTTTTAACTTCTCGCACGGCTCCTACGACGAGCACCACGGTCGCATCGAGCGCGTCCGCCGTATTTCCAAGGAGCTCGGTCTGCCCGTCGGCATCCTGCTCGACACCAAGGGCCCCGAGGTCCGCACCGGCCTTCTGGTCGACGGCAAGAAGGTTGCCGTCAAGACCGGCGATAAAATCGTCGTCACCGCTCAGCCCACGTCCGAGGATTTCCACGGCACCTCTGAGCACATCTCCCTCGACTACCTGGCTCTGCCCTCCGAGGTCGAGAAGGGCTCCCTTATCCTGATCGATGACGGCCTGGTTGCCCTCGAGGTCGAGTCCGTCAGCGGCCAGGACATGACCTGCGTCGTTAAGAACGACGGCCTGATCGGCGAGCGCAAGGGCGTCAACATGCCCAACGTCAACATCTCGCTGCCCGCTATCACCGAGCGCGATCGTCAGGACATCCTCTTTGGCCTGACCGAGAACATCGACTACATCGCCGCTTCCTTCATCCGTGACGGCGAGTCCGTCCGCGGCATCCGCAAGCTTTGCCGCGAGAACGGTGGCGAGCACGTGACGATCTTCCCGAAGATCGAGTGCGCCCTGGGCGTCGAGAACTTCGACGAGATCCTCGAGGCTTCCGACGGCATCATGGTCGCCCGTGGCGACCTGGGCATCGAGATCAAGCCCGAGCTCGTTCCCCACATCCAGAAGGAGATCATCGCCAAGTGCAACGCGGCCTACAAGCCCGTCATCACTGCTACGCAGATGCTCGACTCCATGCAGCAGAACCCGCGCCCGACGCGCGCCGAGGTTGCCGACGTTGCTAACGCCATCTACGACGGCACCGACGCCGTTATGCTCTCTGGCGAGTCCGCTGCCGGTAAGTACCCGGTCGAGGCCGTCAAGATGCAGGCCAGCATTGCTCTCGAGACCGAGAAGTACCTCCCGGCCCACGCTCCGCTCGAGGTTCCGGCCGATGCTCACGGCACCCGCGTCGTCAACAACGTTGTGGGTATGTCCGCTGTGAACATGGCCACCACCGTTGGCGCCAAGTGCATCACCGTGCCGACGACCACCGGTCGTACCGCACGCCTGATCTCGCACTTCCGTCCCAACATGCCGATCTGCGCGTTCTCCCGCCACGAGTGGGCCGTCCAGCAGATGATCATGTACTGGGGCGTTATCCCGCACCAGGCCGAGATAACCCAGGGTACCGTCAACGGCACGATCGTCAAGGCGATTGAGACCGCTAAGGAGCTCGGCTACGTCGAGGCCGGCGACCTGACCGTCGCTACCGCCGGCGATCCCCGCATGAGTGTTCAGCTCGAGGACAAGGTCTCCTCGACCAACGTCGCTTACGTCGCTCAGGTCCGCTAAATCGTACTTGCAAGCAGATTTGCACAGAAAAAGGGCCCGGAAGGCTTTGCCTTCCGGGCCCTTTTTTAGACCGTCTTCGTATGCCGCATCATCGATTTGTGTTCAGTCGCGAACCTTTCCGATGTCGAGCGTACCACCGAAGATGCCCTGCGACGGGAGCTGTTGGTCAATTGGGATGAACTGTTCACCGTTAAGCCGGCCGGCTAGCAGCTAGCGATCAGGGGGACTGCGGGAACGTCAGAAGCAGCAACGCGAGCCGCAAATCCCGCCTCGGTTAGCTCGATGACCTCGGTAAACGTTGCATCGAAAAACTCCTCGGTTAGCAGGCGATACGGCGGATGATCGGGCTCGCCGGGGTTTTCGCGTACAATCTCGTGCATGACGCCGATAGTCTTGAGCACATATTCTTTATGGATGGGATACTGCCCAAAACGCGTCGCAGCGGTATAGAGGCGATCGGTCGCACGCGGAATCGAAACAATGCCCAGCGTCTTGCCAAACCAGTCAAAGTCACCTTGCTTTTTAATGCGGAATTCCTCGCACGGCTTGCCGTCGTGTGCTTCCAGATACTGGTTCACACGCGTGTTCCATACCGTGTCGGCCACCAGATGCGACCAGACGCCCAGCGTTAAATCGAGCAGCGACTGCGCCACATCTTCGGACGCAAGCGAGAACTCACAGGCGCCGGGACCGACAACCGGCTCGGCATCCCTGTAGCGCTGAGGATAGTGCACGCGGTTCAGTCGCTCGCGCTCCTCGACAATCGAGGTAGCCTCAGCAGGTTCGCCCGCGGGTGCGCCTTTAAGCAGCGGCGCCACATAGGTATCCCAGAACTCGTGCTCGCGCGGCTTAGGGATAGGCTCGGGCTTTGCAAAGTGCGTAATGCGATACGGAATGGGATCGGCGATGCCAGGGACCATATAGCCCACGAAGATATCCGGAATCACGCAGCCAAACAAAAAGGCATTGCGGTCGCGCACGCTATCGGCAAGCACGCTAGCACGTGCCAGCAAGCGCTCCGTTTGAGCGATATGAATGTTCCAACTTGGCATAGCCACCCCCATAAAACCTGGTTAACTATACCATCACGGCAGAGTCGCACAGGCGGCCATACATACCCTACGCAGCAACTATTCCGCAGCACCGCTTTCGGTTCCATACGACGGCACGGGCGCCTCGACCACATGGTGATATCGATCGATATAGATGGCACGGGCCTCCAGGCGGCGCACCAAATCTTGATGGTGCGTACTCATCAAAACCGTCTTACCGGCAGCAACGTAGGCCAGCAAAAAGTTGACTACGATGTCGCACGAGTCCTCATCGAGCCCGTTGGTGGGCTCATCGAGCACTAGGATATCGGGGTTCATCGACACCACCGCAGCCAGCGCAACGCGCTTCTTTTGCCCGCCCGAAAGCTGATAGGGCGAGGCATCGACCAGATCGGCAACCTGGAACAGCTCCATGGCATCGCGCACGCGGCGCTTGAGCTCGTCTGCCGGCAGCCCCATCTGCGCGGGACCAAACGCGACCTCCTCGCCCACCGTAGCGCAAAAGAGCTGCGCATCGGCATTCTGGAACACAAAGCCCACGCGCTGATGAAAACGCTGAGCGGCTGCGGAATCCTTGAGATATGCCGCATCGATCACGTGCCCGTCAAACAGGTACGCACCCGCGTCCGCTAGTTCAAGACCGTTGATAAGGCGCATAATCGTCGTCTTACCGCAGCCGTTGGGACCGAGTAGGGCAACGAGTTCACCACGATCGACCTGCAGCGACACACCATCGACAACCGTATGCCCCGCATAGGAGAACACCACGTCGCGAAACTCGATGAGCGGCACGCTCTTGGCGCCAGTAGCACCGCTCGCGCCCATCACGCCATTCGTATCGTTTGCCAAAACGTCGCCCTTCCCTATCCACATCGACGGCTCGGCCGCCCGCGCTACAGCACCACGCACAACACGGCGAGCAGCACCACGACGGCCGCATAAACCGCATCGCGCCAGCCAAAGCCGCTCCGCCCGGGCGCCGGGTACGCACCGGCAAAGCCGCGGCAGAGCATAGCCTCGTCCATCGCGTGGCTACATTCCATCGCCTTGATAAACGTCATGCCCATGATACCCGCAACCGAGTCGGTGCGCGAAAACCCCTCAGGCGCGCGACCCACACTGCGCAGCATGACCGATTCGGTCAGATCGTGCGCCGTGCGTCCCAGCACCTCGATATGCTTGAGCGCCATATCAAACGTAAAGATGACCTCGTCGGGCAGATGCAGCGTCTTGAGCGCCGCCGACATGCGGCTCCAGGTAAGCGTCCATGAAACGCCCAACACAAGCGACACATTAATGAACGTCTTGAGCGCAATTTTGAGCATGGCGCCCGTAGCGGAAGCGCCCAGCAACAGGGCAGGCAGTGCCAAAACCACCGCGAGCCCCGCAGCGCCAAGTGCCGGCACAAAGGTTGCCCGCAGCCCGCGTACGGGGCGCACGGCAACGAGCACCAGCGCGATAGCCGCCATCAACATCAGATACAGCGGGCCTTGCGTCAGGCACACGCACAGAACGCAGACGAACATCCCCACCAGGCGCACCGGAGCCGAAACGCAAGAAAGGGCGCGGTCGACCATCGACCCGCCCTCGTGCGCGCCTCCACCCAGGCGAACCCGCTCAAGCAGGCTCGCCAGGTGCAGGACATTCTTTTGCATTACACGATGCCGAGCCCCCGCGGGCTCGTAACGCTGCTCGACCGCAAGCCAGCTAGGCAGCTCGGCTATTGCCATGAGCACCGCTTTCCTTGACCGTCAGCGAGACCAGGCGGAATGCGATGGTGAGCACCGCCACGCCAATCACGCCCGAAAGAATATACATCGCAGCCTGGCCGGCAAAGCCAAGGCCCTGTTCCTCGGAATAGGCCTGCAGATAATCGCCCGTGGGCAGGGCATCGGCAAAGGTCGGGGTGTCGAGGCCGACTGAAGCCTGCAGACTGTCGTCACCAGCCTCCTGAACGGCAGTCGCGGCGCCCTCGGCGTCCCACTCGCCCCATGCGTCACCCGTGGCCAGCAGGCCCAGCGGCGTGGCCACAACAAGCACGGCGACCAGGATGAGCGTGGGGACCAGCGAGGTCTTCTTGGCGGTTGTACCCTCGGCAGCAAGCTGGCCATCGACGGCCTCGGGCCCGACGATAACGCTCGGCGCCGTCTTCTTGATAAAGCCGTAGATCGCGGCAGTCGCCACGCCCTCGACCACGCCGGCAACCAACATATGCGGAATCATCATGGCCGGAATGGCAATGGACAGCGGGAAGGGGCAGTACAGCGGCGCGCCCGAAGCGTTAGTAAAGAGCATGGGCTGAATACCAAACTCGACCGCCGCGCACAGGGCCGCCAGGCACAGGCCGACCCAGCCGCTTACGATGGCCGAAACCGAGGTGCCCCAGCTCTTGTCGTGCAAACGGCTGTTGAGCGCACGGAACACGATAGCAGCGGCAAACGGCAGCACGAAAGCCATGTTAAAGCAGTTGGCGCCAAAGGACAGGATGCCGCCGTCGCCAAACAGCAGCGCCTGCAGCGCCAGCGCGACCGAAACCGCGATGGCAGCGGCCTCGGGACCCAACAGCAGTGCGATGAGCGCACCACCAACGGCGTGACCCGTGGTGCCACCGGGCAGCGGAACGTTAAACATCATGAGCAAGAAGGAGAATGCGGCGCAAATACCCAGAAAGGCCATATGCTCGCGATCGAGCGTGACGCGCACTTTCTTGATGCAGTGAACCCATACGGGCACCATCGCCACCGCCATAACGGCATCGGTCTGCGGGGACAGATAATTATCGGGAATATGCATGAGCCCTCTCAATCAGAACGTTGCGTGTTACGTTTCCAACAATCCGTAACACCGACTCTGCATACTAACAAAAAGGCGCACCGCCCACAACGCAGCACGCCCTTGCAATACGTACGTTATTAACCCAGGTCCACGCACCGCCCAATAAAGGCCCATGCACTCCCAACTTTCCGGTCACCCGGAAGAAGGTGCGGTCCGCTCGCAACAAGGTTAACGCAGGAACCCGCCCCCGAGAGGGGTTTTCTAAGGCAACATCCCGCAGCCGCAAAGCGGCGAGGTCGTTGCCGTGAAAACCCCGCAGGGGGCGGGTTCCGAACGGCAAAGATTACGAGCGGACCTCGCCGTTTACGCCCTTGCACACCTTGGTGATGATCTTCTGGTGCGCCTTCTCGACCTCTTCGCTGGTAAGCGTGTGGTCGTCGGAGCGATACGTAAGCGCAAAGGCCATGGACTTCTTGCCCGCTCCGATGCGGATGGGATCGCGGTAGACGTCGAACAGGCGTACGCCCTCGAGCAGCTTGCCGCCGGCGCTGGTAATACGGCGCTCAAGATCCTCGCAGGTCACAGCGTTGTCGACCACGATAGCAAGGTCATGCTCAACAGCCGGGTACTGCGAGAACTCGCGGTAGTTCTCCTGATTGCGGGCGCCCTTGATCAGCTTGTCCAGATCGAGCTCAAAGGCAACGACGACCTCATCGATGCCCATCGCCTCGCGCGCCTCGGGGTGAATCTCGCCGACCCAGCCCAGCACGGTACCGCCGGACAGAACCTCGGCCGCACGACCCGGCTGCAAGAAAGCGTAGCCCTCGCCCTCGACGGGACGGAAGCGAACCTTCTCGATGCGCAGCTGGGCGAGCAGCTCCTCGACAATGCCCTTGCCAAAGAAGAAGCGTAGCTTGCGGTACTTCATGTTCCAGGACTGCTCGCTCCACTGGCCCGAGAGCACGCCCGCCACGGACTTGGTCTCCTTGGGCAGGCTGGCATTCTCGCGGCCATGGAACAGGCTGCCGACCTCGTACAGGTGCACGTTGGGCGTACCGTGTGCCTCGTTGTAGGCCACGGACTGCAGCAGGCCCGGCAGCAGCGAACGACGCATCTCAGTCTGCTCGGCTACCAGCGGGTTCATGAGCACCACGGGGCAACCGCGGCCCTCGGTGGACATACCGATCTTCTCCAGGTCGCCCGGGGCGGCAAAGCCAAAAGTCGTGGTCTCGTTGAGACCGCAGGCGCGCAGGATCTCACCGACCTTACGGGTGAGCTTCTGCTCGCGGGTCAGACCGCCAATATGGTTCTTGGCAGCCGGGATGGTCGCCGTCACGCGGCCCATGCCCCACAGGCGCAGAACCTCCTCGATTAGGTCGATCTCGCGCGGCAGGTCGGGACGGAAGCTCGGCGGGGTGACCATAAAGTCCTCGCCGTCGCGCTCGACGGTGCAGCCCAGACGGGTGAGCGAACGCTCGATAAAGTCGGGCTCGATGTCGGCACCGCAGATGGCATGCACGCGGGCCAGGCGCAGCTTGATGCTGTCGATGGTCTTGGGCGCGGGGAAAACGTCAACATAGCCGGGAGCAACCTCGCCGCCGGCGATCTCCTCGATGAGCGCACAGGTAACGTTGGCGACATCCACGCAGCCGGTCTCGTCGACCTGGCGCTCAAAGCGAATGGAGGCGTCGGAGATCAGCGACAGATCACGGCTGGTGTGCGAGGTGCGACCGGCGTTGAAGCAGGCGCTCTCGACCATCACGTCGACGGTGTCGTCCTCGATCTCGGAATCCATGCCGCCCATAACGCCGGCCAGCGCCACGGGGCGCTCGCCGTCGGTGATGAGACCCATGCCGGCGTCGAGCGTGCGTTCTTCGCCGTCGAGCGTCGTGAACTTCTCATCTTGCTGGGCGGCGCGAACCACCACGCGACGCCTGCCCTCGCGCTCGGCAAAGGTGTCCAGGTCAAAGGCGTGCAGAGGCTGACCGGTGAGCATCATCACGTAGTTGGTGATGTCGACGATGTTGTTGTGCGGGCGCACGCCCAGGGCGTTGAGGCGCTTGACCATCCAGTCGGGCGACGGACCGACCTTCACGTTACGCACGATGCGGGCGACGTAGCGGTCGCACAGACCCTCGTCGGCGATCTCGACGGAAAGCTCGTCGTCGGTCGCGCGGCCGGTCTCGGCCTTGATGGCAGGCAGCTCAACGTGGAAATCGCGGTCGAAGATGGCGCCGGTCTCGCGGGCCATGCCGATCATGGACAGGCAGTCGGGACGGTTGGGCGTGATCTCGCAGTCGAGCACGGTGTCGCTCGAGCCCACGTACTCGGCAAACGGCATGCCGCAGGGCGTATCCTCGGGCAGGATCATGATGCCGGAGTGGTCGCCGCCCAGGCCGAGCTCGCGCGCGGAGCAGTTCATGCCCATGGACACGACGCCGCGAAGCTTGCTCTTCTTGATCTTGACGTCGCCGGGAAGCACGGCGCCGATCATGGCCGTGACGATGTGGTCGCCGGCCTCGAAGTTCTGCGCGCCGCAGACAATCTGCAGCGGAGCGGGGTTGCCGTCGGCGTCGAGGTTCTTGTCACCCACGTCGACCGAGCACACATACATGTGGTCGCTATCGGGGTGAGGGGTCTTGGTGAGCACCTTGGCGGTCACCACGTGGTCGAAGGACTCGCCCACAGTGTCGATCGCCTCGACCTCGGTACCGGTACGGATATATTCGTCCGAAAGGGTCTTGGGATCCTCCGGAATATCGATCATGGTCTTGAGCCAGTCGTAAGAAACGCGCATCTAACTGGTCTCCTTTCATAAATGCGGCTTTGAGCCGGAAAACTGCAACGGAGACGGGTTTTCCAAGTGCCGCAGATTGCCTTGAAAGAGGAGGGCCGCGTACTTAGGTACGCAACCGACGATTGAAAGGCAAGGTGCGGTGCTTGGGAAAGCCGCCGGGGCTAGAACTGATTTAAGAAGCGCATATCGCCCGTCATCAGCGTTCGCAGGTCGGGCAGGTCGTAGCGCAGGGCCGCGACGCGCTCGGCGCCAATGCCAAAGGCGAAGCCGGTGTACTTCTCGGGGTCGATGCCGCAGTTGATCAGGACGTTGGGGTCGACCATGCCGCAGCCCAGGATCTCGATCCAACCGCTGTGCTTGCAGAAGTTGCAGCCCTTGCCGCCGCAGACGTGGCAGCTCACGTCCACCTCACAGCTGGGCTCGGTGAAGGGGAAGAAGTGCGGGCGGTAACGCGTCTTGCGATCCTCGCCAAACATGCACTTAACAAAGTAGTCGAGCGTGCCCTTAAGGTCGCCAAAGGTGATGCCCTCGTCAACGACCAGGCCCTCGATCTGGTTGAACTGCGGCAGGTGGCAGGCGTCGGCCGTGTCGGGACGATAGACGGTGCCCGGGCAGATCATGTAGATGGGCGGCTTCTGCGACTCCATAGTGTGGATCTGCACGCCCGAAGTCTGGGTGCGCAGCAGCACGTCGGACTCGCCGTGGGCGTGAGCCTCGGGGTGCGCGACGCTGCCGGGGTTGTTGTCGACCACGTAGAAGGTATCGCGGGCCGAGCGGCTCGGGTGATCCATGGGGGCGTTGAGCGCGGTGAAGTTGTAGTAGGAGGTGTCGACCATGGGGCCGGACTCGACGGTGTAGCCGATGCCGCAGAAGATGTCCTCGGCCTCCTCGATAATCTGCTTGATCAGGTGCTGATGGCCGATCTGCGGACGGATGCCCGGCAGCGTGATGTCGACGGCGTCGTGCTCCAGTGCGCGCTTGAGGGCGGCGGCCTTCATCTCGGTGTTGCGCTCGTCGAGCATGCCCTCAATCAGCTGGCGCATCTCGTTGGCGCGCTTGCCCATCACGGGACGATCCTCGGGGGCGAGCTTGCCCATCATGCGCATCAGGCCGGTGATGCGGCCCTTGCGGCCGAGCAGCTCAACGCGCGCAGCCTCGAGCTTGGCTGCGTCGTCGGCGCCTGCGACGAGCTCCTTGGCCTCTTCCTCGAGTTTGACCAGATCATCAATCAGACTCATGTCTTCCCTTTCGTCTCTCGCGCTCCCCGCTCGCCGGGACGACTGCCGCCGCCTGGCGTTGTGAAAACGCGGCCCGGTTCGGTAACAAAAAACCGCCCTCGGGCATGTACATTGCCCAAGGACGGTTGAATTCCGCGGTACCACCTTGTTTGACGCGGCGGATGTCTAGCCCGCCGTGCCCACTCTGCGCCCCTTATCGCGAGGCTCACGGCTTCCCTACTGGGGACATCGCCGCCGCTGGCCGCGTGCCCGTTGAGGTCGCTGCTCGGGAGTGAACGCTTGGCCCTTGTCACCGCAGGAAGGCTTGCAGCCCATGACCTTCCCTCTCTTGCCGGCGACGCGGCGGGCAAAACCCTCTCCGTCAACGCATTGGGCTACAGGATACCACATTGTGTGGGCGTATCGCCGCGTTCCGTTTTGTTCGTGCTGGGTACAAGGCAGGTAGCTGTGCAAACTGGCCGCGCGCCCACCCGAAGCGCTCGGCTCACGAGATCAAGGATATGGTATGGGAAAGAAACTCGATAAGAAGGCCAAGCCCGCAGCGGGCAAGATGCCCAAAGGCATGAAGGTCGATAAGGCCGTCAAAAAATTCCGTAAGCTCGAGGGCAAGCTGTGGACTCGCGAGTACCTGCTCAAGATTGCCGAGTTTGACGGCGCGACCATTGCCCCCGCCAACGGCGCCGCAGCGCGCGCCGATGCCATGGGCACCCTTGCCGGCGAGCACCATAAGCTCCTGACCAGTGAGAAGTCCGTTGAACTCGTGCGCTCGCTGGCACGCGAGACCGTCGCCGGCGGCAAGATCGACGACCCGCAGCTGCTCGACGAGATCCGCGTGCTCGGCCGCGACCAGCGCGAGGCAAGCGCCATCCCCACCGAGGAGGCCGAGGCCTGGACCAGGCTCACCTGCGAGGCCGACGCCGTGTGGCACAAGGCCAAGACGGCCAATGACTGGGCGAGTTTTGAGCCCTATGTGGATAGAATCGTCGCCCAACTTAAGCATCAGGCCGAGCTCATGGACCCCAAGCGCGACCCATACGACGTTTGGCTCGACCAGTACGAGCGCGGCCTTTCCACCAAGAGCTTCGACGCGTTTTGCGATGAGGTCAAGGCGACGGTCGTGCCGCTCGTGCACGCCATCGGCGAGCGCGGCCAGCAGCCCGCTGCCGACTTTTTGCACGCCCGCGTGCCCGAGGCCGCCCAGCGCGCCATGAGCTTCGACCTTATGAAGCTCGTCGGCCTGGACCTGAACGACACCACGCTTGCCTTTACCGAGCACCCGTTTAGCGAGGGCTTTGCCGTGGGCGACGCGCGCATCGCGACGCACATCTACGAGGACGACTGCATCTCCAACGTCTACAGCATCATCCACGAGGCGGGCCACGCCATGTACGAGCTGGGCGTCAATCCTGCCTATGCGCGCACCTGTCTTGAAGGTGGCACCTCCATGGGCATCCACGAGAGCCAGAGCCGCTTTTTCGAGAACACCGTGGGCCGCAGCCGCGCCTTTATGGGCCCGCTGCTTGAGGTACTGCGCCGCCACGCGCCCGAGGTCTACGGCGACGTTGACGAGGACACGCTCTACCGCGCCGTGAACATCGCGCAGCCATCGTTGATCCGCACCGAGGCCGACGAGCTCACCTACCCGCTGCATATTATGGTGCGCTACCAGATCGAGCGTATGCTGTTTGCCGGCGAGGCCACGGCCAAGGATATCCCCGCGCTTTGGAACCGCTTTATGGACGAATACCTGGGCATTCCCGTTCCTGACGACACGCGCGGCTGTCTGCAGGATACGCACTGGAGCGGCGGCTCGTTTGGCTACTTCCCCACGTATGCGCTGGGTAGCGCCTACGACGCCATGTTTGTGCCGGCCATGTGCCGCGACGGCGTCGACCTTACCGGTGCCTGCGCGAGCGGCGACTTGGCACCCGTCCGTGCCTGGCTGGGCGAGCACATTTGGCAGTGGGGCCGCGCCAAGGACGCGCCGGAACTCATCAAGGGCGCCTGCGGCATGGACTTTGACGCCCGCTACTACTGCAGCTACCTGCAGGACAAGTTCACCACGCTGTACGAGCTGTAAAGATTGACCAGCACGCCATCGCCATCGCCAACCATGTTGACGCCAATGTCTTGGCAACGTCAGCGAAAACGACCCTAAGCGAGCAAGGTGACGTGAAATGAAAGGGCGCTGACCTTCTGGTCGCGCCCTTGAAATTGAACGTCAGATTGCCGCTTAGGGGCGTTTGCAGCGTCGAGCAGTTACGCAGTTTGGTAAAACCGCGTAACTACAGAGCCTCGAGTGCGTTGGCGATGCGCTTCATGGCGGCATCGGCGGATGCTTGGTCGGGCGCCTCGGCCAGCACGCGGATAACCGACTCGGTTCCGCTCTTGCGTACGAGCACACGGCCCTCGCCTGCCAGTGCAGCCTCGGCCTCGGCGATGGCGTTCTGCACGCCCATGTTCTCGAGCGCGGCGTCCTTGTCCGCCACGCGCACGGCCACCTGCGCCTGCGGTAGCAGCTTGCACGGAGCCGTGAGCTGCGAGAGCGTCTCGCGCTCGGCGCGGATCACTTCCATCACGCGCAGCGAGGTCATAATGCCGTCGCCCGTGCGCTCGATATCGCCAAAGATCGTGTGGCCCGTCTGTTCGCCGCCCAGGCTGTAACCGCCCTCGCGCATCTTGGCATACACGTGACGGTCGCCCACACCGCTGGTCACGGCACTTAGGCCGGCAAGCTCCAACGACTTGATCAGGCCAAAGTTGCTGGCAATCGTCGGAACCACGGTACCGCCAGAAAGGCGACCGTGCTTGTTCAGGTACACGCCGCACACGTACAGGATCTGGTCGCCATCGACCACGCGGCCGCGCTCGTCCACGGCCAGGCAGCGGTCGGCATCGCCGTCGTAGGCAAAGCCCACGTCCAGGCCCTGCTCCACCACGTGGCGCTGCAGACGCTCCATATGCGTGGAGCCGCAGTCGACGTTGATGTTAAAACCATCAGGCGCGGCATTGATCACGCGCACGTCGGCGCCCAGCGCGTCGAACACCGGCTTGGCCACCGAGGACGCCGAGCCGTTGGCGCAGTCGATGCCGATCTTGACGCCCTGCAGCGAAAAGTTCGCGCTGGCGATGAGCGAGGCAATGTAGCGGTTGCGGCCCTGCATGTAGTCCACCGTGGCGCCGATGTGGTTGCCCGTGGCCAGCGGCACCTCGCTCTTGCCATCGACGTAGTCCTCGATGAGCTCCAGTACGTCCTCGTCCATCTTAAAACCGTCGCTATTGACGAGCTTAATGCCGTTATCGCAAAACGGGTTGTGGCTCGCGCTGATCATGATGCCGCAATCGAAGCAGCCTTCCACGGTCTGATGCGCTACGCCCGGCGTGGGGATCACGTGCAGCATATAGGCGTCCGCACCGCTCGCGACCAGGCCACTCACCAGCGCCGCCTCGAACATATAACTCGAGCGACGCGTGTCCTTACCCACGATGACGCGCGCCTTGCGCTCGCGGTTGGCGCCGTAATACCAGCCCACAAAACGGCCAATCTTATAAGCGTGCTCTACCGTCAGCCCAACGTTAGCCTCACCGCGAAAGCCGTCGGTGCCAAAGTACTTCATATCTTACTTATCCTGTTCGAACGTTTGAGCGGTTGGCGTGGTACGAACCTTAAGCTCTTTGTGCCCAGAGTCCTTCGAAGTCGTGACCGTGTACTCGACCTTTATGTCTTGTCCAAGAAGCATGTGGACACCGCCCCATGCAACCTTCAAGCCATCGTGCGTCGCTTCGTTCATCTCGATAGAACCGGAGCCCGAAGTCTTAATGTCCGAAATGCTGCCTCCCGCAGGAGCATAGAGATAAAGCCTCAGCACCTCATCATCAATATCCTGGCTAATGCCGTTATGGCCCTGAAAATAACCAGGCATCTCGGCCTTCTCCTGAGGGGTCATCGTGTTCTTGAGCGTGGTGGTCACTCGATACGTCGTCGAGCCATCGGCATTTTCAACCGAAGAATCGATGGTGACTCGCTTGTCGAGGAACCAATCCATCTTTGAATAGCTGTAGTTGTTCACATAGACGCCCAAGATCGGAGCCTCCGACGTATCGGTTTGGAGGGCGCCCGATATTCCAAGAGCCTTCGCGGCCTTTTCCTCGTCATCGTTTCTCGAATACATGAGGATGCGACCCTCGGAAGCGCCCTTTTCGATGGCGGCAGCAATCTTAGCAATATCGCTGGAGCCCAGTTCGTCCACGATCTTGTTAAAAGCCGATCCGGCAACCGCCGCAAAAATGGCGTCCTGTTCCTCTACCGGGTAATTCCAATAAATATCGTGCAGCAGCACCTTTGCAGCGTTGCTTCCATCAACGACGGTACCGTCAGGAAGCTGTGTGCCGCCTACAATGCCGAGCATATACTGCAAAAATACCGGATCGACTGCAAATACGCCGTCGATGTCATCTCCGACAATGGCCTTCTGCATATCGCTGGCAAGCTGAGCCGCACGCGGATAATCGGGCGTCATCGTAACGTCACCCATCGTGTATCCGAGCGTGTTGAATCCGGTCAGGCCCCATCCGGTCGTGAACAAGTTTGCTTCTTCATCGGTGATGGGAAGCGGGCTCAAAGGCTCTTTCATCATGTCGACTTTGACAAAATCGCCCAGTTCGAGCTTACCATCAGTCACCGACATCACGCCGCGAGAACCGGGAAAACCGCCACAGGCGCGGATCTCGACATTGCTCATCGCGAGCACAAGATAATGACGCGTCTGGCCGTTGGCGCCGAGCATCTGGGGAAGGACGGGGGCGACCTTCTCCGCCGCGTCAACCGCGCCGTTGAGGGTGGCAAAGCCGTCCTTGGCCTTATCGACCAGCTCGGTCACCTGGGAAATATGAGTATCGCCAATGCCCTGGATCTTCTCGTTGGCGCTCTTGAACACCTTCGAGCTATCGGAGAGCGAATCGGCGACCGCCTGCAGCGCGGACACGTTGATAGTCCCATCCTGGAACAACTTGCCGGGCGTGGCCTGCGAAAGGTTATCGGCCATGGGAACCAGCGCATTGCTCGAGACATCGGACAGGGCGTCGATCATGGTGCGTGCAGCATTGATGTCGCCGCCATACACCGGGATAAACGAAGCCGCCGTCCACAGCGGGCTCGAGGTCTCCGCCTTCATGCTGTCGAAGAGCTCATCAATCTTCTTCGCGTCGTCAGGCAGCGTCGAAAAATCGCCCGACGTGACCTTGTCCTTAAGGCCACCGACGATCTCGACAGCCTCCTTCGCTTCGCTCTTTACGGTCTTTGCCGAGTTAAGCAGCATAAAGCCGCTTGCGCCAAGCGCAACGAGAAGCACCGCGACTACAGAGGCAATAATGGCGCCAGTGTGACGCTTTTTGCGCTCGCCCTTGCGATGGCGATGACGGACCAGACCGTCAGAGGTCGAACTCGACGAAGCGTCGCTACCGTAGTTCAAGCCAAAATCGTAATAATCTTCCTTGGAACCCGAGCCCGCAAACTCGGCACCGCTATCATCCAGGCGGGCGAACGTGCCAGTCTCGGAGGCGCCGGTGTAAATCGTGCCAAGGTTACCCGTAAGCCCCGCGCCACCGGCAGAGGGAGTATTGTTGGCGGCCTTGCCGGCATTAACGTTGCCGGCGATATTCGCGGCGTTGGCAGCACCTGCGTTGTTCGCAGGTATCGAAGGGGCCCCGCTCGGCTGCGACGTGGAGGTTGCACCGCCCGCAAAGACATTCCCTCTTGCACGGCCGGTCTTTTTTGCCTTTTGAGACTGCTCGTACAGAGCGGTAAACATCGCCGTCTCGCCCGGGGACACGCGCTTACCGGAACCGCCCTGCCCAGCGCCGCCCGGCGTGCCGGCCTTACCAGCCCCGTTCGGACGCGGCGGAACTGCAGGACGGCCGCTATCGCTGCCCTTAAAGTGATTACCAGCCATAAAGAAATCCTCGCAATTGAGTCGCAATGAAAAAGTCCATAACGTTGCTAGTTTATGGCATTTTGAGCATCGACAGCTAAACTCCAGACACGGACATCAATTGGCGAAAATGTGGCACAACACCTTTTCTGTCTTGGCGGCGGCACCAGCTACACCGTGAGAAACATCATCACGATGATCATGGCAAAGCCGATAAGGTCGGTCGGCAAAAACACTGTGCCCAGCATCACGGCGCTGGTGATGGTCGCCGAAACCGGCTCCACAGTTCCGATGAGGCTCGCACGCACCGAGCCGATGTCCTTAACGCCCTGCATATAGAGCATGTAAGCAAAAAACGAGCCGATAACCACGAACACCGCGAGTGCCTCGATACCGGCGGCATCGAGCGCCGGCATATGCGCCCAAGGCTGCACGAAGACGCACGAGACCACGCCCGCCGTGAGCATTGCCGAGCCCGTGACGATGGGGCTACCGTATTCGGGCAGAATCTTGGCGGGAATCACCGCCATACATGTAGCGCTGACCGCACACATGAGACCCGCGATCAGGCCGAGCGGCGAGATATTCAGGCTGGTGGGGTCGCCACCGGTGGCGATTAAAAAGGTGCCACCCAAAGCCAGACCGATGCCGATGACTTCGCGAGTACGTGGCATGCGGCGATCGATCACGCAGGTGTAGCCCATGATGATAACGAGCTGCAGGCACTGGAGCACCGTCGCGGTTCCGGCGTTCGTCAGGCGCACGGCCGAAAGATAGCAAAACTGGTTGAACAGCAGGCCAAAGGCGGTAAAGAGCAGCAGCTGCTTGCGATCGGCGGGTGTGGTCCAGAGCTTAATCAGGCGCTCGCGGTCGCGCGTAACAACCACGGCCATAAAGAGTAGACCGGCGAGAATCTGACGCACGCTCATAAGCCACAAGGTGTCGACGTGGAAGGTATCGAACAGAAAGCTCGCGCTGGTGCCCGAGAAGCCCCAAAACGAACCGCCCACCAGCGTAGCCAAGACGCCCGTGATCATCTTGCGCGACGAAGCACTGTTCAGGCGGTCGCGCCATGCGCGACGGGTGTTGCGGCTGAGCTCGTCGGTGCCCTCGGGCACGATAAAATCGGACGCCGCCGTCATCGGTACCGAAGCCCTTTCACGTGCACGCTGCGCCGAGCGCTCCTGTTCCATCCCACTCCCCCGAAATCAATTGGCAACAAAGCGCTCAAACTGTAGCACGAATATTGGTATGGAAAAGCGGGCGAATCGGAACATCTACGAGCGTCCCTATTGTAGGGACGAAAGGTGCGGATGAGCTATGCCGAGTGGTTGGAATCGTCGAGGGCGTCGGGGTCGGCTTCCGCACGCCCCTGGGCACGATCGTCATCGCCTGGGTCCTTGGCACTGTCCCGGCCTTCCTGCTCGCGGCGACGTTTTTCGCGAATCTGCTCCACGGCTGCGCGCAGGGCGGCCTCGTCCTCGGCGCGTGCCACCTCTTGCGTTGTCTTGACCATATGGCGAATCTCGAGCAGCAGCAGCACGATCAGCGGCACCACGATAAGCGGAAAGAACAGCAGCGGATTGGTGAGCAACGAGACCACCACGCCCAGCCCCACCGAGACAAAGACCACGCGCCCCACCACGTCGGCGGCGGGCACGGGCGCGGCGTCCTCGACCGGATTGGCATCGCCCTTGGTGCGGTAAACCGGCGTGCCGTCGGCCGCATCCTCCACGGCAACGATGCGATGCGTGTTGAGCGAACCCTCCAGCGCGTCATCGGACGAATGGAAGGTGATGATGTCGCCCACCTGATAGACCTGGCTGTTGTCGGTATCGACGACGATAAACGAATGCACGGGAATCGCCGGCTCCATCGAGCCGGTCAGCGTACGCATAAAGCCATAGCCCATGATGGTGGGGATCTCACCAGCGGGCGTGAACACCGTGCGCAGCAACACCACAAAGGCGACCAGGATCACCACGGTCGCCAGCACGTTGATCACGCGGAGCACGTGCTTCATCACTTGTCGTCGTCCTTTGCGGAAGTCTCGGGGTCGGCAGCGACCTCGCCCTCGGTGGCATCCGCCGCAGAAGCGCCATCCTCGTCAGGCGCGGCGACATCGCCCTCGGCGGCCTCTCCGCGCAAGCGAGCCAGCAGATAGCGCGACAGGCTGTTGCCCTCGGCACGGCGCTCGGCGCGGGCGCGATCGCGCTCGGACTGCTCCAGCTCCTGTGCCAACGAGTCCAAGCGTTGCTGCATCTCCGCGCGGGCGGCCTCGAGCTCGCGCTCGTGCGCGGCCTTGGCGGCGGCGAGTTCCTGCTCAATACGCTCCCCCGCCTCGAGCTCAGCTGCAGCGATACGCGCGTCGGCGTCGGCACGAGCCTCCTCGGCGGCACGCGCGGCGGCATCGCGCTCGGCAGCGGCAGCGGCGACCTTCTCGCTGGCATCCACCGTAGCCTGCTCAACGGCAGAATCGGCGGCAGCACGGGCGGCGTCGATCGCAGCATCGGCGGCCTGCTGGGCGGCGGCAACCTTCTCCTCGGCCGCGGCAACGGTGTCGGCGAGCTTCTGCTCCGCCTCGGCCGCGGCGACGTCGGCAGTCTCCTGCGCGGCACGGGCATCGCGCTCGGCCGCCAGCCGCACTTCCTCGATCTGCAGCTTGGCGGCGTCCAGCTTGGCATGCACCTCGGCGAGCTCCTTGGCAGACGCCTCGCGCACGCCGGCAAGCTCGGCTGCGGCGGCGTCCTTGGCGGCCTGCAGCTCGGCAGCGTCGGCAGCTGTCTTGGCAGCCAAGGCTGCGGCAGACTCACTCTTGACCCGCGCGACTTGCTCGGCAGCAGTCTGCTCGGCAGCCGCGACCCTAGCATCTGCGTCGGCGCGGGCGACTGAGACCTCGGCATCGGCCTCGGCACGCATCTGCTCAAGCTGGGCCGCCGCGGTCGAGCGCGCCTCAACGGCAGCATTCTCGGCAGCCTTCTTGCCGGCCTCGACATCCTCCAGCGAAGCGCGTAGTTCCTCTACATCAGCCTCGGCAATCTGCGCGCGCTGCGTCAACGCCAGCTCGCGCGTCTTTGCCTCGTCCAGCTCGTCGGCCAGGTCGTCGCGCTCGTCGGTCAGCGCATGGGCCTGAACCTTCCAAGACTTGACCTGCCCCTGCAGCTCCTCGATCTGCTCGCGCGCCTCGGCCAGCGCCTGCTCGGCATCGAGCTGGGCCTGCGTGACCTCCTCCACAAACACGCGCCGGACCTCGACGTCGGGCAGGTCGGGGCTATCGACCTGCTCTTCCTTGATCTCTTTAATAAACTTGGGCGCCACCGGCGCGTGTTGCACGCTCTCGAGCTCCTGCAGGTTGCGCTCGTCGTCGGTCAGGCTCTTAAAGACGGTGTAGTTGTTGATGAGGTTGGTGTACATCTGCACCATGTACTCGTCATCGAACGCCAGCGCCTGCTGCTGCACGTCGATGTTGTAGCCCACCTTGTCGTAGCGCTCCATAAACTGCCACAGCTGGTAGCACTTGCGGTAGTTGGGGTCTTTCATGATGAGGTTGGTGCGCTGAATGGGGCTGCGGACCGCGCTGCAGCCGTTCATGATCTGGCAGAATGACGCGCCGCGCAGCGCCATGACCAGACGGCGCACGCGGTCGATGCGCATAAAGACGTCCATGTTGTCGGCGTCGTTCTCGGCAAAGCTCTGGCGGTTTTTGACCGTCATCTCGACGTTGTACTCGATCTCCTCGTACGCGTCGTCGATCTTACTGTGCATCTTAAAGCGGTTGCGGATCTCGTTGCCCGTAGACCAAAAGATCACGTCGGTGCGCTTATCCACAAACGTCAGCAGACGCTGAATCAGATGGTAGATAAAGCGGTTCTCGTACAGGTCGTACGTCTCAACGGTGTTGACGTTGAGGATGCGCGTGGGATGGACGCCGCCATCGTCGCTCGGCGCCAGGAACTGCGTGTTCTGGCTCAGATGACGGACGCTGTCGGCGCTGATCTTTTTGGCAAGCGAGACCGGCACCACCTCTTCCTCGGTGGTGATGAAGCGGCGCGGCTTTTCGATAATGGTGTTGATGGCGTCGAGCGAGTCCTCGATCATGCTAATCCATTCCTCGTCCACCACCTTGACGAGCTCCTCGCGCTGCTGCTCGATCGTGGTGCCCGAGGCCTGCGCCATCTCAAACAGATAGCGGAAGTAACGGCTGTCCTCCTGGATGGGCTCCATCTGCTCGGAGAAGCTGGTATAGAGGTCCTGAATGGTCTCGGACATGGGTTACTCCATAGATTGGATCGATCGGGAAAGAGCGGGGAGCGACGCACCTGCGCCCCGCACCCCGTGCTTACGGCATTAGTAGAAATTCTGGATCCGCTGCAGGTACATGACGGAATCGGGCAGGCCGCCCTCGCCAAAGGTCTTCTCGATGTACTCGATCAGGCCCTTCATCTCGTCGCGCACAAAGCTCACGTTCATGGACTCAAACTTCTTGAGCACCTTGCGGGCGATGATGTAGTCCATGCCGCCCAGCTCGGTGCCGCCGCACGCCACGTACACGGGGATAAAGTCGTACATCTGCTTGATGATACGGTTGCCAAACGCCAGCTTAAAGCGGGTCTGCAGGTACTGGTCCAGCTTATGCATCTTCTGGAGCAGCTCCTCGTCGATCACGTACTCGACCTTGGCCTTTTGGAACAGATACTGCAGATGCTCGGCCGTCACGTGCACGCGCTCGTGCGGCTCGCACTCAAACGCGTCGGCACGCTCGTTGAGCTCGATGGGAATCGCACGGTCGTACACCTTGTCCGTGATGGTAAAGGTGGAGTCGTCGTTGTTGGCCGTGCCAATGAACCACAGGCTGTCGGGGATGGTGAGCTTGCCGTCGTGCAGAGCCTTGGGGTCGGCGGCCCACTGGGTGGGGACCAGATCGAGTACCCACTCGTCGTGGCTGGGCATCTCGAGCACCGACAGGATCTCGGCAAAGTAGTACTCCACGCGGGCGAGGTTCATCTCGTCGAGCACGATCATAGACGGGTCCTGGCGAAGGCCCGCCTCGTACACGGCGCGGAGGAACTCGGTCTCGTTAAAGCGCTTGGAAAACTCGTTAAAGTAGCCGAGCACCTCGGTGCGATCGCGGAAGCTCGGCTGCACCGACACGATGGTCGCGGGGTTGTCCAGATAGCGGCTAAAGCTGTAGGGCAGCGAGGTCTTACCGGTACCCGAGATGCCTTCCAGGATCAGCAGCTTGGAGGCGGCCATGCCGGCCACAAAGCGGCGGATGACCTCGGGTGTGTAGTAGAGCTTCATCTGGCTGCAGGCGAACGCGCGGAAGCTGTCGACAAAGTCCTCCAGCGAGATGGCATCGTCGTAGACCGGGGACTGCCAGTCGCGGTACTTGAGGTCCACAAGGGACAGCTTGGGGAAGCGGTTGGCCTGGGCGATCTCTTTTTCCTCGGCGAGGGTCTTGGCCTCGACGGTGGCCTTGGCCATGGCGGCCGCGGCGTCCTTGACACCCGCGCCGTCGAGCGCGAGCGACGCGTTGCCCGACACCACGGCAGCCGTGGCGCCCTCGCCCGCAGGCGCGCCCGCGGCGGCGCCCACCACGTTGCCCACCGTGGGCAGGTGGTCGTCGGCCAAGGCCGAGGCGCCCACGTACGGAATCTGCTTGGTGCCGCCCATGGCATTGACCTTGAGCGCCAGCAGCTTGTTCTTCTCGTCCATGAGGTCGAGCACCTGCTTGTTCAGGCGACCGATCTCGCGATAGAGCGCCTTGTTGGACGTGTCGTCGCGATGCAGGCGGCGGTTGATGCGGTAGCGATGGACCAGAATGGCCACAATCAACACGGGGACCGCGATGAGCATGGCAAACAGAATGACCGCGCCGATCTTGCCCACCAGGTCAAACGTGGTGAAGTAGGTCATAAAGATGTTGAAGTACTCAACCCAGCCAAACACCAGCAGGTTAAGGATGGAGCTCACGACGGCAACGACGTTGTAGACAACCTTTGCCAGCAGCTCCCAGGCAAATCCCAGAAACTCACTCACCGTCGGTATCCTCCTGCTTGGTCGCGTTCATCGCCGCCTCGGCCTCGGCCTTCAGACGACGGGCTTCCTCGAGCTTGGCCTCGGCCTGGGCAAGCTGCTCGGCGGCGTTATCGGCCGTGACAGTAGTGTCACCCTTGCCCTCGGCGTCCACGATGGCAGCCGCGGCGGCCAGGCGGTCCTCCTCGGCCATAGCGCGCTTAAGGTTCATGCCCACCACGATGAGGTGATACACCTGGTAGATAAAGAACAGCAGCATGGGCAGCACGATCACAATGAGGAAGCCCATGGAGCTGGACAGGAAGTCCATGACCTTGCCCATCTGCGGCAACGCGAACAGGTATTTGCCCACGATGTCGCCGTCGCTGATGATGTGCGTATCGGCCACGTCGTTGTTATCGCCCTTGGTGGTAAAGCTGCGCATGCCGTTGACCTCGTCGATGGCGGCGATGCGGTGCGTGTTGAGCGCGTACTCGTTGTCGATGATGGTATGGAACGTCACGATGTCGCCCACCTCAAGCTTGGAGGTGTCGCACTTTTTGATGAAGATGAGGTCGCCCTTGTTAAACGTGGGCGCCATGGAGTCGGACTGCACGGCGAGCGGGGTGAAGCCGGCGATGTCAGAGACGCTGCCGTCCTCGCGCGTGGCGAGCGTGGTAAACGCATACAGGGCCGCCACCAGGATGATGATCCACATGACGACGCTCAGCGCGATGGATGCGACTTTTTTAACAGATTGCATGATGTCCCTTACTACCGTGTCTGTCTAGGTCGTGCGCGGCCCGGTGGCCGCCGTGCATATCTACTGTTCTTCGATGCCCTCAAAGCGCATCGAAACCGAATAGTTAGCTCCCTTTAGCATATTAGTGCAATTTGGGTCCGTTCCCTCGAGCCATATGCGAACGGTTACCGGCTTGTCCGTATCTTTTATTAGGTCGAACATGTCGCTGGCCGCGTTCGCCGTATCCGAGTCGAGCCCAAAGACGGTGGCCGAACCAGACGAGCCCCCGCCTCCGTTGGGGTTGTAGACCCAGGTGTGACCGTCGGCGGTAAAGCTCATGCGCATGGCGCTGGCCATACTCTGCGTGTCGGAGCTAAACCGCGTGCCGGACGCGCCGCCGTCGCCGTCCTGCCCGGTCAGGCGAACGCGCAGGTCCGTGCTGCTCATAAAGTGCAGCGTGAACTCCAGGTAGGCGCCGGTGGCGGAATCGGCGGTGGAGCCATCCTCGAAGGTAAAGGTCTGGTAGTCGCTCGTGGTGACGGGCTTGAGCTTGGACGCGTCGATGTCCACGCCCTTTTCGCTGGCGATGCGCGCCGAGATCTGGTCGAAGCCCAGGCTGTGGACGTATTCGTCGAACGTGGCATGCTCGTCCAGGTCAAAGCGCAGCGAACCGTCGGCGTTGGCGTCGATCATGAGCATGCGGGTCTTGGCGCTATCGGCGATGGAGAACCAGGCGAACGTTGCCATGGCTATCGCCACCAGCGCAAACAGCACCAGCACCACGGTGGTAGTGAGCTTGCGGCGCAGGTCGATATCGGTGGGCGCGGCAACCGGAGCGCCGGTGGTCGGGCGGCGGTTGTCGGGCGTGGCGTGTGCCATTGCTACTCACCGTCCAAGGTCGCAAAGAGCGCCAGGTGCAAGGTGCCCGGATCCTGATAGAGATAGTCGGCGCTATCGGGGTCGGTGCCCTCGATGTAGTAATAGATATCCAAACGATAGGTCTGGCCAAGCCCAAGCGTGGCGAGCGTGTTCTGCGGGCGCGTGGCCGTCTCGCTCGTGTCCAGCGTATAGGCGGCCGGGTCCTGCGTCACGTTGGCACCGCAAGCGAGCTGGCCGTTTTGCCAACCCAGGAGCATGCTCTCGGTGTAGCCCGCCAGGCCCGTAGGCGCGGTCGCGGGGTGCTCGTCGCGATGGCCGCTATCGGAACTGTCGAGCTCAAAGATGTTGGTTGCAAGCACCTGGTTGCCGCTCGAGACTTTAATGCCCACGCGGGCTGCGCGCAGCAGCTCGGCGTCGGTGCCCTGCGGGACCAGCGATTCGGCCAGATACAGGTTGACCTTGCCCCTTACTTTGCTGGCGCCCGTTCCGGTAATGGTAGGGCGCAGATCGATCCAACCGTGGTAGAAGGCGGAGCCGTTGTCTTTTGCCTGCTCAAACACTGTGGCATCGCCGGCAGAGTTGTTTTGCGCACAGGCAGCAAAGCCGTTGAGGTCAAAGGTCGAGACCGGGTAGAGCGTCACGGCGCCGGTCGCGTTGGAAGTTAGGGAAACGTCACCCTGCTGCGACCAGCTGCCGCGGTCGGCGTCACCCAGCTCCAGCACCAGCTTGGACGTGTCGCTGTGCACGCTCACCGAGTTGGCGTTGACCTTCATGTTGTTGGTAAACCAGGCGTAGGTCGCGGCGCCCAAAGTGGCGGCGAGCGCCACCATAACGAGCGCGATGTAGGCACGCGCGCGGCAAGCGTGGCGGCGGGCAGCGGTGCCCTCGAGGACCTGGCGCTCGGCGGCCACGCTGGAGGGGGCCGTGGGGCTCTCACTCTGGGTTTTGGCCTCGCAGCCATCTGCTGGCATGTGCTTCTGATCTTCCATGTCGCTCGCCCCCTTACGCCTTGGCCGCGGCAAAGGCAAGCTGCAGCACCACATCGCGGGCCTGGGCCTCGTCGATGCAATTGGCGTCGCAGCCTTCCATGTACACAACGTAGTGAACGCTTGCCACCTCGTTGGCGGCCAGCGTGCAGATGGGCGTGGCGCCCGCGCGCGCCGTGGGCGTGTCGCCGGTGCCGTCCATGCTGTAGGCGCTTATGGCGCGCGCAGGGTCGGCGGTGTAGGTCCAGCCCGAGGCGCCCGCCGCCACGACCACGCCGTCTTGCGCGGTGGTGCGCCTGCTGGTGGCGCCCGCGGTGCTGCCCAGGTCGTCGCAGGTAAAGATGTGCGTCTGCGTACCCGACTGGGTCGTGATCACAAGCCCCAGGCGCAGTGCGGCCAGCAGCTGTGGGTCGCTCGTCACACTCATCTGACCCGGATGCAGGTACACGTTGAGGGCGCTGTCGCCGCCCTTAAGGTACAGCGTGCCCGAAAGGGCATAGTCGTCCAGCTGCGCGGTGCAGTCGGCGTAGTCGGTCGTGATGCCCGCGGCGTTTTGGAACGTGCCGCGCCAAAAGCGGGAAAGGTCCGACGTCGAGATGGGATAGAGCGTCTTGTCGGCGTCGGCAAGCGTGGCCGTCGTGTCCCAGGGCCCGTTGGCCGAAAGGCCAATCTGCAGGTCGGAGCCCTCGTCACTTACCGTATGCGCCACGGGCGTCACGTTGGTGTAGCGCGAGTTGCTAAACCAGGCGTAGGTGGCGGCGCTCAAGGCAGCTACCAGCACCAGCATCCATGCGGCCGCAGCAACCATGCGGCGGCGCGAGCTTAGGATGTCTTTGATGTTCGATGTACTCATCCCCGGCCCCCTTACGAACGCTTGCCGGCAAAGCGCAGCGCCAGCGATTGCAGACTGGTGGCGGCTAGGTTGTTGGTGCAGTCGGGGTCGCAGCCTTCCAGCCACACGTACACATCCACGCGCACAGGCGTGCTGCGGTTGGCGCCCTTGGCAGCGGCGGGCAGGCTGCAGATCTTGGTCGTAGCCTCCTTGAGGCTCACGATGCCAGTGTCTTCGTTGTAGTCGCAGAAGTTTGCGCTAGTCAGCTGGTCAAAATGAACCGTGGCGCCATTGGAGCGGGTGCTGTCGAGCACCAGGTGATTCTGCTCGTTCTCGCCGGCATCCTTGCCGTCGAGCGTGTTGTAGCGCGCCTGGGGATTGCGCTCGCCTGAGACCTCAAAGACATACTGCCCCGTAACGGTGTCGCCCTGCCCCGGAGCATAGGTAACCAGGCCCACGCGCAGGGCGGTGGAGATGGGGTTTGCCGGGTCCTGCTCGGTAAAGTCGATGCCCGACAGGTACACGTCGGTCGCGGCCGAGTTGGTGGCCAGGTACAGGGAGGTCTTGTAGTAGTCGGAATGCTCGGCGGCACCAAACATGCTGGCAAAGAGCGAGTCCTGGGTGGTTCCGCCGGTAAAGCCCGTTACCTTTTGGAAGCCGTTGAGCACGTTGTCGGTCGAGACGGGGTCGAGCAGGCCCGAAAAGCTCAGGCCGGCGTTGGTTTTGTATTCGCCGTCGTACTCGTTGGAAATGAGGAAGGTCACGCCCGTGCCGGCGGCCATCTTGACTTCGGTGATGTGGCGGTTGGCGTTGTAGATGTACCAGGCATATGTTACGGCTCCGGCAGCAGCAAGGGCCACCAGCAACGTGGCGAGCATGCGATTGAACTGTTTTCGCAGCGAGCGCGCGTCCGACATGTCCCTCCCCCAGATGCCGCATCGTAAACTACCTGGACACCATTTGCCCATAATGGGAATATTTTACGCGAATGTGCAGCTCATCGGGGGTACAAACGCGACTTTTCACGTGCTGCTCGCGCCGGATCGGGGGCCGATAGGGTCGCAAGTTGCCACTTTTTAAAAAATAGTTCTTGCCACCGGGTGGGAGCTCCGTTATATTATTCCCTGCGCACTCGCGCACCCTTGATCGGGCGTTTAGCTCAGGGGGAGAGCGCTTCCCTGACACGGAAGAGGTCAGAAGTTCAAATCTTCTAACGCCCACCAAATGTTCGCAGCTCAGAGGCTTCGTCTCTGAGCTGTTTTGTTTTACGCTGCCAAGCCAAAAGGACGCCGCGGCACCCAAAGCGCCCAAACAGCCCCGGTGATTGCCCCGATCAGGCGCGGATGGGTCTCGCAGCCATATATAAATAGCCCCCCTATAAATTGAGGTTTAATACTTTTCCTGAGAAGTGAACGAGCTTATTTGGACCCCCGGAGCATCCACACTTTTTGACGTTAAAACCGCAGGATTCCAGCAGCAAAACCGCAGGAAACAAGCCCCTAAAAGTGTCGATGTTTCGGGGGTCCATTCTGACTCGTTCACTTCTCGGGAAAAGTATTAAACCTGGATATATGGCCGCTAATTCTAACCCCCTGCTACCGCCCCTACCAATACTGATGCGCATCGATAACGGCTTGCCAGAGCCAAAATCGCTTCGTTTCGGCACGCGCGTTGGCAAAATATCGCTGCTCTGCACTCATCGCCTTGTTAAAGATGGGGCGCTTATTCCGATGCAGCTTGCGTCGGATGCGCTCGCACAGCCGAACGAGCTTTTCGTAGTCATTTGCTTGGTCGGTTGTCACGGTAAAATACGCTACCCCCTCAAGCAGTTCCAACTCGTTGCGGCGCTCGGCATCCTTGTGGATCTTCTCGCGGCCGTCATGAATGGCATCGCTGTCGTAGTCGACCATCGCGGTCAGTACCTCTGGCAGCAGCCCGGCCTTTACTTTATCCCTGCCCACCTCGACTTTAGCTGTAAGCGTAATGTCGGGCGTGCGCTCCAACACGCGCAGTTTGCGGTTGCGCCCATCGTTGTAGCCGTCGCGAATGAAGTACTTCTTGTTCAGCTCGGCCTTGCCCAGTGCAAGCCCGCCGTAATGCGCAGGCAGCGACATAAACATGCAAAGCCCCGACTCCCTTGGAGACCGTGAGCCCTCTTCCACGTACGGAAGCAACGCCTTCGCCTTAGCGGCGCCTCTCACCTTTGATGCCCGGTCAAGGTACGCCGCGATGAGCTCCTTAGTCGTGAGCCTGCCATCGCGCATGCCCGCATCCCTGCTTGTTACCCCACCGGGAGCAAGGTTATCCAGCCGGTAGTCCGATGTCATGGCATAGCCGGCGTAGATGGCCGCCGCCGCATCGCCATCGTGCGCGGCCTGCAAAAACGCCAGCTCGGGAGAGCACACGTACGCATCCAGGTCGCCCATCCAGTGGCCCAGCGAGATAAACGAACCCGCCGGGAGCTCGTTGGTGCACAGGTGCGTCTTAACATGCTTGCTCCGCCGACGGTCGGCGCGCGACGGCACCAGCAAATCCAGCGTTTGGATCCCCAGGTCATAGCGATCGATAAACTCCTGCGCCTCTTGGTCCAACAGCGTACAGGCACCTGCAATCGACACGACCTCTGGTTCCGAATCCCCAAAACGAGGGTTCGGCAGGTGCGCCAAAAGCGCCAACGCAGCGTTATGTGAAACGATAAAGTAGCCCATGGCGCGAAGATAGCACGCGCGTCGGCGGCGGCTCGCGACCCTGGGGTGTTTTCGGCAAACGACCAGCGATTTTTTTGCCGCTGCGCGTTCAAAGTGTTCATTCGTCGACGTCTAAATGCAAATCCGTCAAGCTTTTGGCAAGGTTGCCGCTCAACTGACCAAAAGCTGACCTTTTGCTTGCCCACTTGCTTGACGGCACGCCCTCGCCAAAATGCTCCGCGACTTCTCGGACGGTCGAAATGCTCGTTTAGCGACCACACACCCGGCGCTGAGTTATCCTTGGAGCACACGCACCGCAAGCCACACAAAGGAGCCGCCATGCGCACCGAGCTCGATGTTCCCTTTTCGCACAAAGACGAAGCCAAGGCCCTGGGCGCCAAGTGGGACCGGATCAAAAAGATCTGGTACGTGCCCGATGGCGTCAACCCCGAGCCCTTTGCCGCGTGGCTGCCCGGCGTGGATCGCTCCGACCCCAGCGCGCCCTACATCTACCTGGTGCTGGGCAAGCGCGAATGCTGGAAGTGCCACGAGCAGACGACGGTCGCGGCCTTTGGCATTCCGTATCGGGTGGCCGAGGACTCGGGCAGCAAGACTGCGCCCAGTGCCGCGCCCGCCATGGATGACGCGGGCCACATCGAGATCGACACCGCCCGCGCCAATGCCATAGCCATCGTCCCCGCACTGGGCTGCGTGCCGGCCGAGATCCGCGACTACCTGCGCGAGCGCTGCGGCTTCAAGCCCGTAACGTCGCGCACCACCAAGACCGTATCGCTCGCCAGCACCTGCACCGCCTGCGGCGCGCTGCAAGGCAGCCATTACCTGTTCGAGGAGCCCACGTCGCCGTTTGCGCTCACGGCCATCAACAAGCTGCCCGCGCTGGAGTTCGTGCGCGTGGAAGTCGCCGGCGTCTACGGCATCCCCGACAGTCAGGACAACTTTGACCAGGCGCTCTTCACCTGGGCACGCGACCACCACACCCAGTTCCATAAGACCCTGTGCGAGGGGATTTACCTGTAGAGCAAAGCTCGAAAATCGAGTCCAGATTTCCTCGAAAATCGAGTGCGAAAATCCTCGGAAATCGAGTATGCGCAGGTAGTTGAATTGTTGGTGTAACGCGGAAAATGTCGAATCACCGGGTTTGCCCGACTAGATATTCAGTCTTCGAAGCTATGACTCCGTATCGTCATAGGTAATGGCGCATCCGCAGGTTGGGCATTGTTGAGAATAAATTGGGAGGCGCAGGCCTGTTCGAATCCGCGGGTCGGTAGCGTGTTTGTCGCGGATGTCGATGAAGCTGATGTCTAGGCATGGAAGGTCTGCGCCGCAGCTTGGGCACGGCAGACAGATTTGGCTGCAGGTGGCCTCGACGAGCGGGAATAGGCTCCGGTCCATTAACGCTCGCGGTAGGTTTCCGTACACGCCTCGCGCGATATCGCTTCGCCATCCCATGGTCTCCCCTTTCCCGTTTTAACCGTTGAGGAGAGGATGGCAGGATCTTGCAGCCCTCGATGCGGCGCAGCGCGATCCGATCAATCGACATGATTGGGTTGCGACGGGCAACAGCCGACTAATACTGAGCAACGCCCTCCGCCCGACGCCGCGATTCCGAGAAATCGAACTCGGCTCGATGGGCCTCGAGAAATCGTGCGTTGGGGCGCAAACGATGTTCATCCGGCTCGCGCAACACCGAGCCCGCAAGCGTCGCATAATCCGTGTGCTGTAGAAGGTACGACCCGCAAAGTTGATAGTCGCCGCGCACCAGCTCAAACGAAATCAGATGGGCGTCGAACAGCGAGTGCAGGTCACGGCGCAGCAGAATACCGTTGCTGACAACCTGCGACTTGGGGCCTGAGTAGTTCTCGATATGTGCAGCTTCGAGCGCTTCGTTGACGCTGCAACCCGAGACGGCGCATCGACCGGTATAGGCCTCAAAGAGCTGAGTGCGAAAACGCTGCTGACCGATTCGCTCGCGACGTAGCGCGTAACGAACCTTTTCATCGTCGCTCGCCGGACTGCCGGAAAACTCAGCCGCAAGCGGAGCGTCCTTCATGTAGCTCATGTCGGGGAAGAAGCGCGCGTCGGGCCCACCCTTGTGAACGGGACCGTGCAGCACAAACCAGCTGTTCTCCGGCTCGTAGCGCTCAACGAACGCTAGGCCCAGCACCTTGTAGCCAGCGCTCGTTGCAAAGAAAACGCCAACGGGAACGCCGCACTCCATGCAGTTGATCATCTTTTGGTTGTAGTCCTGGTCGCGCCAGTTTTCGACCGAAGCACTTTGCGACGAGTACTTGAGCACCCACGTGCCGTCCTCAAGATAGAGCGGCGGAACATCGGGGTAGGCGCCGCGCTTGGAATTGTGCACCGAAAGGGCGAAGGTCTTTTCGCGCGGCTGATTAACGCGCCCGCGACCAGGCCAAAAGATGCCCGAATCGCGCGACACCGGAAAGAGCTCGGAATCAATCGTCAGGCGAAAGGGATATTGAGGGCTATCGGCATTGGTGCGATGCGGGAGTTTGTCCCATAGGCCGCCACGCTGCTCCTCGCGCAAGAACCATTCCCAAGCCTGAACATATTCGAACGGCACAAAGCTGCAAGCGCGGTCGTAACTCGGCCGAGCAATCAGCGGAACACTAGAAGCGATGCCGTCCATAAGGAACCTCCCGGAAGAACAGTTCCTCACATTATCGCTGATCGCGAAGGAAGGCGGGTCGGAGCGTTTTGAGAAAGTATGGACACAAAGCATTGCCGGCTCTAGATAAAGACGGAGAGGCCCGAAGCGAGCCTCTCCGTCTTTATATCGTTTTGTTTTGTTCGGCTATTCCGCCTGCACTCCAACAAATCCAAGATTTCCGGAGATTGCATTCGCGATACCAGAGCCAGCGTTCTCGGACACGCAGTCTTTGTCGCAACCCTCGTACCAAACGCGAACAGTCACGGTAACCTCGTTTTCGGTACCGCTCTCAATGGTCGCCAGCTTGGTGGTGCCGGCAACTGCTTGACCCTTATCATTAACACTACCGGCATACGTAGCGAAGTTCAAATAAGTTGCGGTAGCGATTCCGTCAGCTGCGCTCTGGACCCAGTAATCGCCCGTCGTCGCGTTCTGGTCCGTATAGTAACCCTTATCAGTAGCGGTACCCGGAACCTTGAACATCAGCCACTGACCATCGCCGACTTTAACAGCAAAGCGGCCCGCAGTTCCCATCGCAGCAGATGCCTTAAGATTAGTCGCAACGGTGGAAGAATCAAAATAGACGTCCATCTTGCCGTTGCTAACGCCGAGCTTGAAAGTGTAATCGGCATAGTTGGTCTTACCGGTCTCATGGGCAAGCGCGGTTTGATACTTATCGGCAACAGCGTGACCGTTACCCGTCGTCCAGTGCAGAGTCTCAAAGAAGTTCTCCGCATCAGGAGTAGAAATGGGATAGATCTTAGTCGGATTTTTCGGAGCAGGAGTCATTGCATCTGAAGTGTGCCCAACACTCGTGATGTAAAGATTCGGGACAGACGAGGTCGTCGTCACGTCAACGCCAGTTGCAGTTACAGCATTGTTGCTCACAAACCATGCGAAGGTGGCGGAGCCGAGGGCTACGGCTGCCACGAGGACCATGGCGATGGCGGCGCCCATCTGCTTCTTTAATGCCTTGGTATCCATACGGACCCCTTTCTTTCCCCATTCGTCCCAGATGACCCCCGAGAAGCCCGGAAGGGGAGCCCGCGCTTTCGTGTTGGATGTTGCTTGCCCATCCTCAAAATTTGGATTAGAGAATACCATATTTCTTACGATTTCCTTATGAGTTTTCACCGGGCTACATTCCGGCAGATTCATGGGTCTACCTTGGGCTGGGTATGGAACTGTGCAAACGCTGTTTACCTTATCTAGCCACGCGCTTCCGCAAAGTCATAAGCCTCTCTTAAGCTTTACGACCGCAGCGCCATGCCGACACATACATACACCCCCTACCGTGCTTTACCCTTAGCCCTTCCCTACTCGCTATACTGGTGCAGAACGTGTATTTTTTACCTGCTTAGCGGGCTATTTGCTGGGAGGGCCCCATGGCTGCTGCCACTCAACCCAAGGGAAGCGTTTCTGCCGGATCGATCAAGCCGGTGACGCGCAAGGCCGTTCGCTGCCAGCGCGAAGTCGCCTGGTTGGTCACGCAGGCGGCCGGCAAGCTCGTCGCCACCACCGACGACGTCAACGCACCCACGCCCAGCTTTGTGCTGGCGGCGGCGTTGTCGTACACCCGCGAGCAGGAGCAGGCGGCTCAGGACAGCGGACACGCGATTGACTACGAGGCCGTCATGGCTCCCGACCTCGTGAGCTTTTGTGCCGCCGCGGGCCTGCCCGCAGCACCCAACGCGCTTTCGGACGCAGGCTACATGTTCACCCTCTCGGGCGCGGACCTCATCCGCGACGTTTACGCCTACTGTAGCGACCTGGGCGAACGCATGGGAGACGCGACGCAGGTCAAACCGGGCTACGCGATCAAGCTCGCGCTGCGGCTGTTCTTGCTGGATGCGCCCACTGGCAACGACGCTACCTCCAAAGACAACGCCTGCGCATAGCAAAAGCGCCGGGCAGGAACATCAATCCCGGCCCGGCGCCTGTTCGTTCTACTTGCCTCCGTCTTTCACGGGCGAGTTCTTTTGGTTGCGGCGGTTACTCCACGTCACGTTGTGCTCCTTGTAGTAATCGGGCGCCTCGTTGCCGCTCGCGCTAATGGGATCGTTGCCGGTCAGGGTGTCGGCAATATCCTGCACAAACTTAATGAACAGGCTCGAGTCGTCGGTCTCGGACGAATCAAAGTCAAAGCCAAACTCCACCGCGCCGCCGATGATCTTGTCCACGCACTCCGGGTCGTCGCCGTCCAGCCAAATGACCACGGTGTACTTGTCCACATCGCCCACGCGGAAGTTCGCATGGCTGATGGTCGTCACCACGTCTTTGGACGCAAACGGCTCGGTGTTGGGCTCGGGGTTGCCATCGGCCGCAGCCGCCGCATAGGTGGTGGGCTCGCCATTGCGATACACCCTCACGCGCGCCGCTTTATCCACGCCCTTGCTGGCGCTGACCACCTTGAGCTTGGCGCTATAGCCCAGATCAGTCTTGCCGGCGTTGCGGATATAGAAGGTGTACGCCACGTAGTTCTTGCCGTTGTGGCTACCGTCGATGTCGTCCAGGTTGTCGGGCAGATCCTCGGCAGCAATATTGGTGCCGTTATCCACGGCATCGGCGGCCAAGCGTGCGGTGGCGTTGTTAAAGTCGCCGTTGTCGGCAATGGCCACGCCGCGGCGGAACAGCTCCAAGCGGTTGAGGTTGATAGTGAAGTTACCCATGTTTTCCTGCATAAACGACAGGGCGAACAACACGCCAAAGGCAAGCGCCAGCACCACGAGGGCCTTTTGCAGCTTGTCCATGCGCAGCAGCGCCGTGCCGATGCGCTCCATGCGGCGCTTGGGCATGTACATGGAGACGACCGCGTCGGGGTCGATGTCGTCGAGGTCCTGGTCGGCCAGCGCCTGCTCCAGCTCCTCGATGCGCACCACGCCGCGCAGGTCGCGCTTGTGCTTGCGCTTGGGTTTGGGCTTGGGCTTGCCGAAGCGCTTGCGGGAGGCGGGGGGCTGGTCGGGCGCGGAGTCCTCGCCGGGCGCGTCCTCGGCGTTGGCGCCGGGAGCGTCCTGTAGCGCGTCGTCGGCTTGGTCCTCGGTCAAACCCTCGGCCAAATCCTCGGCAGCTTGATCTTTATTGTCGTTACGCTTGAACAGTGCCATGGCGATCAGATCTTATATTTGGCGCGGATGTAGCCGACGTATTCTTTGACGAGCTCGCGCTCCATGTCGTCGGCATAGCGGAACTGCAGGCCGCAGACGTTGCGGTACAGGCTGCCCTTGGGCGCGCGGCGCACCCAGCACACGATGCCCAGCTGCTCGGGCAGCTCGTGGCGCTCGCCCTGCAGGCGGATCGTGGGCATTTGCACGGCCAGGGCCTCGCCCACGTCGGGATAATCGTTGAGGTAGACGGCCAGGCCGCCGGCCGAGACGTCGATGGTCATGGCGTCCTCGGGCTCGGAGGCGGCCGCGTTGTCGCGCTGGTAGGTAAGGCGCATGGCGACCTTAAAACGCTCGTCGCGGCGCTTGACAAAGGTGCGCTGCTCGGCGACTTTGCGCATTTTCCAGTAGGTGCGGATGCCTTTTTTCTCGACCGACTCGGGGTAGCCGGCGAGCACGAACGTCTCCTCGCCCACTTTGTATTGCAGCAGCAGCTTTTGGTTTTCGTCCATGATGAGCGGCTTGCCGGCGAGCATGGGCGCACTCATAAGGAAGTACGCCTCGTCCAGGTCCTCTTTGTACGTGGCGAGCATGTTGAAGTCGGTTTTTTGGCCCATGGGCACGTCGAATGCCACCTGAAGCTTAGTCCCCGGCGTTATCTGTTGCTCTGCCATGTTGTCTCCCCCAGTCGCGGGCGCCGATATCATCGTCGTGCGCGATGCACATTGGGCTATTGTAACTGCTTTGCTGGAGGTTTCGGTGGGCGGCGCGTGAAATGCTGGGATGTGAGGTGCGTGCGGGCGTGGACGGCGCGGCTGGGCGCGGCAGACGTGGCAGTCACCGCACGAGCGCGGATTATCGGACGGCCGGAAAACGAGAGTGGATATTCGGACGGTTTCTGAGCGTTTTGAGGCTGATTCCGTCCGATTTTCCACTCTCGAGCTGTGGGCGTCCGGATTTCCACTCTCGTGTGTCCGAAAATCCACGCTCATGCGGCGGGCGCAACTACGGCCATCGACATTCGCTAGCTCATCTGCCCTGCACGCTCCGTTAGTCGATACTTGCGATTGCGGCTCGTCGCCGCTGCCGTAGGCTCAATCTCGCCCTGAGCAATAAGCGCATTAACGCGCGTCCTAACTTGAGAGACGGTAAGCCCCGTGTGCTCTGCCAGCTCGCGCGTTCCCAACTCGTCATAGCGCTTGAGGGCCGCCATGATCAGGTCCCCACCATGATCGACCTGCTCAACCTTGGAGCGATAGAGGACAACCTTAAACCGGTCAAAACCAGGGCAAAATAGGGGCTCGGCCAGACCGTGCGTACGCATAGCATCGACCATCATCGGAATACCCGAACCGTTACCCTCGGCAGGCGAGCCCGCGCCATCGGGCAACGGGACAAGCGACATGAGCTTCACGAGCGTCGCGTTGCGGCACCGCGAGCTGCCATCAAACAAGTTCTCGCGAGTTTTTCCGCCATAAAGACCGCCGGGGTTCGCCACCTCGATACGGTCATCAAAGACGTCAACAGCAATCGACTGCCCACAGAACCGATCTCCGTATTCTCGGTGGATTACGGCGTTGGCGATTGCCTCGCGCAGGACCTCCTCGGGGATCTCCAGCGAGTCGATACGCGAGACGCCTTGAACGGTCGAGGTGCGACGCAGGTTTTTGGCGACAGCCGCGACAGCGTCCGAGATCATTTCGCCCAGCGTTCCCTCGCAGATTGTGCGGTCCATAAACCTTAGCGGCCCCGCAGTGCCCTTTTGAGTTCCCGCATGGACAGCTACATCAATGAAGAGCTTGGGATAGAACTGCTGAGGGTAAACGCCCGCGGCAAGGAGGCCGGCCTTGGTAACATTGCCCTGGGGGTCGAGGAAATTCAGACGCTCCATCTTTGTCTTCCTGTCCGTCGCACCGTGCATCGCTCGAGGCGTCAACGAATAGGCACGCTCTATCGTGCGGTCGACCAGCGACTCGTCGAGATCGCCCACACTCGCGCCGGGCACTGTATCGCGATCGCTAGGACTCGTCCGTTCGTATGACGACAGCGCCAAAACCTCGGTCGACGAAAGCGGCACGTCTTTGTCATCGATGCGCTTGTAGCTGCCGCCCTGGGCGCCCCGTTCTATTACATAGCAAGGCTTGCTCGACGGGTCGAGCTCCTCGATTGTGATGATGAGAACAACGGTACCCCGAAGCTCCACGCGCTCAATGGTGTATTTGGGCGGATTGGCCAGCTTTCCACGACCGCCGGCATCGCCCATGCCCGCCACGAATTGGTTGAGCACTTTCTCGGTCTCAAAGTTTGCAACTGGGACAAAACCCGCACGCTCGCTCACTCCGAGCACGATGATGCCGCCGGCGGTGTTTGCGAAAGCGCTGACCGTTTCCCATACGTCGCGGGAAAGCGTCGTGGCGCTCTCTTTTACTTCGACGTTAAGATCATCCGAACCCATGCGCTTTAAAGACTCGAGCAAACCGGCCAGCTCGTTTTCGTTCATCTGCACGTCCCTTCGCTCGGTCCTGCGGAGAATGCCGCAGACGGATTTCCCTCGTCTCTCAGTTATCTCTCGTAATTATCTCTCGTCTTTCTGTTATCTCTCGTATTAGATATGAGTGAAAGATGAGAGATAAGATATCTCTACCTGCTTCATTTAATCATGTTTTTGCTGGTGGAACAATCGATATTGAGACAATACCATGGTTGCTTGTCTCTTTGCTGCTGGGCTATCTCTCGTAATTATCTCTCGTCTTTAAGCTATCTCTCGTGTTAGTGACGAATGAGAGACGAGAGATGCGTGAGTGATGCATGAGCGTGGATTATTGGACGGTCGGAAAATCCCTCAAATCAGAACCACCCTTAAAAAGGGTGGTTTGCTCTTAGGGTATAACCCACGGGCC
>CAJMOF010000013.1 GCA_905215065.1 uncultured bacterium | reverse complement strand
AAAGATCAAGTCGTCCTCGCAGACGCTCAAGCAGGAATACCTCGATACATACGAGAGATGAATGTGGGGGAGTGTTCGGATGAAGTTGATATTTAAGGTCCAGCTCGTGTCGTTCCGAAAAGACCGTGAACCTTTTGTGGGACGCGCGGCGCCGTGGTACCATAGCCGAGTTTGTTGTCTTGGTCGGAAACCAAGACGCCTTATGCGCTGATCGGTAACCAGCGCCTGACCAATAAGGAGTCCTACCATGAAGCAGGGTATCCATCCCCAGTATGTCGAGTGCACGGTGACGTGCTCCTGCGGCAACACCTTCAAGACGCACGCTACCGTGTCCGAGATGAAGGTCGAGCTTTGCAACGAGTGCCACCCGTTCTACACCGGCCAGCAGAAGTTCGTCGACACCGGTGGACGCGTCCAGCGCTTCGCCGACAAGTTCGGTGGCGCCGCTGCCGCCCAGCTCAAGAAGGCCGAGGAGGCCAAGGCTGCCAAGGCTGCCAAGGCTGCTGAGGCCGAGGCCGCTCGCAAGGCCGCCGCTGAGGCTAAGGCTGCCGAGAAGGCCAAGCGTGCTGCTAAGTTTGCCGAGGAGGCTGCCAAGCAGGCCGCCGAGGCTCCCGCAGAGGCTCCCGTCGAGGAGGCCGCTGCCGAGGCCGAGACCACCGAGGCTGCTGAGTAAATAGCTCGCCGCGGAATCACTCGCATTCATGGCATGAGGGCCGCGCACTCATTTGGGTGCGCGGCCCTTTTCATTTTATTGGTGCAAACCAACCTGTCCCCGTTGCACCAGATTGGTGCGAAGGGGACAGGTTGGTTTGCACCAAATGGCAGAGAGACAGCGTTTTCCCAGATAAAAGCTGCCAAAATAAACCAGTCCCTTTTTGGCAGGTTGGTCGTAGTTATTACGTGGCGGTCGAGGTCGACCGTATGGGGCGCGCCTTGTTTGGCTAAAGTACAATTATCTGTGTTTAACTCGCCCGCAGCTGCACGCCGTGGGCGATGGCCAAAAAGGAAAACCACATGGGATTCATGTCAAAGCTGCTGTCCTTTGGATCCGATAAGGACCTTAAGCGCTACTACAAGATCGTCGACCAGATCAACGGTCTTGAGCCCCAGTTTGAGAAGATGACCGAGGAGGAACTCCGCGGCCAGACCGATAAGTTCCGCGAGCGTTACGCCAACGGCGAGTCGCTCGACGACATGCTCCCCGAGGCTTTTGCCACCGTGCGCGAGGCTTCCAAGCGCATCACGGGCATGCGTCACTTTGACGTACAGCTCATCGGCGCCATGGCGCTTCATGAGGGTCATATTGCCGAGATGAAGACCGGCGAAGGTAAGACCCTCGTCTCCACGTTGGCCGGCTATCTCAACGCTATTGCCGGCAAGGGCGTGCACGTCGTTACTGTCAACGATTACCTTGCCAAGCGCGACTCCGAGTGGATGGGCCGCATCTATAAGTACCTGGGCATGACCGTCGGTCTGCTCCAGAACAACATGCCGCTCGAACTCAAGCGTCCGGCCTACCAGGCAGACGTCACCTACGGCACCAACTCCGAGTTCGGTTTCGATTACCTGCGCGACAACATGGTCACTCGCCCCGAGCAGCGCGTGCAGCGCGGCCACCATTACGCCATCGTCGACGAGGTCGACTCCATCCTGATCGACGAGGCACGTACCCCGCTCATCATCTCGGGTGCCGGCACCAAGTCCGCCAGCACCTACAAGGACTTCGCGCGTGCCGTGCGCGGCCTGGAGCGCGGTGAGGACGTGTCGCACGACATGCTCACCGCCACCGAGGACGTCGAGCCCACGGGCGACTACGTCATGGATGAGGCCAAGCACACCATCGCCGCCACCGAGCGCGGCCTTAAGAAGATTGAGCGCCGCCTAGGTATCGATGACATCTATGCCGATCTCTCTGGCCAGCTGGTCAACCACCTGCAGCAGGCGCTGAAGGCCCAGTACATGTTCCATCGTGACAAGCAGTACGTGGTCACTAACGGCGAGGTCAAGATCGTCGACGAGTTCACCGGTCGCATCATGGAAGGCCGCCGCTACTCCGAGGGTCTGCATCAGGCCATCGAGGCCAAAGAGGGCGTGCTCGTGCGCGAGGAGAATCAGACGCTGGCCACCATCACCTTGCAGAACTACTTCCGTCTGTATGACAAGCTCTCCGGCATGACCGGTACGGCACTTACCGAGGATGCCGAGTTCCGCGAGATCTACAAGCTGCCCGTCGAGGTTATCCCTTCCAACAAGCCTGTTCAGCGCGTCGACCACGAGGACCTGGTGTACCGCACCATCCAGGCCAAGTACAACGCCGTTGCCGACGACGTTGAGCGACGTCACGCCAAGGGCCAGCCGGTCCTGGTGGGCACCGTCTCCATCGAAAGCTCCGAGAAGCTGTCGGCCGCCCTTACCAAGCGCGGCATCGCGCACGAGGTCCTCAACGCTAAGCATCACGAGCGCGAGGCTCATATCGTTGCCCAGGCCGGACGCTACGGCGCCGTGACCATCGCTACTAACATGGCCGGTCGTGGTACCGACATCCTGCTGGGCGGCAACCCCGACGAGCTGGTCCGCGAGCGCCTTGAGTACGAGGGCCTGACCATGGAGGACGTGACGCCCGAGCAGCTCGAGCAGTTTAACGCCGAGGCCAAGGAGACCTGCAAGGCCGAGCGCGAGCGCGTGCTTGCCGCCGGCGGCCTGACCGTCATCGGCACCGAGCGCCATGAGTCCCGTCGTATCGACAACCAGCTGCGCGGCCGCTCCGGTCGTCAGGGCGATCCGGGCGAGACTCAGTTCTACCTGTCGCTCGAGGACGACCTCATGCGCCTGTTCGGTGGCGACAAGATGGACCGCGTCTCCAAGATGATGGTTACGGCCGACATGGGCGACGATATGCCCATCCAGCACAAGATCATCTCCAAGGCCGTCGAGAGCGCCCAGCACAAGGTCGAGAGCATCAACTTCTCCATGCGTAAGAGCGTCCTCGAGTACGATGACGTCATGAACAAGCAGCGCCAGGTTATCTACGCCGAGCGCAACAAGATTCTGGACGGCAAGGATCTGACCGACCACATCACCGAGGTCATGCACGACACCGTGTACCGCTGCGTGCAGGAGTTCTGCACCAAGGACAGTCACGATGGCGAGCGCGACCTGGAGGGCCTGCGCAAGTGGGTTGTGGAGCTCACCGGCCACATCGATACGCCCAAGTTCCCCGACGAGGACTTTGAGGCCCTGGCTGCCGATGTCCTGGCCTACGTCGAGAAGTGCTACAACATGAAGGCCGAGCGCCTGGGTGAGGACCTCATGCGCGAGCTCAACACCCAGGTCATGCTGCGCGTCATCGATACCCGCTGGATGAACTACCTGCAGGAGATGGACTACCTCAAGACCGGTATCGGCCTGCGCGGCTTTGGCCAGCGCGACCCGCTGGTTGAGTACAAGACCGAGGCTTATGGTGCCTTCCAGATGCTCGTCGATACCATGTACGAGGATTACCTGCGCACCGTCCTGCGCATTGAGATTAAGGCCGCCCCGCACGCTGTGGAGCACAAGGAGGACCCCGCGCTCGAGGGTGCACGCTTCTCCGGCCCCGCCGACGTCGATGGCGACAACGGCAACTCGGTGCTGCGCAAGCAGGCACAGGTGCAGGCTCGTACGGCCGTCCAGGGAGGCCCGGCTGCTGTCAACAACGGCGGCAAGGTGACCACCTACCGCAAGTCCGAGAGCGACGATCCGTACGTCAACGTTGGTCGCAATGACCTTTGCCCCTGCGGCAGCGGCAAGAAGTTCAAGTACTGCCACGGCAGGAATCGTTAATGGCCGAGGCTTTAGAGGTAACGCCCGCCGAGCTGGACGCGTTTGCGGACCGGCTCGGCGAGGTCGAGTCGTATCTTCATTTGGACGAGAAGCGCACGCGCGTGACCGAGCTCGAGGCCAAAAGCGTGGCCCCCGGCTTTTGGGATGACGCCGACGCCGCTCGCGCCACCATGGAGGAGATCGCTCGCGCCAAGGAAGATATCGCTGCCGTGGATACTGCGCGCGGTGAGCTGTCTGACGCCCGCGCGGCGCTGGAGCTTGCCGAGGAGATGGGCGACGACCCCGATGCCGCCGCATTGCGCGAGGAGGCTGCCGCTACGGCAGAACGCCTGGCCCGCGCTATCGACGAGCTCGAGCTTTCGAGCTGGTTTACCGGTGAGTTCGATCACGGCGACGCGATTGTGACCATCAAGCCCGGACAGGGCGGCCTGGAGGCGCAGGACTGGACCTTCATGCTCTTTAAGATGTACATGAAGTACTGCCAGCGTCGCGGCTGGAAGGTCACCATTAACGACTGCCCCGCAGCCGAGGTCATCGGCATCGACCGTGCGACCTTTACCGTCGAGGGTAAGGACGCGTTTGGCATGCTGCGCGCCGAGGCCGGCGTCCACCGTCTGGTGCGCATTAGCCCCACCGACGACAAGAAGCGCCGCCAGACCACGTTTGCCGGCGTCGAGGTCATCCCCGTGCTGCCTGACGATATCGACATCGAGATCAGTCCCGACGATATCCGCGTGGACGTGTATCACGCGAGCGGCCCGGGCGGACAGGGCGTCAACACCACCGACTCCGCCGTACGCGTGACGCATTTTCCCAGCGGCATCGTTGTCACTTGCCAAAACGAGCGCAGCCAGATTCAAAACAAGGCCGCGTGCATGCAGATTCTCAAGGCCCGTCTGTACGAGATCGAGCTCGAGAAGCGCGCCGAGGCGCTCGACGAGATTCGTGGACCCAAGACCACGATCGGTTTTGGTAACCAGATTCGCAGCTACGTGCTCTACCCGTATCAGATGGTCAAGGACCTGCGCTCGGGTGTGGAGACCAGCAACGTCGAGGCCGTTCTCGACGATGGCGATCTGGATCCGTTTGTGATCGGCTACCATCGCTGGGCAACCGGCAACGCCGATGCGGAAGGCTCGGACGCCTAGGCACATGGTTGGCTTCGGGTCGATGCAAACACTTCGCAGGGGTGGTATTTGGTCAGCGAATCGGTAAAATCGAATACAGCGAGAAGTTCAAAGCGCATCCGACGGGGTGCGCTTTTTTGAGGGAGGCAGCATGGCATATCGTCTGGACATCAAGCGCATTCTTTCGCTGAACTTCTTTCATGACTTGCCCAAGATCATGTTTGGCTGCGCCCTGGCAGCTATCGCGACGGACCTGTTTTTGATTCCCAACGGTCTTGCTGCCGGCGGCGTTACGGGTCTCGCCACGATTATCCAGGCGGTCGGCGCCTCGCATGGCATCTCGCTGCCTGTCGGTATTCAAACCATCGTGATGAATGCCTTGCTGCTGCTGGTCGTTATGCGCGAGGGTGGCATGTTCTACGTGATACAGACGGCGACGGGCTTTGTGCTGCTGGGCTTTTTCACCGACCTGTTCGCTCCGTTTGTGGCGCCGCTGGCACATGCCGACCTGATGCTGCCCGCTATGTGGGGCGGCATTATCACGGGCATTGGCTACGGCATGGTGCTGCGCGCCGGTGCCAACACTGGCGGCTCTGACACCATCGGTCAGATTATCTCGCGCAATACGTCACTACCGGTGGGCTCCACCGTCATGGCGATCGACGTTGCCGTCTGCGCGCTGTCGGCCCCGGTCTTCTCGGTCGAAAACGCGCTGTATGCGGGCCTTTCGATGGTCATTAGCGGCTACGTGATCGATGCCGTGGTCGACGGCGGCAACAGGCGCCGTATGGTACTCATCATCTCGGACAAGTTTCCCGATATTGCGGCCGACATCATGTATGGCCTGGGTCGCGGCTGCACCAAGTTTAAGGCGACCGGCATGTACTCGGGTGCCGAGAAGCCGGTGATCATGGTAATCGTGAGTCGTCGCGAGCTCAACACCCTCAAAACGATCGTGCGCGAGCGCGATCCTCACGCCATTGTGACGGTCGCCGACGTTACGGAAACCTTCGGTGAGGGATTCAAGGACATTAACGCGTAGGGCCGACTGCGTTTCATCCAAAAGACGTTCACATTGATAAACCGTTTCATCAGCGGTTCTGCCTGCTCAATTGTTCAAATAATGATAAATACTCTGGTAAAGCTTCCAGTTTCCAGCATAATGAATGACGTACGTGCATCGCGGCTGTGTTGGGACTACCTTTCCGTGCCGTGCGCATCTTGTCTTAAGAGGATGAAAGGAAGGCACAATGAGCGACGAAGAGCTCAAAAAGGTTGCCAACGAGGTAAGGAAGGGCATCGTCACCGGCGTGCACGCTGCCAAGTCCGGCCATCCGGGCGGTTCGCTCGGCGCTGCCGACATCATGACCTATCTGTACTTTGAGGAAATGAACGTCGACCCGGCCGACCCCCGCAAGGCCGACCGCGATCGCTTCGTGCTTTCCAAGGGTCACTGCGCGCCTGGTCTGTACGCCGTGCTCGCCGAGCGCGGATTCTTCCCCAAGGAGGATCTCGAGACGCTGCGCCACATCGGCAGCCACCTGCAGGGTCACCCCAACATGAACGACACCCCGGGCGTCGATATGTCCACCGGTTCGCTCGGCCAGGGCATCTCCACCGCCGTGGGCATGGCTGTTGCCGCCAAGCACTGGGGCGACGATTATCGCACCTACGCCCTGCTGGGCGACGGCGAGAGCGAGGAGGGCCAGGTCTGGGAGGCCGCCATGTTTGCCGGCAACCAGCAGCTCGATAACCTCTGCGTGATCGTCGACCACAACGGCCTGCAGATCGACGGCCCCGTCGAGGAGGTCAACGACCCCATGCCGCTCGCCGACAAGTTCCGCGCCTTCAAGTTCCACGTGGTGGAGCTCGCCGACGGCAACGATTTCGATCAGATCCGCGCCGCCTTTGCCGAGGCCCGCGCCACCAAGGGTCAGCCGACCGCCATTATCGCCGAGACCACGAAGGGCAAGGGCGTCTCCTTTATGGAGAACCAGGTGGGTTGGCACGGTAAGGCCCCCAACGATGAACAGTTTGAGCAGGCCATGGCAGAGCTCACGGCCGCCGGAGAGGAGCTCTAGGATGGCAGACGTCAAGAAAATCGCCACGCGCGTAAGCTACGGCGAGGCCCTCGTCGAGCTCGCTAACGAGCACGACGACTTTGTGGTCCTCGACGCCGACCTGGCCGCCGCCACGCAGACCGGCAAGTTTAAGGCCGCCTGCCCCGACCGCTTCTTCGATGTGGGCATTGCCGAGAGCAATCTGATGGGTGTTGCCGCCGGTATCGCGACCACCGGTCGCGTCGCCTTTGCGAGCACCTTTGCCATGTTCGCCGCTGGCCGCGCCTTTGAGCAGGTCCGCAACTCCATCGGCTATCCGCACCTTAACGTTAAGATCGGTGCCACGCACGCCGGTATCTCGGTGGGCGAGGATGGCGCCACGCACCAGTGCTGCGAGGATATCGCCCTCATGCGCGTTATCCCCGGCATGACCGTGATCGTTCCCGCCGACGACGTCGAGGCCCGCGCCGTGACGCGCGCCGCCTATGAGTGCGACGGCCCCGTGTACATGCGCTTTGCCCGTCTGGCCTCGCCGGTTATCAACGACCCCGAGACCTACAAGTTCGAGGTGGGCAAGGGTATCGTCATGCGCGAGGGTACCGACGTCACCATCATCGCCTGCGGCCTGATGGTCGGCGAGGCCCTCGAGGCCGCCGAGCAGCTCGCTGCCGAGGGCATCGACGCCGAGGTCATCAACATGCACACCATCAAGCCCATCGATGCCGACCTGATCGTCAAGAGCGCCACCAAGACCGGCCACGTCGTGACCGTCGAGGAGCACTCTGTGATCGGTGGCCTGGGCAGCGCCGTTGCCGACGTCCTGTGCGAGCAGTGCCCGACGCCGCTCAAGAAGATCGGCGTCAACGATACCTTTGGCGAGTCCGGCCCGGGCGCCGAGCTCCTGCACAAGTACGGCCTGGACGCCGCCAACATCGTGGCGACCACCAAGGAGTTCTTGGCATAAGGCAAGACGAGGCAAAGTATCGCGTCGACAACCGCAAACAAGCCAGAACAGGGGCGTCCTCAAAGAGGGTGCCCCTGTTTATGCTGAATTTAAATTAGAGTCCTGCCAAGCAAAGTTCCCATGGGGAAACGAGCCCATCCCAACAAAGTGCAATTCAGACCCTTCCAATTTTGTATGCGCAGCATCTCAAGTTGGTGCGTCGGCCCCATAGTAGCCGCAGGCCGGGCGCAGGGTTACCTCCCAAATCTTTCCGCAGCGCAGGCCGGCGTTTGTCCGCAGCTCCGCAGGAGCAGGACAAATGCCGGCCATGCGCGAGGACGATTTGGGAGGTAACCCTGCGCCCGGTCGGTGAGACCCAAACCCCGCCATGCTTCTTATGTGCAGTAAAGCTAATGCTGCTAAAATACAAAGCGCTCATGTAGTTTAAACGCACGACGATAAGGAGCACCAGTGGGTAACCACTTCCGTACCTCCGGTGCGGGCGATGATGCCCCCAAGACGCAGACAGGCGTCCAGGGCAGTCGTTTCGCCACTCCGGATTCAGAGGGCCAGCCTGTTGCTCAGGCCCCCGCTCAGCCGGCAGATCAGGCACAGCCGGCATCCGATCCCTTTGCCTACAATCCCACCAGCGATGTCGCGCTTTCCGGCACGGCGGGTTTTGAGCCCGTTCAGGCCGTGACCGCTCGCGTGGAGCAGCCTCAGGCTGGCGCCGCCACGCCGCAGCCTACCATGGCCGGCATTCCCGACCCCATGGCCCCTGCGACGCCGGTTCCTCAGCCTGCGCAGTCCGGTCTCTTTGCCGCTATTCCCGATCCCACGCAGCCTGCTGCCCCGGTGGTCGAGAGCGATCAGGCCGCCGAGGTCGCAAGCCTCGATAACGCGCTCAACAACCCCGATTTTACGTCGGTGTTTGCGCCCATCGATCCGCAAGCCAGCCGCAAGAAGATGGCCAAGCAGGCCGGTGTCGAGCCCGTCATCCTTATGGAGCATGTCACCAAGATCTATCCGGCACAGCCCAACAAGCCTGCACTCGACGACATCAACATCGAGATCTATCCGGGCGAGTTCGTCTTCCTGGTCGGTCATTCCGGCTCGGGTAAGACCACGCTGCTGTCGACGCTCAACCGCGACGTCAAGCCGACGAGCGGCCGCATCTTGGTTGCCGGTCAGGACCTCATGAAGATCAAGAACCGCAAGGTTCCGTTCCTGCGCCGCCAGATTGGCGCCGTGTTCCAGGACTTTAAGCTTCTGCCGCAAAAGACCGCCTACGAAAACGTGGCGTTTGCCCTGCAGTGCATCGGCAAGCCCAAGGGCGTCATTCGCAGCCAGGTGCCGGAGGTGCTACGTCTGGTCGGTCTGGCCGATCAGATGGACTCGCTGCCCGACCAGCTTTCCGGTGGCGAGCAGCAGCGCGTCGCCGTCGCCCGCGCTATGGTCAACCGTCCGCCGCTGCTGATCTGCGACGAGCCCACGGGTAACCTCGACCCGGCGATCTCGCTGGGCATCATGAAGCTGCTCGAGCGTATTAACCGCACCGGCACCACCGTAATCGTCGCCACGCACGACCGCGAGATGGTCGATAGCATGCACCGTCGCGTGATCGCCCTCGAGGGCGGCCACGTTATCCGCGACCAGGAGAGGGGAGGTTACGGCAACTATGGCACCAACTAACGTGGGCTACTCCTTCAAAGAGGCAATCAGTCACTTCTTCCGTAACTGGACTACCTCGCTCGGCGCCGTCATCACGATCTTCCTTTCGCTGTTTATCATCGGCCTGTTCATCATGGGCTCCGCGATGCTGAACTCCGTGATCGGCACCGTCGAGGATCAGGTCGTCATCAACGCCTTTATTAGCGATGACGCCGACCAGGCAGATGTTCAGGCCTTTGAGGCTGAGCTCAAGACGTGGAGCAACGTCAAGTCCGTGACGTACAAGGACAAGGACGACGCGCTGGCCGAGTATACGAGCAAGATGTCGGGCAACGCCGACGCCACCATGAGCGCGCTCGATGGCCAGAACCCGCTGCCGGCTTCGTTTGCAATTGAGATGGACGATCCGTCCAAGGTCGAGAGCACGGCCCAGAAGCTCAAGAAAAACGCCGACTTCCAGAAGATCGCGGATGACGGCGACGTCAACGCGAGCGTGCTGTACGGCCAAGAGGAAGTGAGCCGCCTGTTCCAGGTGACCAACTACATCCGCATCGCCGCCGTGGTGCTCGTTGGCCTTTTGACCTTTATCGCATTCATCTTCATCAACAACACGATTCGCCTGTCCATCACGGCGCGTCGTCGTGAGATTGCGATTATGCGTCTGGTCGGCGCCAGCAACGGCTTCATTCGCGGCCCGTTTATCACCGAGGGCGTACTGCAGGCCATTTTGGGCTCGCTGCTTTCCATCGGCGTTCTGGAGCTGCTGCGCAATCTGATGATTCCGCGTTTGCAGGAGAGCATCGGCTGGATGTCGTTTGCCCTGCCGATGCAGTACTACCTGGTGACCTATGCTGCGCTGATTCTGGTCGGTGTGATTATCGGTCTCTTTGGTTCTGCCATAGCCATGCGCCGCTACCTGCGCGTGTAGGCATGCCTGGAATTCATCCCTTCCAACGGGTCGTCTCTTATGGGGCGGCCCGTTTTTTGATCTCTAGGGGACGGCAGGAAAGCGAATCATTTGGGTAGACTCTTTGGAGTTCGTCATCGATAGCAAGGAGGCGCCATGGGGCGCAATAACAAGCATAAGCGCGGTGCTCGCAATAAGCGTGGGCCGGTGCGCAGCGAACGCCGTCCGAGCCTGACCGGGCGCGTGCAGCTCCATGAGCATGGCGCCTATGTCATAACCGAGAGCGGCGACTACAAGGTTATGGGCCGCGGTAAGCGCGAGATCATGGATGGCGATACCGTTGCCGTGAGCATTAAGAACAGCCCGCACGGTGAGCGGCGCGCCGTGATCGAAGGCGTGGTTGAGCGCGCAGCCATAAGCGTGGTGGGTACGTACCAGACCGCTGGTCCGCTCGGTGTGATCGAGCCGCTCGATTCGCGCCTGAAGGCCGACTTCTTCATTCTGCCCGAGGATACCTCGGCGGATCGTCTGGGCGTCCACCCGGGTGATGCCGTTGTCGCGCGCATTTTGACCTACCCGACGCGCCTGGAATCGGGCACCGTGACGATCGAACGCCGCATTGGCGGAGATGACGCGCCCGATTTGGGCGTTCAATATGTGATGGCGCGTTACGGCTATACCGATAGCTATCCCGAGGCCGCGCTGGACGAGGCCGAGGGGCTTTCGCTCGATGTGTCCGCGGCGCTTAAGGACCCGCTCCGCCGCGATCTGCGCGACCGTTTTGTCATCACGATCGACCCGGTCGACGCGCGCGACTTTGACGATGCCATTTCGCTTGAGCGCACGCCCGAGGGTGGCTACAAGCTGGGTGTGCATATCGCTGACGTTTCTCACTATGTGGCTTGGGACGGGCATATCGATCTTGAGGCTCGCCATCGTACGACATCGGTGTATCTGGCCGATCGCGTGCTTCCCATGCTGCCCGAACGCCTGTCCTGTGACCTGTGTTCGCTTCGCCCTGACGAGGACCGTCTTGCGTTTACCGTTGACATTGAACTCGATGCGCAGGGTCGCGTGCGGCATTACGATCCGTACCCCAGCGTGATTCGCTCGCGTGTGCGTATGGACTATGACGGCGCCGAGGCGCTGCTGGTGCGTGCCGGCGCGGTGGAGTATGGGGTGCTGGAGGGTGCGGCCGAGGATGTTGCGGCTGCTGAGGCCTCGCGCGAGGAGGCGCTTGAGCGCGGTCTTGCGTGCGAGGAAACTGCTCGCGGCTATAACGTCGACCTCGGCGATTTCCTTGTCGCCGCCAACGAACTCGCCGAACTTCGCCGTCGTATTCGTCGTGCCCGCGGCTCAGTCGATTTTGACACGGCCGAGATTCGCGCTCTATTGGATGAGGACGGAGTACCCGTGCAGATTGTGGCGCGCGAGCGTTCGTGTGCCACGTCGCTTATCGAGGAAGCCATGCTACTCGCCAACGAGTGCGTTGCAGAGTGGCTGGCAGACCGTGATATCGAGGCCTGCTATCGCGTGCATGAGGATCCGAGCCCCGATAGCCTGCACGGTGCCGCCGTTGCGCTGGCGCAGCTAGGCATCATCGACGATCGCCGTGCTGCCGGTATCGCCCTGGGGAGTCCCGATGAGCTACAGGCTGCAGTTGATGCTGCCGCCGGTACGGCCAACGCACCGCTCGTCAACACGCTGCTTCTGCGCAGCATGCAGCGCGCACTGTACAAGCCGCGCAACGAGGGCCACTTTGCGCTCGCCGCGCCGTGCTACTGTCACTTTACGAGTCCCATCCGTCGCTACCCCGATCTGGTGGTGCACCGCGTGCTCAAACTGCAGTTGGCCTATGAGCAGCTCGGCGGCAAGGACGCCCTGGTCCGTACGCCGCGGCTGATCGGCAAGGGGCGCGAGTCGCTGCCGCGCATTCTGCCGCAGATCTGCCGCGCATGCAGCGATGCCGAGCGCGCGGCAGATGCCGCTAGCCATGCGACGCAAAAGATCAAGATTGCCCAGTACTATGAGGACCGTCTGGGCGAGCGCTATGCCGGAACCGTCTCGTGGGTTAGCAGCATGGGCCTCTTTGTGCGCTTGGACCTGACGCAGGTCGAAGGCTTGGTTTCGATCAAGAGCCTGGGCAACGAGTGGTTCGAGTTCGACGAGGATGCGCTTACGCTGACGGGCGCCGACACGGGGACTCGCTATGAACTGGGCCAGCGCGTGATTATCGAGGTCTCGCGCGTCAATACCACGCGTGGGCACTTGGACTTTAAGCTTATCCATTAGCCAAATCTCGACTCATGGCGGGAGAGCGGAGGGCGGTCTTTCGGGGCCGCCCTCCGCATTTGGATCATGGCTACCTTGCCGTCTGCTCGGCCGCCCGCTTACCTGCTATTTGAGAGGTAAAACCTACCAAAATAAACCTGTCCCTTTTTGGCAGGTTTACAAGAAAGCGGGGATGAGATGGCGACGGTGTATGGTTATGCGCGGGTGAGTTCGCGCGATCAGAATCTTAATCGGCAGCTGGATGCGCTGGGCGCCTATGGCGTGGGCTCGGCGAATATTTATGCCGACCATGCGAGCGGCAAGGACTTCGATCGACCGCGCTATCGCGAGCTGCTGCACGTCCTGGGAGACGGGGACGTGCTGGTGGTGCTTTCTATCGACCGACTTGGTCGTAATTACTCCGAGATTCTTGAGGAATGGCGTCGCATTACCAAGGAGCTCGGGGTTGCCATTGTGGTGTTGGACATGCCATTGCTTGACACGCGCGCCAGGGCAAGCGGCACGCCGGATGTGACTAATGCCCTGATTGCCGATATTGTGCTGCAACTGCTGAGCTACGTGGCGCAGGTGGAGCGCGAGAATATCCATCGGCGCCAAGCGGAGGGAATTGCAGCGGCGCGGGCGCGAGGGGTCCGTTTCGGTCGACCTCGCAAGCCGTGCCCTCCTCAGTTTGATCTGGTACGGGATAGCTATGAGGCGGGCGATATTACCCGCAGCCAGGCAGCAAAGTGCCTGGGCGTGTGCGTGGGGACGTTCGATCGCTGGATGCGCGAGGCGGGGTAGGGGTTTGCGTCGCTTTGTCGCTTCCTGTTGCGATTCAAATTTTGATACGATGGCGATGTCATTTGGGGCTACACTCGCTGATATTCAAAAAAGGAGGTAGGCCCTTGGCGCGCGTAAAACAAATAATCGGATGGACCGCGATCGTTCTGTTCGCTGCAACGCTGGCGGGCATCTGGGTGCTGACCGAGCAAAATGCGGTGGAGACGTCGTTGCTGAGCGAGTCCACCGCGCGTGTGGTGGAGGGTCAGGCTACGGGCGTACAGGCTGCCGATGTCGCGGGTGAAGCTCAGACCGAGAACGGGATGACCGGGGGCACCGATTCGGCTGCTTCGAATGTCCGGTCTGGCCGACTTGCTTCCATTCGCATGTGGGTGGGCACGAACGTCCGTCGCGTTGCCCATACCGTAGAGTTTTTCTTCGTCGGATTGTTCGCCTCGGTGGTCGTGGTTTGCTTTTCCAGGCGTCCGTGGAGCGTATGCTCCCGTTGCGTGCCCGTGTTGCTCTTTTGCGCCGTCTGCTCCGTTGGCGATCAGGTACATAAGATCTTTGTTCCCGGCAGGCATTTCGACGTTATCGATTTAGGATTCGATGCTGCGGGCTATGTCACCGCCATGCTGTTGGTATTGCTGGCAGCGGCGTTGGTGCGCTATGCGACTCGGCCGATCGGCGCCCATGCGAGGCGCTAGCCTTAAGACGAGACATCGCGACTGCCTGCGCTTCGACATTGACTACAATAACGGCTGCAATCGCGAGTGGCCGTCGATGTGCAGTTTTCCAGACACCCGTTTTCTCTAAGAAAGGAAATCCCATGACCGTACTGTTTGTTGAATATCCCAAGTGCTCGACCTGCAAAAAGGCCAAGGCGTGGCTGGACGAACACGGGGTAGAGTATATCGACCGCGATATCGTTTTGGACAATCCCACGGCTGATGAGCTTGCGACCTGGATTGCTCGTTCGGGACTGCCGGTGCGGCGCTTCTTTAATTCGTCGGGCATGAAATATCGAGAGCTGGGCCTGAAGGCGCGTCTAGATGCGGGCATGACGGATCGGGAGTGCTACGAGCTGCTGGCGACCGACGGCATGCTGGTCAAGCGTCCGCTGTTGGTGGGCGACGACTTTGCGATTCCCGGCTTTAGGGAAGCAGCTTGGACCGAGGCGCTGCTGTAGCGGCTGCGGAAAGTGCGACCCGTTTTGAGCGCTCGGGGTGGGACGTGTTTTCCATCGGAGGGCTCGCTCGGCTCAATCCTTGAGCTGTGCCCATTCGTGCGGACCGTAGACCTTTACGTGCTTGTTGGGCTTGCCGCTCCAGTACTCCTCGTCCATAAAGGGCAGATATGCCTGAACACCGGGGCAGATAAAGGGAATCCGCTGCTGTTGCAGTCGCTCGCGTTGGCGCTGCTCCAGGTGCGCCTCGGATATGACAGTCGGCATACCGGACAGCTCGACGAGGCTTGCCTGGATTCGCTTAAGGTCGGGGAGTCCCGCGTGCCATGACATCCGCATGATCAAAAAGGATGCACGGCGGTATTTTGCCTGCATCACCGTGATGGCGGGGCGCAGGGTGGGATGGATTTTGTCCCGTTCGGGCCAAAGGTCAGCAGTGATCTCGAGGCCCAGGGTCTCCCATAGGTAATCAAGCTCTTCGTCCATGGCGCCTCGATATCCGTGCAATGATGACGGTTCGATTGTGCCATCAGCCGTGAGTGCTGCATTGTTGTAATCTACCAGCGGTAGATGCGGGATGTTTTACGGGCTTTGGCGCCGTACGTGTCGCTGGCGCTTCACAGGTCCTTCACGTGTCGGCCGTATTTGACTGAATTTCAAAAAAAGTCAAAATTGGGGCTTGCGTCACGGCCGGACTTCCCGTATATTTCTTTCTTGCGCAAAGGCACAGCCGAGCGCAGCGATGCAGTCATTGGGATGTCGTCTAATGGCAGGACAGCGGATTCTGGTTCCGTCAATGGGGGTTCGACTCCCTCCATCCCAGCCATTGCATTTGCTACATATGGCCCGTTCGTCTAGCGGTTTAGGACGCCGCCCTCTCAAGGCGGAGATCACCAGTTCGAATCTGGTACGGGCTACCAAAATTGAACGCCCGGGCCTCGTAAGAGACCCGGGTTTTGTGTATTGACCGATATTTAAGGCGCGCGTTGAGTCTGCCGCCCGGACCGAGGAGTTGTCATGGACCTGCCTATCAGCTTGGAAGACATCACGTATGCCGAGAACTATCTGGCGCAGGGCGACCTGGCTACGGCGACGCCGCTGCTTGAGCGTCTGGTGGAGCTCGCCGAGGAGTATATCGACGCTGAGTGCAAGACGGAGGAGAAGCGCCAGTACTTTAGCTTCGACAGCAAGTTTGAGCGCCTGGCCTATCGCCGCGTGGAGAAGGATCCGCGCGAGCTGGTGCAGGTCGAGGTTCCCTTTGACCGCCTGTACTCCGACATGGCGTTTGCCTACATTCGCCAGCAGGATTATGTGAGTGCTCGGAATGCCCTGATGCAGGCCGTGCGTTGGGATCCCATGAACTGCAACTATCGCTTGGACTTGGCCGAGCTGTTCCGCGCGCTCGAGGACAAGCAGGAGTGGGCATCGCTCTCGTTCTCGGTGCTGGAGCGCGCGAGCGACGGTAAGTGCGCCGCACGTGCCTACACCAACTTGGGTCAGTACTTCTTGGAGCCCGAGACCGAGAACATTTCGGCAGCCGTGGGCTGCGCGCGTCTGGCGCTGCGCCTGGCGCCCAATGATGCGCATACGACGCGCCTGCTCAACAAGATCCATACCACCTATCCGGATGCCGCGGACGAGAGTGACGACCATGTGATGGGTGAGCTCGCCCTGCAGGGCGTGCCGACCTCGCCTTCGGCCGAGATCGCCATCTGTCTGATCATGTGCGCGACCGATGCTGCAAGCGACGGCGACAAGCAGGAGGCTACGCGTCTGACGGTCCGTGCCCGCGACCTGGTGGGCGAGGAGGCATGCGCGGCGATTATCAAGCTGGTGCGCGAGAGCGATGCCGAGCTTAATGCCGAGCGCAGGGCAAAGCGCGAGGCTGCGGGTTCAAACGCCGATGGCGCCAAGGAGGCCGGCGATGCCCAGTAAGCGCGAGCGCAAGCTCATTTCCAAGAATCGCTCGGCACATCACGAGTACTTTATCGATGAGACGTTTGAGTGCGGTATTGAGCTGAGCGGTACCGAGGTCAAGTCGATTCGCGAGCGCGCGTGCCAGATTACCGATACCTTCGCACTGATTCGTGGTGGGGAGTGCTGGCTCGTCGGCCTGCATATCCACCCTTATAGCCATGGTGGCGTGTGGAATCGCGATCCCGACCGTCGGCGCCGTCTGCTGCTGCACCGCAAGGAGATCGACTTTCTTGACGGCAAACTTCGCAACCGCGGCTATGCGCTGGTGCCGCTGGAGCTCTACTTTAATACCGACGGCCGCGTAAAGCTGCTGCTGGGCCTAGGCCGCGGCAAGAAGCTTTACGACAAGCGCGAGGATATGGCCAAGCGCGATGTCCAGCGCGAGATCGACCGCGCCCTCAAGGAGCGCAATCGCTAGGCGTTCTGTATAAGTTACGGTGGAATACGGACTGTTTTGCCTGTTTGAGGGGCTATTCAGTCCTTATTTCACCGCAACTGCGGGCGTCTCATCTTGCTTATACTGTTTTGACACATATGTCTCAAAGGTGGTGTCCGTTGTGGGCGCCGCCTTTTTTGTGGGTACATACATCCATGAGGTTCCAACCCGGGTTAGGGGAGTGATTGTTATGGACAAAACTGCGTTCTTTACCATGCCGAGCGGTCTGTACGTGGTGAGCGCCGCGGCAGACGGGCTGCGCGCCGGCTGCGTCATCAACACTGCGGTGCAGGTGACGTCCATGCCGCCGCGCATTTCGGTTGCCGTGAACAAGGACAACGTCACCTCGGGCGTCATCGCTTCGGCCAAAGCGTTCGCGCTGACCGTGATCGATCAGACCGCCGATATGCTCTACATCGGTAACTTTGGGTTCCGCACCAGCAGCGATTATGACAAGTTTGCCAAATACGAGACCCGCGAGACGGCTCTGGGCATGCCCTATGTGCCCGAGCACGCGGCGGCCCTGTTTAGCTGCCATTTGATCGACACTGTGGATGTTGGCACGCATCTACTGTTTATCGGCGAGGTCGAGGATGCCGAGCGCTTGAGTGACGAGACGCCGCTCACCTACGATTACTACCATAAGGTCCTGAAGGGCAAGACGCCTCCGAAGGCGTCCTCGTATCAAGGCTAGAAATGTTTTAAAAATACTTGCATTATATTATTGAGAATCTATACTGATAAATGAAGTACATCACCAGTCGCGTTTGAGAGGAGAACATCATGGCTGAGGAGAAGAAGACGTATAAGTTCGTGTGCGTCGTTTGCGGTTACGAGGTTGAGGTCGATACGCCCGAGCTGCCCGAGGATTATGTGTGCCCGGTGTGCGGCGTCGGTCCCGATCAGTTTGAGCTCGTCGAGGAGTAGCTCGCAGACACACGGCGAAAGCCGAACATAGCTCTGTCCAAGGGCCTCGGTCGAATTCTCGGCCGGGGCCCTTTTCCTCCGCCCCCAAGGGATCACGGTTGCTGTTGACCGATCCTGTCTGTTGTGAGTCCGACCGACCTTTTGTCTCAATCTGTAACATCTAACGGTGGAAATTGGGCCCACTTGTTACATATCGAGACAAACCAAAACCGTCCGGCAGAAGATCTCAATCTGTAACATCTAGACATCGAAAGCGGGTCTAGATGTTACAGATCGAGACGTTTGCCTGAGTAGGTGCCCCGCCCCATTACATCCCTGTCAACAACACGACATCGAGAATCGTCACGATGGCACCGATCCCTACGAGCAGCGCGTTGAGTGGACGCGAATTGGCGTATTTGCCCATGACGCGGGGTGAACTGGTGAGCCGTATGAGCACAAAGACCGTAATCGGTAGCTGAAGCGACAGCAGTGCCTGACTCCAGATGAGACCTTCAAAAGGATTTGGGACGACCAGGCACGCCGTCACTGCGCCGACGAAACAGGCCGCCACCCCGATCGAGGAATGTCGGTCGTGGATATCGTATTCCTCGTCGAACATGCCCGCAGTGATGGTCCCCGCCGCCATGCCCGCTGTCACGCTGCTCGATAGTCCCGCGAACAGCAGCGCTACCGCAAAGATGGTCGAGCTCGCCGGGCCCAGAATGGGGGAGAGCGTGGCCGCTGCGACGGCGAGGTCGTCTACGACCATGCCGTGCGCAAAGAAGGTCGTTGCGGCCAGGATGACCATGGCCGAGTTGATTGCCCAGCCCACGCCCATCGAAATGAGCGTGTCGAAGAGCTCGTAGCGCAGACGCTCTTCGATAACCTGCTCGCCTTGGCCTTCGAAGTGCATGGATTGGATGACCTCGGAGTGCAGAAAAAGGTTGTGTGGCATAACGACCGCACCCAGGACACTCACGATAATCGCGGCAGAGCCAGTGGGCATACTGGGCGTGATCCAGCTTGCGGCGGCTTGCGGCCAGTCGACCTTGACTAGTGCAAGCTCGGCCAAAAACGAGAGTCCTACCACGCCTACGAAGGCGATGATCCAGCGTTCGGCTTGCTTGTAGGAGTTCGTCATGAGCATCGCCATCGATACTGCCGCCACGATGACGCAGCCCGCACGCACGGGCAGCCCAAAGAGCATTTGAAGGGCAATCGCGCCGCCCAGGACTTCGGCCATGGCGGTGGCGATGGTCGCGAGATAGGCGCTGCCGAGCACCGCGCGTCCCACGATGCGGGGGAGAAAGCGGGTCGTGGCCTCGGCAAGGCAGGCGCCCGTGGCGATGCCCAAGTGCGCCGCGTTGTGCTGCAGCACGATGAGCATAATCGTGGACAGCGTGACGATCCACAGCAGCGCGTAGCCAAACTGCGAGCCCGCGGCCATATTGGAGGCCCAGTTGCCCGGGTCGATAAAGCCGACGGTCACGAGCAGCCCGGGGCCGATATGCCGCGCAATGTCTAGGCCTCCGTGACCACCGGTGCGTCGGGAGCCAAAGTGTTGTTTGAGATGGTTGAGCATGGTGCGCTCCTGCGTATGGGCGGCGTGACGTCGCATCTGGGTCGTGCGGCGCCACGCGTCGGATTTGGGTTGGGGCTACTTGTGCGCTTTGCCCTGATTGGCCACGGCGTCGATCTTGGCGGCGATGGTCGCCGGGTCGCCGATGTAGCGCTTGTCGAGGACATTGAAATCGGTATCGAAGGTGTAGACGAGCGGCACGCCGGTGGGGATGTTGACCTTGAGGATCTCCTCGGGCGTGAGGTGCTCGAGCTTCATGACGAGTGAGCGCAGGGAGTTGCCGTGTGCGGCGATGAGTACGCGCTTGCCGGCGAGCATCTGGGGGCGAATCTCGTCTTCGAAATGGGGCCAGGCGCGGGCGATCGTGTCCTTGAGGCATTCGGTATAGGGCAGCTGATCGGGCGCGACATCACGGTATTGCTCCTGGGTGTGGGGATCGCGCGCGTCGTTCGGCTCGAGTGCCGGCGGGCAGATATCGAAGGAGCGGCGCCAGATGAGCACCTGCTCGTCGCCGTGCTCCGCCGCGGCATCGGCCTTGTTGAGACCCTGCAACGCTCCGTAGTGGCGCTCGTTGAGCTTCCAGGATTTGATGACGGGCAGCCACTCGCGATCCATTTGGCCGAGCACGATGTTGAGGGTGTGGATCGCGCGCTTGAGGCGCGAAGTGTAGCAGACGTCAAAGTCGAAACCGGCTTCTTTGAGGGCTCGACCGCCTGCTGCGGCTTCTTCGCGGCCCGTGTCGGTGAGCTCAACATCGGTCCAGCCGGTGAACAGGTTGAGCTTGTTCCACTCGGACTCTCCGTGACGGATGAGGACGAGTTGCATCGTCTGCTGGTCTGCTTGGTGCGCCATAGGGGCCTCCTTGATCTGGCACGGTGTGCGTGCCGTTTGCTTGACGCCGCAAAGGATACCCGTTTTAAGCTTAAAAGTTAACCAAGACTAACAAAATTGTTGTATTTGAATGGGATGGTGAAAGGGGGCTGCCGAAATGTCTCGATCTGTAACAACTAGGGATGGAAATTGGGCCTAGGTGTTACAGATCGAGACAGGAAGAAATGGTCCTATGGAAAATCTCGATTTGTAACAGCTGACCGCCAAAACCGGCCCTTCGTGTTACAGATCGAGACATTCGGAACCGTCCTGCAGAAAATCTCAATCTGTAACATCTAGGGGCCAAAATCGGCTCCTCTTGTTACAGATTGAGATGTTTGAAGCGGTGAGTTTACAGGTCGAACTTGGGCGCCTTGTTGCCGCCCTTGAGGTCGGCGGCACCCACTCGCAGGGCGTGCGTTACGCGATTGTTTCGAAACGGGCGGGAAACACAGCGGGCCGGCGATGCCCCTAGTATGCCTATTCAACTGACTGTCTCATATCTAGGGGAGGATCGCGATGCAGGCAGATTCCGCTCAGCAGCAGGGCCTTTATCGCCCCGAATTCGACCACGATGCATGCGGCATCGGCGCGCTTGCCGATATCAACGGAGAGCGCCATCACCAGATCCTGGACGATGCACTGTCCATTCTGGTCAACTTGGAGCACCGCGGTGGCACGGGACTCGAGAAGAACACCGGCGATGGCGCTGGCATCCTGTTCCAGGTTCCGCATCACTTTTTTCGTAAAGAGGCTCAAAAGTGCGGCCAGATTCTGCCGGCAGAGGGCGACTATGGCGTGGCCATGCTGTTCTTCCCGCAGGACGACAAGGGCGTAGAGGATGCCCGCCGTGTGTTTGAGGAAGGCTGTGCCGAGGCCGGCGTGCCGCTGCTCTTTTGGCGTGAGGTGCCGGTCGACCCGCACGACCTGGGCGAGACGGCCCGCGCCTGCATGCCCACCATCTTGCAGGCTTTCCTGGGCCGCCCCGACGACACGCCCGCCGGCGATGCCTTCGAGCGTCGCCTGTACGTGTGCCGCCGCACTATCGAGAAAAAGGCCGACGACGAGTTTGCCCTGCGCGACAAGATCTTCTATGTGTGCTCCATGAGCTCGCGCACCATCGTGTACAAGGGCATGCTGGTCGCCACGCAGATGCGTCGCTTCTTCATCGACCTCAACGACGCCGCCGTCAAGACGGCCGTGGCGCTCGTCCACTCGCGCTACTCCACCAACACCACGCCCAGCTGGGAGCGCGCGCACCCCAACCGCTTTATCATCCACAACGGCGAGATCAACACCCTCAAGGGCAACGTCAACTGGATTCGCGCCCGCGAACCCAACCTGTACAGCCCTGTGCTGCAGCACGATCTTGAGCGCGTGATGCCCATCATCAACCGCGAGGGTTCCGACTCCGCGATTCTGGACAACGTGCTCGAGTTCCTGGTCATGAACGGTCGCCCGCTCACGCGCGTCGCGTCCATGTTGCTGCCCGAGCCGTGGGACCACAACGACAGCCTGAGCGAGGAGCGCCGCGCCTACGACGCTTACCAGTCCATGCTCATGGAGCCGTGGGATGGCCCGGCGGCCATCGCCTTTACCGACGGTCGCACGCTGGGCGCCGCCCTCGACCGTAACGGCCTGCGTCCCGCCCGCTACTATGTGACGCGCGACGGTTGCTTTATGCTGGCAAGCGAGGTGGGCACCATCGAGGTAAGCCCCGAGAACATCCTGACGAGCGGCTGTCTGGGGCCGGGCCAGATGCTCGAGGTCGACTTTGCCCGCGGCCGCGTCATCTACAACGACGAGCTGCGCGCCCGTTACGCCAAGGAAAAGCCCTACCGTGATTGGATTGCCGAGGAGACGCTGGCCGTCGACGCGCTCGATAGGCCCGCCGCGGCAACGCCCGCCGAGGACGCCGAGGTGCCTGCCACCGTGCGTATGGCCAAGCTCGGCTACCACTGGGATGACGTCGACGAGGTCGTGCGTCCCATGGCCCAGCAGGGCAAGGCCCCGCTCGCCTCGATGGGCATCGACGCGCCGCTGGCCTGCCTGTCCAAGAAGACGCGCTCCTTCTACGACTATTTCTATCAGCTGTTCGCCCAGGTCACGAACCCATCCATCGACGCCTTGCGCGAGCATATGGTCACCTCGACCACGCTCTACCTGGGCAACCACGGCAACCTGCTCGAGGACTCCCGTACGGCCTGCCAGCTGGTGCGCCTGGAGCGTCCGCTGCTGAGCGAGGAGGAGTTTGACCGCATCTGCGCTATCGACCGCGTGGGCTTTAAGCCCCGCCGTTTCCGTGCCGTCTACCGCCGCGATGCCGGCGAGGGCACGCTGCAGGCTGCGCTCAAGCAGCTTGCAGAGGACGTTGAGGCTGCGGTCCGCGATGGCGTGAACATCGTGGTGTTGAGCGATCGTGCCGCTGCGGGCGAGGTGCCCGTGCCGTCGCTGCTCGCCGTGGGCTGCGTGCACAACCACCTGATCCGCGCCGGCGTGCGTACCTTTGCCGACATCGTGGTGGAGTGCGGCGACGCCGTGTCCCCGCACGACTTTGCGGCGCTGGTGGGCTACTCCGCGAGCGGCATCTATCCGTACAACGCACACGCGTGCATCCGCGATCTGGCGGCACGCGGCGACCTGGACGTGACGGCCGAGCAGGGCATCGCCAACTACAACAAGGCTGCGACCGCCGGCATCGTTTCCATCATGTCTAAGATGGGCATCTCCACGGTGCAGAGCTACCATTCGGCGCAGGTCTTCGAGGCCGTGGGCTTTACGCCGGAGTTCGTCAACGCGTACTTCGCCGGCACGGTGAGCCGTGTGGGCGGTATGGGTGTCGAGGACGTCGAGCGCGACCAAAACGAGCGCTACGACGCCGCGCTCGCTATCCTTAAGAGCCCGGCTCCCGATCAGCTGCCCACGCTGGGCCTGACCAAGTGGCGCCCGCTCGGCGGCGAGGATCACCTGATCGACCCTCAGGCTGTCTACCTGCTGCAGACCGCCTGCCGCGAGGACAGCTACGACACCTTTAAGGAGTACAGCGCCCGCCTGCACCGCACCGGCCGTGCCGTGCGCCTGCGCGACCTGCTGGACTTTAATGCCAGCGGCCGTACCCCGGTGGCACTCGACGAGGTCGAGCCCGCGTTCAACATTGTCCGCCGCTTTAACACTGGCGCCATGTCGTATGGCTCCATCAGTAAGGAAGCACACGAGTGCATGGCCATCGCCATGAACCGCCTGCACGGCCGTTCCAACTCCGGCGAGGGCGGTGAGGACCCGCGTCGCGAGACCCCGCTGGCCAACGGTGACTCAAAGAACTCCGCGATCAAGCAGGTGGCAAGTGCGCGCTTTGGCGTGACGAGCCGCTACCTGTGCAGCGCCTTCGAGATTCAGATCAAGATGGCCCAGGGCGCCAAGCCCGGCGAGGGCGGACACCTCCCCGGCAAGAAGGTCTACCCCTGGATCGCCGAGGTCCGTCAGTCCACGCCCGGCATCGGCCTGATCTCGCCTCCGCCGCATCACGACATCTACTCTATCGAGGACTTGGCCGAGCTCATCTTCGACCTCAAGAACGCCAACCCCGGCGCACGCGTGTCGGTCAAGCTGGTCAGCGAGGCCGGCGTCGGCACCATCGCCACCGGCGTTGCCAAGGGCGCTGCCGACAAGATCTTGATCAGCGGCCACAACGGCGGCTCGGGTGCCGCTGCGCGCGATTCCATCTGGCATGCGGGTCTGCCGCTGGAGCTCGGTCTTGCCGAGGCTCAACAGACGCTGCTGCAAAACGGCCTGCGCTCGCGCGTGGTGCTCGAGGCCGACGGCAAGCTCATGGACGGCACCGATGTCGCCGTCGCCTGCTTGCTGGGCGCCGAGGAGTTTGGCTTTGCGACCATGCCGCTCATCTCCATGGGTTGCCTCATGCAGCGTGACTGTCAGCAGGATACCTGCCCGGCCGGCATCGCCACGCAAAACTGCCGCCTGCGTCACGGCTTCCGCGGTAAGCCCGAGCACGTTGAGCACTTTATGCTCTTTGTGGCCGAGCAGCTGCGCGAGGTTATGGCGAGCCTGGGTTTCCGCACCGTCGACGAGATGGTCGGCCACCCCGAGTGCTTGCGCCAGATCGAGGTCCCGGGCAACCGCAAGGCCAACCTGCTCGATCTGTCGCCCGTGCTGGCGAGCGCGACCTGCGAGTTTGGTGCCCATATCCCGGGTGCCGACGGTCGTCACTTCCTGCCGCAGATGGCTGCCGACAGCGAGCTCGACAAGACGCTCGACTCCACGTTGTTCGTGCCCTATACGGCCGATGCCCGTGCGCACCTGCGTCCGATTCGCTTCCGCGCCGATATCGCTAACGTCAACCGTTGCGTGGGCACCATCTTGGGCAACGCGGTGACCAAGGCACATCCCGAGGGCTTGCCCGTCGGCTCCATCACCGTCGATTGCGATGGTTCGGCCGGTCAGAGCTTTGGCGCGTTCCTGCCGCGCGGCATTACGCTCAACGTGTGCGGCGACGCCAACGACTACTTTGGAAAGGGCCTTTCGGGCGGCGAGGTGTCGGTGCGCCCCAACCCGCATGCGACCTACAAGTTCGACGAGAACATCATCGTGGGCAACGTTGCGTTCTTTGGCGCCACGAGCGGCCGCGGCTTCATTAACGGTCTGGCAGGCCAGCGCTTTGGCGTGCGCAACTCCGGTGCCACCGTGGTGGTCGAGGGCTGCGGCAACCATGGCTGCGAGTACATGACAGGCGGTCTGGCGCTCATCTTGGGCGAGGTCGGGCAGAACTTCGCCGCCGGTATGACGGGTGGCGTGGCCTATGTCTTTGACCAGTATGGCACGCTCAGTGCCCGCGTGAACCACGAGAGCGTGGAGCTCAAGGCCCCGACGGCCGGCGAGCTGGCACAGATTCGCGAGCTCATCCAAGAGCACGTGGACGCGACGCAGAGCCCGCGCGGCATCAAGCTGCTCTACAGCTTTGAGACGATGAGCAAGCACTTCGTGAAGGTCATTCCGACCGAGTACGAGCGTGTGCTGGCGATTGTCGCCGCCGCCGAGGCCGTCGGCAAGACGCATGCGCAGGCAGAGGAGCTGGCGTTTGACATCGTGACCGGTCGCGCGAGCGCTGCGGATGTCGCTCGCTTCGATGCTGCGGGCGGTGCTGCGGGCGCTGCGTCCGTGGCTGCCAGCCCTGTTGCTTCGACCAAGAAGGAGGCGTAAGTGCCATGGGTAAGCCCGGTGCTTTTCTTGATATCGACCGCGTGGCCCACGAGCTGCGTCCCGTGGAGGAGCGCAGTCATGATTTTGATCCCCTGTATGTGGAGCTCGATGACGACGCACGTCGCGCCCAGGCGAGCCGCTGCATGATGTGCGGCGTGGCGTTTTGCCAGATGGGCGCGAGCTTTGGCAAGGCACGTCCGAGCGGCTGCCCGCTGCACAACTTGATTCCCGAGTGGAACGAGCTGGTGTACCGCGGCCGCTGGGATGAGGCTGCCGAGCGCCTGTCGCTCACCTCGCCCATGCCTGAGTTCACGAGCCGCGTGTGCCCGGCACTGTGCGAGGCCGCGTGCAACCTGGGCTCGGTCGACGGCCAACCCACGACGATTCACGATAACGAGCGTGCGATCAGCGACCATGAGTGGGCCAACGGCGGCCCACGTCGCTTTGAGCCGGCAGGGGAGGACGCGCCCTCGGTCGCCGTGGTTGGTTCCGGCCCGGCTGGCCTGGTGGCAGCATGGGAGCTTGCACGTCGCGGTGCCCGCGTGACGGTGTTTGAGCGCGACGACCGCCCCGGCGGCCTACTCATGTACGGCATTCCCAACATGAAGCTCGAGAAGTCTGTGGTCGAGCGTCGTGTGGCGCTCATGCGCGAGCTGGGTATTGTGTTCGAGCTGGGCGCCGACGTGACGGACCCTGCGGTGGCGGCCAAGCTCAACGGCTTTGACGCTGTGGTGGTGGCTGCTGGCGCCCGTGCCCCGCGCGGTCTTTCGGCTACGAACGTGGACGCCCCGGGCGTGGTGTACGCCGTGGACTATCTGACGGCTTCGACCGTGTCGGTTCTCGACGGCGGCGAGCTCGCGGTCGATGCGCGTGGCCTGGACGTTGTGGTCATTGGCGGCGGCGATACCGGTAACGACTGTGTGGGTACCGCGGTGCGTCAGGGCGCGCGCAGCGTGCGCCAGTTTGAGTTCTTGCCGGCTGCGCCCGATAAGCGCGCGGCGAGCAACCCCTGGCCGCAGTGGCCCAACGTTAAGAAGACCGACTACGGCCAGCAGGAGGCTATCGCTGCGATGGGTGGTGAGATGCGTGCCTGGGGCGTGGATACGCTCGAGGTGCTGTTGGACAAGAAGGGTGCGGCTGCGGGTCTGCGCGTGGTCGATCTGGACTGGTCGGCGGGAAAGCCCGAGCGCATCGCGGGCTCCGAGCACGAGGTGCCGGCGCAGCTGGTGCTCATTGCCTGCGGCTTTACGGGTCCGGAGCACGGCGTGTTCGATGCGGTGAGCGTGCCTGTTGCCATCGCTGGTCGTCCGCTGCCGGTGATGGCTGCCGAGGGCTCGCATCTCGCGGCTCGCACGGAGGGCGTCGCCGCGGATGCCGCGCCGGTGTATGTTGCCGGTGACGCTCGCAACGGCAGCTCGCTCGTGGTGAACGCTATGGCCGACGCCTTGGCCTGCGCTGCCGAAGTCGCCGACGCGCTGGCGCTGTAAGGCTGCTGCCCACAGCTGAATCGTCAAGGGCTGTCCCCAACTGCCGGCAGAGACGATATGAGCAGGACATAAAACATTGAGAGCCCCTGCTGCATGAAAGACCGCGGATTAGGCCGACAATGGTGAGTGTCTAATTCAGCCGCGGCGGCCACGCCGCATTCATGGAAGGGGCTCCCATGCTCGATACTACCACCTTCGTCGGCCTCGACGTCCACGCCCGCTCGATAAAGGCCGTCTCCCTCGACGTCATGACCGGGGAGGTGCGCTGCGCGACCTTCGGCTACGACGCCGCAGCCGTCGCGGAGTGGGTCCGGTCCGTGGACCCCAAGGCCAAGTGCGTGTACGAGTCCGGGGTCACGGGGTTCGACCTCCAGAAGAGGCTCTCCGGCCTGGGGGTCGACTGCGCGGTCGGCGCCGTCTCGAAGATGATCAAGCCCAGCGCGGACAGGCGCAGGAAGAACGACCGCAACGACGCCGAGTTCCTCGCCCGCATGCTGTCGGTCGGCAACGTGGTCGAGGTGTGGGTCCCCGACGACGAGTGCGAGGCCGCCCGCGACCTGACCAGGGCGCTCGAGGACGCGAGGGACGACCTCTCGCGCTCGAAGCAGCGGCTCTCCAAGTTCCTGCTCAGGCACGGGCTCGTCTTCGACGAGAGGACGCCCACCGGCCGCAGGAAGGGCAACTGGACCCGGGCGCACTGGTCCTGGATCGAGTCGATAAGGTTCGCGGAGGGGGCCGACGAGGAGGTGCTGGCCTACTACGTCGACGCGGTCAGGCGGGCGGCGGAGGAGAAGGCGAGGCTCGAGGGGCTCGTCGAGGGCGAGGCCCGCAAGCCCAGGTGGAGGAGGAGGGTCGAATCCCTCCGCTGCCTCAAGGGCGTCGACACCGCGACCGCCGCCGACCTCGTGTTCGAGGCCGGCGAGTTCTCCAGGTTCAGGAACGCCCGCTCGTTCGCCGCGTGGGTCGGCCTGACGCCCTCCGAGCACTCCAGCGGGGAGAGCGACCGCAGGGGCGCGATCACCAAGGCCGGCAACAAGCACCTGAGAAAGACGCTGGTCGAGGCCGCGTGGCACTACCTGACGTGCTCCGGGCGGCCGAAGGACCTCGCCAAGGGCCAGGCCCCGGACCGGGGCGCCCGGAGGCATGCCGCCAAGGGCGTGCGGAGGCTGGTCGAGAGGCGGGAGGCGCTGCTCGCGCGCGGGGTCCACGGCAACAAGGCGAACGTCGCCACGGCGCGCGAGCTCGCCTGCTGGGTGTGGGCGGTCGGCCTCATGGCCGAGGAGGCGTAGGGGGCGGTCCCCCGCACATAAGCCAGTCACCCCGGAAGCGGTTCGATCCGAAGCCGTTGAGGCGAACCTCAGGTCCCTTTTCTGCGAGCGCCCAGGGCGCCACACGCGTGCACAGACTGTCGGTTCGACGTAGAAGCCTCAGCCGTAGCAACGGATTGCCCAGCGAGAGATCGCCACGGGCGGATATTAAACTGCAAAGACGAGCGTCGGTAAGACACGCCGAGGTCGCCGCGGACGGGTTGATATAGGGAGAGGGCCTGACCCCATATCGTTGGGGCCAGGCCCGATTTTGCCTCTTGACAATGTCCTGCTCATATTAAAAGGAACGTCCCTAAGTGCCGCCTAAGTGCCGGCAGTTAGGGACGTTCCTTTTCTGTCGGCACTCGGGGACACTCCTTGCGGATTTGCGAGCAGTTTGCTCGTTTGTCGACGTACGGATGTTCATTTGTCGACTTCTCGGGCTGTGGTCACCTGTTGTTTCTGTGGTGGCTGCGGGCATCTGGCTCAAAAGGGCGGGTTGGCCGTCTATGTCTACCTGCGGTTTTGTTGCGGTGCGCATTTTCGATCAAGCTTTTCGTCAAGTGTTTGGTCAGTATCTGGTTTGCAGTCGGAGGCCTATTTTGCCCGCGCTGGTCGTGGCTGCCCACCTTCCTCGTAAGCTCAAATTGAGGTCCATCAGTTTGAGGAGGATGCCATGACTGACCACGCTTTTGACCGAGCAGAGCTAGCCGAAGCCGTCGGCAACGATATTGCCGACATGGCCCATTTTTGGATGCTGCGGAAGTTCCAGTTTTTGGAGCCGGCGCGCGAACAGTTCGAGATCATTGTCGACCCGTGGCTCAGCTATTGCACCGAGCCTTCGCAAAACGAAATCATGGCCTACAACATGGCATTTACCGATTGGCTGCTCTTCGAGCGCCCCTATCGCCATGGCAAGACGCTGCTCGAGCTGTATGTTGACGAGCCGCCGGCATCGCTTTCGCCTGCCTCGCTCAAGCGGCTCGAGCAGGTACGCGACACGCAGTATTTCTCGCGCTTTGGCATTTTGGACAAGGATCCTGCGAACGGCATGGTTGCGCTGAAGGACACACGCACCGATCATCGCTTTGATGTCTACGATCCGCATATCGTGCAGAAGGAGCACTGGAGTGACGGCGCGATTGCGGTGCGCCTCGCCTGCGTCGACGATGTCTGGCTTACGGCGGGACAGCTCTACCTGTATGACATCGCGCGGCTGAGCGATACGGCGGTCGATGGGCCGGGTGCGGTGCATCCGGAGGACCTGCAGGACGGCTTTGACACCTCGTGCATCAGCTTCTTCTTGCGTCTGGTCCGCGACATCATGGGCGCCCAGGGGCGGTACGTAAAGTCGCTCAACATCTACGAGCAGGAGTGGGAGTAGGAGCTGCTGATAAGTCTCGATGTGTAACGTTTAACGGCCTGGGGGGGCGGCCTAACTGTTACAGATTGAGGTGTTTCGTCAGCACGGCCGAAGTATCGCCACGCTGTCTCCGTTTGCCCTCACATCTCTCTCGTCCCTCCGTTAACCGATATGCTCGACTTTAGGTCGCTGCATTGGGTGATAATGGACAAATGTTCAAGTTAATCGTGAGGGAGGAGCTCGATATGGCATCTGCCGATCGTCCCACATTGTTTATCAATGCGACCGTTCTGGATGGTTCGGAGCATATGGAGCCGCAGCCCGATATGGCCGTGGTCGTCGAGCGTGGCATCATCACCTGGATGGGACCGAGCGCTGTGGCCCAAGCTCCAGCGGGGGCCGAGGTCATCGACCTGGCAGGGGCGTATCTCATGCCGGGCCTCATCAATATGCACGTGCATCTGTGCGGTTCGGGCAAGCCGGTCTCGGCGGGTGATGCGGGCGCGCTGATGAAGAAGCTCGACAATCCCGTGGGCCGCGCCATCGTTCGCCACATCCTCAAAGGCAGCGCCCAACAGCAGCTGGCAAGCGGCGTGACTACGGTGCGCGGTGCGGGTGACCCGCTGTTTGCCGACATCGCCGTGCGCGATGCTATCGATGCCGGCAAGTATCAGGGTCCGCGTCTGGTAGCGCCGGGAACGGGCGTTACAGTGCCGGGTGGCCACGGCGCGGGGCTGTTCGCGCAGGTCGCCAATACGCCCGACGAGGCGGCCGAACAGGTGCGCGACTTGTACGCTCGTGGTGCCGACGTCATCAAGTTGTTCGTGACGGGTGGCGTGTTCGACGCGACCGAAGTTGGCGAGCCGGGCGTGCTGCGCATGCCGATCGATGTTGCCGCGGCGGCGTGCAAGGCGGCGCACGAGGTGGGCCTGCCGGTTATGGCTCATGTCGAGAGCACCGAGGGCGTGAAGGCCGCGCTTGAGGCCGGGGTCGACACGATCGAGCACGGTGCCCCGATGACGCCCGAGATCCTGGAGCTGTATCGCGGCGCCGCGGGCACACAGCTCGAGGGACGCGCGCCGAGCGTGACCTGCACGATCAGCCCGGCGCTGCCGTTTGTATTGCTCGACCCGGAAAAGACCCATTCGACCGATACACAAAAGAAGAACGGCGACATCGTGTGCTCGGGCATCATCGAGAGCGCCCGTGCCGCGCTGGAAGCTGGCATTAAGGTGGGCCTGGGCACGGACTCAAGCTGCCCGTTCGGGACGCAGTACGACATGTGGCGTGAGGTGGCCTATTTTGCCAAGTATGTCGGTGTGAGCAACGCTTTCGCGCTGCATACGGCTACGCAAGTCAACGCCGAGCTGCTGGGGCTGGGCGGCGAGACCGGTACGATCGAGTGCGGCAAGGCCGCCGATATCCTGGTGACGCGCAAGAATCCGCTCGATGACCTGTGCACTCTGCGTGAGCCGACGCATGTGATGTGTCGCGGTGATTTGGTACGCAAGCTCAAGGTGAAGCGTATTCCCGAGGTGGACGCCGAGCTCGACGCGATTATGGCCATGCCTGCCGAAGCGCTGGCTGAGGAGCTGGCCCGCGACGGTGTGGCGTAGATGTGACAAAGGGGCAGCTCCGTTGCCGCATGCAAAAAGCTGAGGTCTCAACACGAGGCCTCGGCTTTTTTATCGAACAAATACTTAAGATTTGGGACAAACAAACCTGATTAATTTGTCCCGCGTGCGGGCGCTAGGAGCGGGTTTCCATCTTGGCGTGGCACTTGGGGCAGGTGACGCGGATCTTGCCTTTGCCCTTGGGGACGGAGAGCATCTGGCCGCAGTTGGGGCACTTGAGGTATGCCGTAGTTTTGCGGCCCTTCCACATCTTCTTGGCCGTGCGCTTGGCACGCTCAAAGTCTTCCTTGCTCGTTCCAGCTGCGCGCGAGGTGCTGGCCGCTGCAGTTCCACCGCCCAAGCTGGCGACGAACTTGCCCAAGCCGGGGACGTTCGCGGTCGCGCCGACAAAGGCCGCGTTTTCCTTGCGACGTGCGTCGATGTTTTTGGATAGGCCGCGCAGCACGCCAATCACGATCACGGCGATGGCGATCCAGCTGAGCCACTGGATGCGGGCTATCGATCCGATCATCGCGATGACGATGCCGGCAAAGCCCATAACGATGGTGAGCTCATCGGCGCCATTGCGGCCCTTCATAAAGTCATTCATGCAAATTGCCTTTCGTTCGATATGCTGCACGCCTTTATACCCGATTTAGAGCAAGGGGGACAGGTTAATCTGCACCAAGGTGGTGCAAACGTACCTATCCCCGATGCACCAAGATGGTGCAAAGAAGTCTGTCTCCAATGCCCCAATTACTTGGAGAGCTTGTCGACGACGCGTTCGATCTCGGCGAGCTTGGCGGCCTTGAGGTCTTCGTCGCCCGATTCGATTGCCGAAGTCACGCAGCCCTCGATATGCGCCTTGAGCACGTCGGCGTTGATGCGCGCAATGAGCGCCTGCGTTGCCATGAGCTGCGTGGAAATATCGACGCAGTAGCGGTCCTCCTCGACCATCCGCAGGATGCCGTCGATCTGACCGCGTGCCGTCTTGAGCATGCGGGTCACCGATTTATGGTCTGCCATCATGGCGGGTCCTCGTTTCTGGTCGGGGTGCGCGTGGGTCGTTACGCGGCGGTTACGGACAGGGCGTGGAACTTCTCGCCGGCGCCCTCGACAGCGGCGGCGAGCTGCTCGGCGGTCACGGTGTCGGCGCACTCCACCTGGACGGTCTGGGTCTCGTGATCGGCGTCGGCGTCGGTCACGCCGGCCACGTTGAGCAACGCCGTCTCGACGGTGGCGTCGCAGTGGCCGCACATGAGGCCGGAAGTCTTGATTGTGTATCGCATGGGTATTCCTCTCTGTTGTGTCGGCTTTCCCAGGCACCCGACCTTGACCTTCAAGCCGTCGCTCGCGTACCAAAGTACGCGTCGCTCCTCTTTCAGGTCAATCTCTGGCACCTGGAAAACCCGTTCTAAATGGACGTAATAGTGAGCCTATTTTGCCACTTTAGGCTTAAAGGTTCGCAGGCGCAGAGCATTGCTTACGACGCACACGCTCGACAGGCTCATGGCCGCGGCGCCGAACATCGGCGAGAGCTGCCAACCGGTGAGGGGGAAGAACACGCCTGCCGCCAGCGGAATGCCGATGCCGTTGTAGAACAGCGCCCAGAACAGGTCCTGCTTGATGTTGCGGATCGTGGCGCGCGAAAGCTTGATGGCGCGCGCAACATCCATGAGGTCGCTGCGCATGAGCACCACATCTGCCCCTTCTTTGGCGATGTCGGCGCCGGTGCCGATCGCAAGGCCCACGTCGGCGCGCGCCAGGGCGGGGGAGTCGTTGATGCCGTCGCCCACCATGGCGACCTTGCCGCCCGCATCCTGCAGTTCGCGCACGTGACGTTCCTTGTCGGCGGGGAGAACGTCGGCGATGACCTGTTCGCTGCTCAGCCCCACGCGGCGGGCGATAGCCTCGGCTGTCACGCGGTTGTCGCCGGTGAGCATGCGCACGTCGACGCCGAGCTTGCGGAGTGCGGCGATGGCCTCGGCGCTCGTCTCTTTGACCTCGTCAGCCACGGCGATGGTACCGACAAGCTCGCTGTTCTTGGCAAAGAACAGCGGTGTTTTGCCCTCGGTGGCAAATTGCTCGGCAACGCCGGCGGGCACCTCCGCGCCCAGCTCGTTCATCAGGCGCACGTTGCCGGCTGCGATGACATTCTGTCCCTCGCGCGCCGTAACGCCTCGTCCAGGCACGGCGACAAAGTCCTCGACCATGCGTGCGACGATTCCGCGCGCCTCGCACTCGGCCATAATCGCCTCTGCCAGCGGGTGCTCGCTCGAGCGCTCCAGCGCGGCGGCCAGCTTGAGCAGCGCCTTTTCGCTCATGGCGGGCGAGCCGTCGGCGCGCGCGGCAACCACAATGTCGGTCACGGCCGGCTTGCCGCGGGTGACGGTGCCCGTCTTGTCGAGCACCACGGTGCCCACGCTGCGCAGATTCTCCAGCGCCTCGGCGCTCTTGAACAGGATGCCCATCTCGGCACCCTTGCCGGTGCCCACCATAATGGCGACGGGGGTGGCCAGGCCCAGCGCGCACGGACAACTGATCACTAGCACGGCGACGGCGGAGGTAAGCGCCTCGTTGATGCTGCCGGTCAGTGCCATCCACACCGCAAAGGTCACGGCCGAGATCACAAACACCACGGGCACAAACACACCGGCGACCTTATCGGCCAGGCGGGCGATAGGCGCCTTGGTGGCATTGGCGTCCTCGACGAGCTGGATGATCTTGGCGAGCGATGTCTCGGCGCCCACACGCGTGGCGCGGAAGGTAAACGAACCGGTGCGGTTGACGGTGGCGGCGTTGACGGTGGCACCAGCGGTCTTTTCCACGGGGATGGACTCGCCGGTGAGCGCGCTCTCGTCCACGGCCGAGCTGCCCTCGAGCACCACGCCATCGACGGGGATGGACTCTCCGGGGCGCACGCGCAGGACCTGGCCGGGAAGGATACTGTCGACGTCGACGGTGGTTTCGGTGCCGTCGTCGGCAACGACGGTCGCAGTCTTGGGTGCCAAGTCGATGAGCGCCTCGATGGCGCCGCCGGTTTTGGATTTGCTGCGTGTCTCGAGGTATTTGCCCACGGTGACGAGCGACAGGATCGTGCCCGCACTCTCAAAATACAGGTTGTCCATGCCCGTCATCATGGCCTCGTGGATTTGCCCGGCGGCCAGCTGGTCGGCCATGATAAACATGGCATAGAGCGACCAGGCGATCGACGCGGTGGCGCCGACGGCGATGAGAGCGTCCATGGTCGGCGCGCCGTGCGCGAGCGATTTAAACCCGTTGATAAAGTACGCGTCGTTGACGTAGACGATGGGGATGAGCAGGACGAGCTCGGTGAGCGCGAGCGTCATGCTGTGGGTATGGTCGGTGAAAATGCCGGGTAGCGGCCAACCGAGCATGTGCCCCATGCCTATGCAGAACAGTGGGATGAGGAATACGATCGAGACGATGAGGCGGGTGCGCATGGCGGAAGCGGCGGCCTCCAGCTTTTTGGTAGGCGACTCCATATGGGCGGCGCCGGACCTGGCTTGCACGCTGCCGTTTGAGCCAGCGGCGCCGGTGCCCGCATCGACGGGCGAGGCCGAGTAGCCCGCGCGGTCGACGGCGGTGCAGATATCCTCGGGGGAGACCTGCGCGGGGTCATAGTCGACCATCATGGAACCAGCGAGTAGGTTGACCGCGACGCTTTGGACGCCGTCGAGTTTGCTTACGGCGCGGTCCACGTGCGCCTGGCAGGCGGCGCATGTCATGCCGCCCACGTCGAACTTATCTTGAGCCATGGCTTCTCCTTTCTGTAGTTCGGTGTTGGAATTGTTAACCTGCCGATACTATACACCCATACCCCCTGGGGGTGTCCAGTAATAGTTGGAATGTATGACTTTTCATTACAGATGAGGGCGGCTGCTCAATCGGTGGCCGTCTCTGCCAAACATCTCAATCTGTAACGTCTGAACCGGTTTTTGAGCCGTAACTGTTACAGATTTAGACAAACAGTTGACGGGAAACTTAATGTCTCAATCTGTAACATCTAGCAGCAAATATGACCTCTAACTGTTACAGATCGAGACAGAGCGTCCGCGGTCAACTCAAATGTCTTGATCTGTAACATCTAGAGAGTTTTTTGACCCCTTACTGTTACAGATTGAGATGTTGTCTCGCGGGGTTGGGTTTTGTCTCGTTCTGTAACATCTAGATCTGTATCTGCCGAGCTAGTGTTACAGAACGAGACAATTGCCGGGGAGGGGTCCCGTCACGGCAAGACGCCCGCTCCCTAGATGCAGAACCCGGGGATCACGCAGGTTCGCTTGCTTGGCTTTTCCGCAGGCGTTGCGTACGTAAAGACGTCGCCGTCGTGCCCCACGCGGTTCATATAGAGCGTGCCTTCGCTCTCCGATGTGTCGGGGCTCACCGTGCGCTCCCACCAACAAGTGTCCTTGCCCTTCCACTGGCGGACCATCGTCTCGTTCGTGGAATACGGGCTCACCTTGAGCTCGCGGAAGAGTTGGTACTCCTTGCCCTCGCCGTTGTAGATGTCTGCCAGGTAGTGATAGTCCTCGGCAAACGAATCGGGCGGTTGCGTACCGCACAGCTCGACCATGGCGGGCAGCCAAAGGGTTGCGGGCAACTCGCTCAGACACGATGCACTGTTGGCGGCGCCAACGTTATTTGAGATCTTTTTGACGGATTTGATGAGTGCGCGCAACTCGTTGGGCAGCAGCTTAAGGCCGTCGCCGTTGAGCCATTCCCGCAGCTCGCAATCTGCCCAGCCGGCGCTCGGCGGTTCAGCCGCAGCGTTGCGCTCGGCAATACCCGCATCGAACATAAACGTCAGTCCGGCCTTGCCTGTACCGTCCAGAAGTTCGTCGTGGCGGATGCCCACAAGCTGAGCGCCGACCTCCAGCCCGTTGGCGAGCTTCACACGCTTAGTGCACGGATAGGGGATATGCCCATCAGCGTCGAGCAGGTGGTAGCGCTTGGCAATCTCGCGTGCCTCGCTACGGGTCTCGGCGGCCTTAATCTTGAGCGAAATCTCCTGCAGCTGGTCCCAAGTGTAGTCGTCAAGCGAACCGCGGATGCCGTCCAGGTAGTCGGGGATGCCAAAGCCATGGGTTGCCGCGCCAACGACGCCGAGCCCCGCAACGACCGCAACGACGCCGCCGATAATAAAGCGACGGCGGGTCATGGCGTCGTGCCGGGCCTGCTCCAGGATCTCTCGCGCGCGCTCGCCGGCGACGTCGACCTTAAGGTGCGTGCCAGAATCGATATCAATTGCGGCCTCGTCTCCTGCACCCTCGCGGTCCTCAGATTCTGCAGCGGGGAGGTATGTCGAGAGCACCTCGAGCATCTGCTGCTCGGTAGGGCGATCGCCCTGTTCGACCGAAATGCCTTTCATGATGATCTGGACAAGCGCTTTGTCGCCCTCGCAGCGCGGCTCGAGCGGCGCCGGCTTGGTCTTGGTCTTTATGAGGTAGAACGAGCCGGTCGCCGCGGCACCCGTCGACTCAACATCGAACGGCTTGCGACCGCTGTAGAGCTGGTACAGAATGCTCGAAAGCGCATAGACGTCGATCGCGGGCGAGCGGCGAAGGGCCGCGATGCCTTCGATATCCTGCGTGAGCATTTCGGGCGCGGCGTATGCGGGCGTGGCAAAGCGCCAGATGTCGGCGCGCCGGGTGATCGTGTCGTCGCCGAGGGCCATGGTCGCGGAGCCCATGTCGATGAGGCAGGGGTCAAAGGAGCAATCGGCAATCTGCTGCTCGAGCGTTCGGCTGGTGGTGCGGAACATGATATTGGCAGGCGACAGGTCGCGATGGATGACCGGATTCACGAGGCCTTGGGTCATCAAGAGCGCGCGAAGTACGGCGTTTCCGACGGCGGCGACCATCTGGGTGGTCAGCCCGCCCGAGGCGTCGTGCGGAAGCAAGGGCAGCGCCTGCTTGAGCGAGGTGCCCTCGACCCACTCCATGAGGATGAGCGGGTCGTTCTCGCACGATCCGTAGCCATAGACGCGCGGAAATCCGCGCAGGTGCGAGACGGTACACAGATGACGGTACTCCTCGAACAGCGCGGCGGTGCTGGCCAGGTGCGCAGCCGCTTGCTCGGCAGAGCGATCGGGCGTCTGGTCGGAAAGGATGGCGTTGTCCTTGAGCAGCTTGACGGCAAAGACCTCGCCGCTCGTGTTGGTCGCGCGCAGCACGTGCCCGATATTGCCGCCGTCACGGTATGCCGTCTGAAGAATAAGCGTCATAAACCGGCGCTTGGCGTCGTCCTCGGCACTGGGGTCGACTGCCACGGCGGTATCGAACGTGTCGAGACGGATGAGTTTGTCGCCATAGGCGCTATCGGTAGTATCCATGGCGTTCCTTTGTCTGGCATGGGTTGCCGCGCGTATACGTGAGCAGTGCGGATATCGGTAAAGTACCATGATAACCGCACTGCCCACGTATACCGCTGAGTATTGTCGTTTACGACGCAGAAGGTAGAAGACAAAAGACGGACGGCGGCCGTCTTTCGATCGCCGTCCGCGCTAGTCCACAATGACAAGGAATGTCGTATAGAGACCCAGATGGAGCCTGTCGCTGTTTTCGATTTCCACCGGGGGATAGATCTTGCCGGGCTCGCGTTGGTCGCGCGGCGGCTCAATCACAATATCGCCGTCGCCTGCACCCGATTCGAGCACTGTGCCGTTGGTCGACCCAAGGCCCTGGGCGTACCAGCGTCCGCCTTCGAGCCAAATGCGGAGATGCTCGCGCGATGCGTCGGCGCCTACATCGGTGATGCTGGGCGAGGTTTTGGGCAAGGACCCAATTACCGTGCCGCGCGGGTCACGCGTAAGGGGGTGGATCTGCATGTCAACGCAGTTGTCGGCATGTGTCCTGAGCAGACCGAGGTTGGGGGCGACGGTGCGCGGCTGCTCCAGGCTGCCAGTAAAGCCACGTCCGACGGTAGTTTCGGTGGTGCCAAAGTGCCCGCCTGTCTTGCTGTCGCAAAAGCGCTCGACGGTAGCCACGCCTTGGATGGGGTCGGCGAGCGCCCCCGTTGCCACAAAGAGCATAAGGTAAAGCGTACTCTTCTCGCGCACGGCATTGCCGTCAAAGTTGTCGATGTGATTGAGGGCATTTGCATATAGGCGGCTGTCCAACTTGTAGCTGGCGAGAGCCGACATCATTTCGTTGGCGGCCGGGCCGCGATAGTGCTCGGCGATTGCCTGATAGGCGGACTCGCCGCCGCCGAGCTTGCTGCAGATTGCCGCGGAAAGATTGAGCGTGGTGACGGCAAAGTCGCTGTAGATGGCGGGCGCGCACTGGTCAGGCTCGCGATGGACGATGTAACGGGTGAGATACGAGCGGTTGGAAGAGCATTTCTCGAGCAGGGTACTGCCGAGATAAGAGTTTCCATTGATGAGCATTCGGGCGATCTCGAGATGTTTAAGACCGCCGAACGAGCGAATATCGTTATAGAGGACCGAGCAAGGCGTCTCTGCTGCCACGGATACCTCCTTTGATTGCTTCCTGGCCAATAAGGCGATAGGAATTAATGGCCCCCGGTGGGCGACGTATTAAATGGCTGCGCAATATGTAGCGTAACCAAAGCAACATTATAGGCCACATGTTCGAAATTGCAGGAAGAGCGAGAGATTTGGTTTGGACTGGACGGAAATCCCCCTCTGTCTTGATCTATAACAATTGGGACCGATTTTGCTCCGTAACTGTTACAGATTGAGACGTTTGTGAACCGTGCCGACCGTTTGTCTCGATCCGTAACATGTAGACCCGGTTTTGCTCCGTAATTGTTACAGATTGAGACAATCGGTCCGGGCCCGCCCCGTCATCTGTGGTTTACGTGGGGGCATGCGAAGCGCGGGTATACTAACCGGCGGCGAATCTGCTCCATCGCTTAGGGCCGCTGCGTCTGGACGGCGCGTGATAGGGCTGCCAAAGCGATCGCCAGCGTGCTGAGCAACGTCCTCTCTGTGCGCACCTGTTTTTGTATGTATTAGCGCACTACCAAGCACGCTCGCGCGGCCGCATGCCGTGCCCATAACGCGTGCAGATAAGGAACAACAACATATGCGTAATTCTGTATCCGACGTCACGGACGCCGAGATTCTGGACGAGGCCCGCGAGGCCATGACCCAGGCTGCCTTCGATGCTGCCGACGAGGCCAGCGCCGCCGAGACCGTTGAGTCCGCGACCGAGAGCCTGCCCGCCTTTGACGAGCTGGGACTTTCGGACGAGATGCTTCGTGCCATCGAGAACCTTGGCTACACGGCGCCCACGCCTGTCCAGGCTGGCTCGATTCCCGTTGTGCTCGAGGGCCGCGACCTGCTTGCCGCCGCTCAGACCGGCACCGGCAAGACGGCTGCCTTTTTGCTGCCGACCATGAACAACCTGGAGCACATCGCTCCGCCCAAGCCCGTGCGCGAGCGCGGAGGCCGCAACCGCCGTCGCGGCGCCAAGAAGCCCGAGGGCAACGGTCGCGGTCCCTTGATGCTCGTCATCACCCCCACGCGCGAGCTTGCCCAGCAGATCGACGAGGTCGCGAGCAAGATCGCCGACGTTACCGGCCATGTTGCCGTGACCGTCGTGGGCGGCGTGAGCTACAAGCCCCAGACCGCGGCGCTCAAGTACGGCTGCGACATCCTGGTCGCCACGCCGGGCCGTCTGGTCGACCTGATCGAGCAGGGCGCCTGCCACCTGGACGAGGTCAAGGTGCTGGTGCTCGACGAGGCCGATCGCATGCTCGATATGGGCTTTTTACCCGCCGTCCGCCGCATCGTGCGCGAGACGCCGGCCGAGCGCCAGACGCTGCTGTTCTCGGCTACGCTCGACGAGGAGGCCGTGGGCGAGATCACCGACCTGGTGAGCGACCCGGCCCGCGTGGAGATCGCGCCCGCTACATCGACCGCCGACACCGTCGACCAGTTTGTGTTCCCGGTGTCCATCGAGGCCAAGAACAACCTGCTGCCCGAGTTCCTCAAAAAGGAGGGCCCGGAGCGCACTATCGTCTTTATGCGCACCAAGCACCGCGCCGACAGCTGCTGCCGTCGCTTGGAGCGTAAGGGCATCAAGGCCGCCGCGATTCACGGCAACCGCAGCCAGGCGCAGCGCGAGCGCGCGCTTTCGGCCTTCCGCGACGGCACCGTCGACGTACTGGTGGCGACCGACGTGCTCGCCCGCGGCATCGACATCAGCGACGTGCGCTACGTCGTGAACTTTGATGTGCCGGCCGAGCCGACCGACTATATCCACCGCATTGGCCGTACGGGCCGCGCCGGCGAGCTGGGGTGGGCCATCACGTTTGTGACCGAGCAGGATGTCGATGAGTTCTACGAGATCGAGAAGCTCATGGACAAGACGGCCGACATCTACGGGGCCGGCGACCTGCATGTGGGTCCCAACCCGCCCGCGGTTGACCCCGAGCGCGACCCTGCCGCCTTTAAGGTGAAGAAGAAGACCAAGCGCGGCAAGTCCAAGAGCAAGAAGAAGCTTGAGCAGGCGCGTCGCGACGGCAAGCGCAACGGCGACGATTACGGCGATGTTGCCGGTCGTTCCAACCGCGGTCGCGACGAGCGCCGCAGCGACGGCGAGCGTCCGGGCCGTCCCAAGCGCGGCGGCAAGACCCGCGTGCGCGAGGGCGTTCAGGCTCGCGTGGACGAGGCTGTGGAGAGCGTGGCCCGCGAGGTAGCTGCCGAGGAGCGCGGGGGTGCTGCTGCCGTCGAGCAGACCCCACGCGGCAACCGTGCCGAGCGCCGTGCCAAGCAGTTCCAGGGCGAGGCGCATCGCCGTCGCCGCGAGGACGAGGACCGTGGTGGCCGTCGTCGTGTTGAGCGCGAGGACGAGGGCCGCGGTTCGCGCGGCGGCAAGCGCGGCTCGGGTGACCGTCGTCGTTCCGGTCGCAATGACGAGCGCAGTGGCCGTGGCGGCGAAGGCCGTGGTTCGCGTGACGAGCGCGGCGTCCGTGGCGGCGAGCGTCGCGAGGGTGCTCGTGGCAACGGTGGCCGCAGCGGCGCCGGTCGTTCGAATGAGTCGCGCGATCGTCGCGACCCGCGTGCCAGCCGCGATCGTCGCGATGATTGGCGCAACTACGACGACACCCGCGAGGAGCGCCGTGGCGGCTACCGCGGCGGGCGTGGTGACAACCAGGCCGGTTCCCGCGGCGGTCGCGCCGGCGGTCGCGATAACCGTGGCAGCTATGGTAACAATCGTGGCGGCAATCGCGGCGGCAGCTCCCGTCGTCCCGGCGACGGCGGCGGCAAGCGCAGATAACATACGCATCGCACGCTAGCGTGAGACAAACAAAAGGGCCCGAGCAAACAACGCTCGGGCCCTTTTGTTTACCGTGTCCATCGCTAATCCAAACGTGATTTTCTCGGGAATGCATCTGGGGGATGCCGAGGACCTATTTTCTGTCATGCGGCAATGGGTCCCATGGGGTGCGTCGTGCATTTTTTGGAGTATTCAGCAGCTCTAGTTGGTTGCATACGATTCGGTATTGCCAACGGCGGCCTTCGGATATCCCTAGCGAGCGTTCCGAGTCAGATTTCGCCGTTTTCCGGAGCAGGGGCGCGTCATTCTCGCCATGTCGGGACTTAGAATGATACGGCGCCCTACAGTTTTGCCCACCCGCGGCGGTGCTGGCGCGGTCACGTTGCAGAATACTCCGTTTTTTGCACGGGCCAGGATGGGGTACCTCAGGAGAACACGGCGGTATCCCGTAAATATATACAATCTGTACCGTAATTAATACAAAACGAAGAGGCAGACAGCGTAGGGTGGGTGCATTGGGGTGTTTGGTGCACCAAAACGTGGATCCCACGTACCGTATACTCTGGCTGGATGTGAAAACGGCTTGACGCGTCGCCAGGCGTAGGGGGAGGGTGCCTCGATGGACGTATTCGAAATTGTGTTTAGTCCGACGGGTGGAACGCGGAAGGTGTCTGGCCTTGTGGCCGGGGCGCTGGACAAAAATACCGTTACCGTCGATCTGACCGATAGCGGGCTAGATTTCAGCGCCGTCTCGATGACTGAGGACGACGTGGCCGTAATCTCTGTGCCGGCGTATGCCGGTAGAATCCCGGCTGTGGTGGCTGACCGGTTGGGCATAGTGCGCGGCAACGGGGCTCGGACTGTTTTGGTTTGTGTATACGGAAACCGCGCGTTTGAGGACACGCTCGTAGAGTTGGAGGACGTTGCGAAGCGCGCCGGATTTAGGGTGGTCGCAGCGGTTTCTGCTATTGCTGAGCATTCCGTTGCTCGTCAGTTTGCTGCTGGGCGACCGGATGCGCAGGATGCGGCGCAGCTCGCAGAGTTTGCGCAGCAAATTCAGCAGAAGCTGTTGGCTGAGGATGCATCCGAGCCCTCTATTCCCGGCAATCGTCCTTATAAACAAGCTGGAGGTCACCGCATGGCACCCGAGGCAACAGAGGATTGCGTCTCCTGCGGTGCATGCGCCGCGGCGTGCCCCGTTTGCGCTATCGACAAGGGCGACCCCAAGCGAGCAGCTGACGAGGCGTGTATCTCCTGCATGCGCTGCATCGCCGTATGTCCGCGAGGCGCTCGCAAGCTTGATCCCAACAAGCTATCCGCTGTTTCCCAGATGCTGAGCAAGGTTTGCGTCGTGCGGAAGGAATGCGAACTCTTCATCTAGCGCATACGAAATTGGTGCAATGGGGCCAGAGCAAGGAGTGTCCCTGGGTGCCGGCAGAAAAGGAACGTCCCCAAGTGCCGCTTAAATACCGTTTATCGAAGAAAAAATACCGCTCACCGGTCATAATGATTGTTCTGGCTTTGGGCTTGTCTACAATAGCTCCCGTAAAAAGAAATGCGGAAGGTTACCGAGTCCCTCGGACGTGGGCCTAACCAAAGTCTTTGAACGGATGTGTCTCTATGGACGCATTCGCTTGATTTTGGTTGGGCTATATTTATGAAGGGACATGCCACCATGGGTTTCTTTTCTCGCCTGATGGGCGGTTCGGATGAGCAGGCGACTGCAACTTCCGAGTTCGAGATCCTCGCCCCTGTTTCCGGCGAGCTTGTTCATCTAGAAAATACCAATGACCCCGCTTTTAGCAGCCGTGCCGTGGGCGATGGCGTTGCCGTGGTTCCCCAAGAGGGAACGGTGTGCGCTCCCGTCTCCGGCACCGTCGCGGCGCTGTTTCCGACTGAGCACGCGCTGGGCATCATGTCTGACGACAGCTCTGCTCAGGTGATGCTGCATATCGGAATCGACACTGTTAAACTTGAGGGCAAGGGCTTCCATGCGCTTGTTGCCCAGGGTGACCATGTCGACGCGGGCCAGCCCCTCGTCGAGGTCGATTTCGACGCGGTCCGCGCCGCCGGCTTCGATCCCACGGTCTTCGTTATCGTGTGTGAGCGCGCGGAGAATTCGACTCTTCGTGAGCATGCTTCCGGCCCTGTTGCTGTTAAAGAGCCTGTCGTCTGGCTTTCCGAGTAAATTCTTGTGGTGGGTACCGTGGTTATCAAGCGAGTTTTCAACAATAACGTCGCAATGGTCACTTCGGACGATGGCGCCGAGCTCATTGTCATCGGTCGAGGTCTCTGCTTTGGCCGTCATGCCGGCGACGCTATCGATGAAGCATCGGTCGAAAAGACCTATGCGCTGCAGGAGGGCACTTCTCAGGATTCGCGTACGATTGACCGCTTGGCACATCTTTTGGAGTCCATCCCCACCGTCAACCTCGTGATTGCCGAGGACATTGTTCAGATGCTCCGTCGAGAGCTCAATGTTGATATCAACGACAAGATCCTCATTGCTCTCGCAGACCATATCGGCCTTGCTTTGGAGCGCGAGCGCAAGGGCGTCTCCTGTGAGAATCCGTTGCTGCTCGAGATCCAACAGTTCTATCGCAAGGAGTATGCGCTTGCGGGCCGTGCGCTGCAGATTGTCAAGGAGTATATGGGCATCCAGATGAGCGAAGAAGAGCAGGGTTTTATTACGCTGCATATCGTCAACGCCACCATGCCGCAACGCTCCGACCGTCTCATCCTCTCGGTCCAGCTTGTTCGCGACGTGCTCACGATTGTTTCCGAGCGCTATGCTACGACCCTCGATGACACCTCGCTGCCCTATGAGCGTTTCGTTCGTCACCTGCAGTTTTTCGCACAGCGAGCGCTCGATCCTGCGGCCGGGCAAATCAATGGCGACGCGCTGTTCCGAATCGATGAAACGGCGTATCCGTGCGCATTCTCGTGCGCGGACGCCATAGCTGCCCACTTGTCGTCTACCTATAACGTTGTCGTTACCGATGCCGAGAAGAGTTATCTCGCATATCACATTGTTAACCTGCTTGGAGAACCTGGTCTCTAGGCATAACGTGCCCACACATCGATTGATATAAGGCAGGGCTCACGGTCTTGTCTAGGGCACATCTGTCTTAATTTGCGGAAAAGGAAGGGGAGTACCGCTATGACCGCAAAAAAGAAGTTCAATTTCAAAGCGCCGTTGGAGGTGTTCGCGAAGTCAATCGTCCAGCCGATGATGTATCTCTCGGTTGCCGGCATTCTGCTCATCGTGGGCATTATTCTGACCAACAAGACCATTTGCGCCTTGATCCCCGTACTGGGCTCCGGTCCGTTCCAGCTTGTGGGCACCGTTGTCTATCAGTCGCTGATGTTTATCATCAACAACCTCTCGATTCTGTTCTGCGTGGGCATCGCCGGCGCCATGGCAAAGAAGAACAAGGGCCATGCTTCGCTGATTGCCCTGATGTCGTTCTTCCTGTTCCTGCAGGCTAACAACATCGTGCTCAACGCCACCGGCTCTCTTGCCGAAGCGAGCGGCATGCTCGGTCTTACCGGAACCGGCCAGAGCACCGTTATGGGCATTCAGGTGCTCGATACCGGCGTGTTTGGCGGCATCATTCTTGGTTGCATCACCGGTGCCGTGTTCAACAAGTACTCGAACAAGCAGTTCCCCATTGCCCTTTCGATGTTCTCGGGCGTTCGTTTTCCGTTCCTGATCATGATCATCATTTCCTGGATCATGGGTGCTGGCTTCTGCATCGTTTGGCCTCCGGTTCAGGGTGCCATCTCCTCCGTTGCCGGCATCATTAAGGAGTCGGGCAACATCGGTCTGTTTATCTACGGCATGCTCAACAAGCTGCTCGTTCCTACCGGTCTGCATCACCTCATCTACACCCCGTTCCAGTTCTCCGATGTGGGCGGCACCCTGACGCTGGGCGATCAGGTTATCGCCGGCGCCTATCCCATCCGTGTTGCCGAGATGGCAATGACGGGCCAGCCCTTCTCCGATAGCACCTATTTCAACAGCTACACCTTCAACAACCTGTGGCCCTACATCGGTATCGGTCTCGCCTTTATCTTCACCGCTTACAAGGGGAACAAGGATAAGACCAAGGCCGTTATCATCCCGCTGATCATCACCGCCGTGCTCTCCTGTGTCACCGAGCCCATGGACTTCCTCTTTGTCTTTGCCGCTCCCGTGCTCTTTGTTGTTCACTCGGTTCTTTCCGGTATCTTCCTGGTCCTGCTCAAGGTCCTCTCCGTGCCCGCTTCGACTGCAGGCGGCATCATCAACATCGTGGTTTCCAACCTGGTCCTTGGTGTCGATAAGACCAACTGGCCGATGATGCTCGTGCTCGGAGTCGTCAACGCCGCTCTGTACTTCTTCCTCTTCACCTTCCTTATTAAGAAGCTCAACCTCCACACGCCTGGCCGCGAGGAGGAGTCCGAGCTCGCCGAGTCCGTTGCCGAGGGCGAGGCCGCCGCGTCTGTCGCGGTGAAGCAGGGCGCTGTTGCCGCAGCTCCCGCAGAGGGCGTCGATGCAGGTATTGCCGACCTGGTCGCAGGTCTTGGCGGCAAGGACAACATCGAGGAGCTCGAGAACTGCTTTACACGTCTTCGCGTGAACGTTAAGAACCCGGACCTCATCGATGAGAACCTCATCAACCACGTGCCCAACAGCGGCATCAACCGCAACGGCAACAATATCCAGATCATCTTTGGCATGAAGGTCGCCGAGATGCGCGACAAGGTCGAAAACGCAATTGAGAAGGAGCAGTAAACAATGATCATTACTCTGTGTGGTGGCGGATCCACCTTTACCCCTGGCATCGTCAAGTCCATCGCTCTGCGCAAGGACGAACTCGACGTTGACGAGATTCGTCTGTACGACATCAACGAGGAGCGCCAGCGCAAGATCGGCGTGCTCGTGGACTGGATTCTGCACGAGGACCTCGGCCTGGACATCAAGCTCACGGTGACCACCGACAAGGAGACGGCTTTTGCCGACGCGAGCTTCGTGTTTGCCCAGATGCGCGTGGGCGGCTACGCCATGCGCGAGCAGGACGAGAAGATTCCGCTGCGCCATGGCTGCGTGGGCCAGGAGACCTGCGGTTGCGGCGGCCTTGCCTACGGCATGCGCACCATCTTCCCCATGGTCGAGCTGATCGATGACGTTGAGAAGTACGCCAAGAAGGACTACTGGATTCTCAACTACTCCAACCCTGCCGCCATCGTGTCCGAGGGCTGCCGCGTGCTGCGTCCTAATGCTCGCATCATCAACATCTGCGACATGCCGATCGCGATCATCGATGTGGTTTGCGCCGCACTCGATATCGACAAGAAGGATGTCGAGTACGATTACTTTGGTCTCAACCACTTTGGTTGGTTCACCTCGATCCGCCACAAGGGCGAGGAGGTGCTCCCGCAGCTGCGCGAGTACATCAAGGAGCATGAGATTCTGCTGCCCGACTCCTACCTCAAGGGCATGGGCTCGCTCATGGCAAAGAAGCCCGAGGAGGCCACTGACGAGCACCCCGAGCAGAACCGCCACACCAAGGGCAGCTGGTACTACGTCTGGAAGGGCGAGTACGAGATCATGGAGTGCTTCCCGGAGTACCTGCCCAACACGTATCTGAACTACTACCTGCAGCAGAAGGAGTTCGTCGAGCATTCCAACCCCGAGCGCACCCGTGCTAACGAGGTTGAGGAGACGCGTGAGAAGAACCTCTTCGACGGCATCGACCACTACGAGAAGACGGGCGAGATCGACGAGAGCACGTTCTATGCGGGCAGCCACGGCGACTGGATTGCCGATCTGGCTATCGCTCTGAAGAACGACACCAAGCAGCGCTTCCTGGTCATTTGCGAGAACAAGGGCGCTATCCCCAACATGCCCTACGACGCTATGGTCGAGCTGCCTGCCTACATTGGCAAGAATGGCCCCGAGGTCATCAGCCGCGACAACATTCCTCTGTTCCAACAGGGCCTCATGATGCAGCAGCTGAACTCCGAGAAGCTCGTGGTCGAGGCTACGATCGAGGGTTCTTACGAGAAGGCGCTCAAGGCCTTCACGCTCAACAAGACCGTACCGTCGATGAAAGTCGCCAAGGAAGTTCTCGACGACATGATCGAGGCCAACAAGGGTTACTGGCCCGAGCTTAAGTAAAAGCAACAGGGTCGCTGGCCGCATACCTAGAGCAATGCCCCGTCCACGTGATTGCGTGGACGGGGCATTGTCATTTGGTAACGCGTTTTATCAAATATGGCATTTATCTGCGGTAATGTTCTATTTCACCGCTGAGGGTGACATTTCATGCCGCCTGCCGAACTGCGTGGAGACCTAACAACTTTTTAGGTCAGTGTTGTGCGTGTAGCAATTTCGCCCGGCCTCGCCTCCGGGCTGCCATGTGAGAGGGGATCTTTATGGCACGACTGCACGTAATGGAACGCAGCCACGCTCAGGCCGTCATGGACGATCTGCACGATGCGCTCGGACGTCGTCTGGCGGTGAGTTCGCTCGCCCCGTGTCCCGTTGAGTTTACGGCAGCGCTCGTCAACCTGTGCTCCACCCAGAGCTGCGGCAAGTGCACACCTTGCCGTGTGGGCCTGAGCGCGCTGAGCGACCTGCTCGCCGATGTGCTCGAAGGGCGCGCCGATGAGTCCACGCTCAACCTGATTGAGCGCACGGCCCGCACCATCTACCTTTCGAGCGACTGCGCCATCGGCTACGAAGCCGGCGCCATGGCACTCACGGCCATTCGCGGCTTCCGTGACGATTTTGATCATCACATCCGCGAGCACTCCTGCGGCTTTGACCGCGAGGCCCGCGTCCCGTGCGTCTCGGGCTGCCCGGCGCACGTCGACATTCCCGGGTACATCTCGCTGGTCGAGGCCGGCTGCTATGCCGACGCCGTCAAGGTCATCCGCAAGAACAATCCGCTGCCGCTCGTCTGCGGCTTGGTGTGCGAGCATCCCTGCGAGATGCACTGCCGCCGTGGTATGGTCGACGACCCCATGAACATCCTCGCCCTCAAGCGTTTTGCCGTCGAGCACAGTGACCTCAACGATCACAAGCCGCATGTGGTGGACAACACCGGTAAGCGCGTCGCCGTGATCGGCGGCGGCCCGGCCGGCCTTTCCTGCGCCTATTATTTGGCCGTGATGGGCCACAAGGTGACGATTTTTGAGCAGCGTCACCACCTGGGCGGCATGCTGCGCTACGGCATTCCCAGCTACCGTCTGCCGCGCGAGCGCCTACAGGCCGAGATCGACTGGATCCTGAGCTCCGGCATCGACGTGGAGCTCGACCACTCCGTCAACGGCGAGGAGCTTGCCCGTCTGCGCGACGAGTTCGACGCCGTCTACCTGGCCATCGGTGCCCACAGCGACAAAAAGCTCGGCCTTCCGGGCGAAGAGGCGCTCGGCGTGGAGTCGGCCGTCAAGATGCTGCGTGCCATCGGCGACGACGAGCTGCCCAACCTGGGCGGCCGGCGTGTGTGCGTCATCGGCGGCGGCAACGTTGCCATGGACGTGGCTCGCTCTGCCGTGCGCTGCGGTGCCGAAAAGGTAAGCATCGTCTACCGCCGTCGCATCTGCGACATGACGGCCCAGGACGCCGAGATCGCCGGCGCCCAGGCCGAGGGCTGCGAGGTGCTGGAGCTGACGGCCCCGCTCGCCATCGAGACCGGCGAGGACGGTCGCGTGTGCGGCCTGCGCGTGCAACCGCAGATTATCGGCGAGCCCCGCCGTGGTCGCCCGGCCCCGCGTGCCGCCGCTACGCCCGAGCGTGTCATCCCCTGCGAGCGCGTGTTTGTGGCCATTGGCCAGGACATCGATTCCAAGCCGTTTGAGGAGATGGGCATTGCCTGCAAGTGGGGCTGCGTCGTCACCGACTCGGACGGCGCCGTGCCCAACTTCGACGGCCTCTTTAGCGGCGGCGACTGCCAGACCGGCCCCGCCACCGTCATCCGCGCCATCAACGCCGGCCGTGTGGCCTCGGCAAACATTGACCGCTACCTGGGCTTTGATCACAAGATTAAACTCGAGGTCGAGCTGCCGACCGTCCAGTTTAAGGGCAAGCACGAGTGCGGTCGCTGCGAGCTGGGCGAGCGCGAGGCCGGCGAGCGTATTCACGATTGGAATCTGGTCGAGCAAGGTCTTACCGAGCAGGAGGCGCGCCAGGAGGCGAGCCGCTGCCTGCGCTGCGACCACTTTGGCTTTGGTGCGTTCCGCGGAGGGAGGAACCTGGAATGGTAGAGCTCAACAACCCCACCGTCAGCGACAACACCGAAAACGGAGCGCATAACATGGTCAAGCTCACGATCGATAATTGCGAGGTCGTGGTGTCCGAGCACACCACGATCCTGGATGCAGCCAAGTCCGTCGGCATCCAGATTCCCACCCTGTGCTATCTGCGCGATCTAAACGAGATCGGCGGCTGCCGCGTGTGCGTGGTCGAGGTCGAGGGCTGCGACCAGCTGGTTGCCGCCTGCAACAACTACGTGCTCGACGGCATGGTGGTCCACACCAACAGCCCCAAGGCTCGCGAGGCTCGTCGCACCAACGTGCAGCTGCTGCTGTCGCAGCACGATGCGCAGTGCGCGAGCTGCGTGCGCAGCGGTAACTGCAACCTGCAGACCATCGCCAACGACCTGGGCATTTTCTACCTGCCGTATCAAAAGCACTTGGCGCGCGAGGGCTGGGACTTCGATTTTCCCATCATTCGCGACAACGACAAGTGCATCAAGTGCATGCGTTGCATCAAGGTGTGCGAAAACGTGCAGGGGCTGGGGATTTGGGACCTGACCAATCGCGCCACGCACACCGCCGTGGGTACCCGCGGGCGCGCGCCGATTGGCAAGACCGATTGCGTCGCATGCGGCCAGTGCATCACGCATTGCCCGACGGGCGCGCTGCGCGAGCGTGACGACACCGAGACCGTGTTCGACGCTCTCGCCGATCCCGACAAGATCGTGCTGGTGCAGATCGCGCCGGCTGTGCGTAGCGCTTGGGGCGAGGAGCTCGGCATCCCGCGCGAGGAGGCCACCGTCGAGCGCCTGGCGTGCGCGCTGCGCCGCGTGGGCTTTGAGTACGTGTTCGATACCGATTTCTCGGCCGACCTCACCATTATGGAGGAGGGCTCCGAGTTGCTCGAGCGCCTGGGTAAGGCCGCCAAGGGCGAGGGCGACAGCCGCGGCTGGCCCATGTTCACGAGCTGCTGCCCGGGCTGGGTGCGCTTTGTGAAGGCGCGCTATCCGGAGTTTGTCGACAGCCTGTCCACGTCCAAGTCGCCGCAGCAGATGTTCGGCGCCATTGCCAAGACGTACTACGCCAAGGTGTTGGGCGTGGAGCCCGAGCGCCTGTTCGTGGTGTCCGTGATGCCGTGCACGGCCAAGAAGGCCGAGTGTGCGCTGCCGAGCATGGTGGGCGAGGGCGGCGTGCCCGATGTGGACGTTGCGCTGACGGTGCGCGAGATGGTACGCATGATTCGCGCGAGCCACGTGAGCGTCGACACGCTTACCGAGGAGCCGCTCGATACGCCACTGGGCTTCGGCACGGGCGCGGGCGTGATCTTTGGCGCCACGGGCGGCGTGATGGAGGCCGCCGTGCGCTCGGCATATTACCTGGTGACGGGCAAGAACCCCGACGCCGACTTCTTTACCGATGTGCGCGGCCTGGACGGCTGGAAAGAAGCCGTCGCCGATATCGATGGCACCAAGGTGCGCGTCGCCGTGGCGCACGGGCTGGGCAACGCCGCCCGCCTGCTCGACGCGATTCGCGATGGCCGTGTGAGCTATGACTTCGTTGAGGTTATGGCGTGCCCGGGCGGCTGCGTCGGTGGCGGCGGTCAGCCCATCCACGACGGCTGCGAGCTGGCAGCTGAGCGCGGCCAGGTGCTGTGGGGCCTGGATGCGAAGGCGGACATTCGCTTCTCGCACGAGAACCCCGATGTCCAGGCATGCTACCGCGAGTTTTTGGGCGAGCCGCTCTCGCCGCTGGCCGAGGAGCTGCTGCATACCGACCATCACGCATGGACGATGCCTAACGAAGGGACGTGCTAACGATGCGCGCGTTTACTGTTGAGATGACGCGCCGGGGGTTTGCCTCGGCGCTTGCCGCCGGCGCGCTGTCGCTTGCACTGGTTGGATGTGGCGGCGGGGCCGCGGAGGCTGGGTCTGCTGCGGGCTCGGCTGCCACGGACGGCGCCGGTGCTGCTGCAGGGCCGGTCGAGGTGCGCGTCGCCTCGCTCAAGGGGCCGACCTCGATTGGCCTGGTGCAGTTTATGGACCAGGCGGCGAGTGGCGAGACGGATAACGAGTTCGATTTTGCGATCAGCGCCGCGGCCGACGAGATCGTGCCCAAGGTCATTCAGGGCGATGTCGATATCGCCCTGGTGCCCGCCAACGCGGCGAGCGTTCTCTACAACAAGACCGAGGGCGCGGTGCAGGTCATCGACATCAACACGCTCGGCGTGCTGAGCGTGGTGACGGGCGACGCGAGTGTGACCTCGTTTGGCGATCTGGCGGGCCATGCCGTCTATATGACGGGCAAGGGCACCACGCCGGAGTACGTCATGAACTACCTGCTGGAGCGCGCGGGCCTGACCGGCCAGGTGGCGCTCGAGTTTAAGAGCGAGCCCACCGAGGTGCTGTCGGCCCTGCTTGCCGATCCGTCTGCCGTGGGTGTGCTGCCCGAGCCGTTTAAGACGGCGGCCGTCGCCAAGAGCGAGGGCAAGCTGTCGGCACCGGTGAGCCTGACCGATGCGTGGGACGAGCTGGCAGGAGACACGGGCTCGCGCTTGCTGACGGGTGTGACCGTGGTGCGCCGCGCGTTTGCCGAGGAACATCCCGAGGTCGTGGCGGAATTCCTGAGCTGCCACGCGGCGAGCGTTGAGGCCGTGAACGCGTCGCCGGTGGACTGGGCCCAGGCCGTGGTCGATGCGGGCATCGTGGATAACGCCGCGATTGCCGAAAAGGCGATTCCCGGGTGCATGCTCGTGTGCCAGACGGGGAAGGATATGAAGGCGGCGCTCGGTGGGTATCTGCAGGTGTTGGCCGATGCGGACGCGAGCGCCGTGGGCGGCAAGCTCCCGGCTGACGATTTCTACTATATGGAGTAGCCCGTGCGTGTGTTTGCTCGACAAATGACAGAGCGCATGAAGGCGGTGGCGGCAGCAGGTGCCGTCGCCGCCTTTTGGCTTGCCGCGTGGATGCTGGTGGCGGCGCTGGTGGCACAGCCGCTGATTTTGCCGGGGCCGGGCGCTGTCGTGGTATCGCTGTTGCGCCTGGCGTGCGATGGCGGTACCTGGGCGATTTTGGTGGGCTCGGGCGCGCGGATACTGGGCGGGCTGGCGCTTGCCGCGGTGTGCGGCGTCGTGCTGGCGGGAGCCTCGGTGCGGTCGCGGACGTTTGCCCGCCTGGTGGCACCGGCGCTGTCGTTTGTAAAGGCGACGCCGGTCGCCTGCGTGGTGGTCCTGTTGCTTATCTGGCTGGGATCGGCGCGCGTGAGCATCGCGGCGGTTTTTTTGATGGCGCTGCCGGGCGTATATTTCTCACTGGTCGAGGGTTTGACGCAAGCGGATAAACCGCTGAAGCAGATGTTCCGCCTGCATGGCGTGCGGGGTTGGCGACTGTTTTGTGCCCACACCTGGCGCGAAGTCCTGCCGTTTGTGCTTTCGTGCGCCCGCGCCGTGATTGGCATGAGCTGGAAGGCCGGCGTGGCAGCCGAGCTTATCGGCATGGCGGTGGGCACCGTGGGTGAGCGCATCTATCAGGCGAAGCTTTTGATCGAGACGGCTGATCTGCTGGCGTGGACCGTGCTGGTCGTTGCCGTCTCGTGGGCGTGTGAGCGCGTGCTGGTGTGGCTGCTGCGGGTTTCGGGATCCGTGACGTGGCGTGCGGCGGTGCGGTCGCATGGACGCGGCTTGCACGGTCGTGCGGGCGCTGCCGACGTGGCGGAGCTTGCGCTTGCCGTGGGCGATCGCGCGCCCTGGGCGCCGGCGCTGGATGGTCTGGTGCTCAACGTGCTGCGGGTGGGCGTATCTGTGTGATGGGCACCTCGGGCGTGGGCAAGTCGACGCTGCTTGCGCTGGCGGCGGGGGAGTGCGCGCCGTGCTCCATGGTGTTTCAGGATGTGCGCCTGGTAGAGGGCGCCTCGGCTTTGGATAACGTGCTGGTGTGCGCCGACGCGCGCGTGGACGCCTCGAGTGCCGCGGCCCTGTTGCGCCTGCTGGTGCCGGGGGTCGATATGCATGCTCGTGTGGCCGAGCTCTCGGGCGGGCAGCGCCGTCGCGTCGAGATTGCCCGAGCCCTGCTGTGTCCGGGCGGCGCAGTGATTCTGGACGAGGCCTTTACCGGCCTAGATACCGCTGCGCGCGACGCATGCGCCGAGGTCGTGCTCGACTTGCTCGACGGCCGCATGCTGTTGCTTGCTACACACGATGCCGTCGACGCTCAGGCCCTCAATATCTCGGACATCATCACGCTCTAAATACTTACTCAGCAACAAAATGATCCGTTTTTTCTCCGTCCCCATAGGGTTGGGTATGGTATTCTATCTGCGGGGTAATACTTAGGATTACCAAGTAATACCAACGCAGTAGAAACAAACTCCAGATGCGGGCCAATCGGGTTGCCTTCACAGCCCGTCGCCCAGCCGCGTGGCCCGCATCTATCCGCACCACCGTCGTTTCAAAAAGGAAGCGCCATGGCAGAACACATGACCCCGGTTGTCGCGAAGGTCTTGCCCGAGGAAAAGGCGGCCTTCGCGGCGGCAACCCAACTCGTAGGCACCACGCCGTCCAACGCCATCCGCATGTTTATCGCCGCGTTCAATCGCTGCGGCACCTTCCCATTCGACATCTCGCCCAACGGGGCCTTTGGCAAAGACTGTCCCCAACAACTAGTCGTTGAAGAACGTCCCCAATGACTAGTCGTTGGGGACGTTCTTACATGACTAGCTGTCGGGGGGAGGTTGGCATGCTCAATGCGCTGGTTTGGGCGCTTGCCTGTTTTGGCGTCGTCGCTGCCGATATCGCCCTGAGCGTGGTTTTGTTCTCCGCTCTGGGCGTCGCATCGGTGTTCATGGGCTTTTCGATTGACGACCTCGATATTCAATTGCTTCAGGCCGCCGCTCAGACGGCATCGTTTTTGATGGCGCTGGTGTGGTGGCGTTATTTGTGGCCGCGATCGTTTATCGCGCGCTGGCAAGGTGAGCGTCCGCTTGGCGGGGGAGTGCGTAGCGCGTGGAAGCGCATTGCCTGCGTTATCGTGATTGGCCTGGCCCTGCAGGTGGTCGTTGGCTACGCGACCGACGCCGTACTGTCATTGTTGCCCGAGGTCGCGGCCGATTACAGCGAACTTGTCGAGGAAACAGGCATGGGCGACACGAGCTACCTGGCCGTCCTGACCACGGTGCTCGGCGCTCCGTTTTGCGAGGAGTTGCTGGTGCGCGGCATTGTTTTTGAGTTTTCGCTACGAGCGTTTAATCCGCAGTGCCGCCCGCTTTGGAAGCGCAGGCGTCGTGCGAGCGCGCAGGACGGCGCCATGGTGCCCTGGGCGGCACCAAGCACGTGGGGTATCGCCGCGGCGATTGTGCTGCAGGCGGCAATCTTCGGTTTTATGCACATGAACTGGGTACAGGGCTGCTATGCGGGTGCCGCCGGCCTCATCTTTGGCTGGGTGCTCGTGACCACCGGAAAGCTCCGCTACACGATCCTGCTGCACTTTGCCTTTAACGCCGGGTCGTACCTGATGGGTCTGTTGTGGTTTGTGAACACACCGCTCGACGTGGTAATCACGGTCGCTATCGCCGGCGTCATCCTCGTTGAGGCTATGCGCTCGCTGCGCCACGCGTGTGGGATGGGCGCAGCGAGCGCGCCGCTGCCCTAGTTGCGACGCCCGCCTCCGTTGGCGCCCTGACGCCCCTGAGCTGCACGGTTGCGCCCGGCAGTGTTCTGTGCACGCGACATGCCGCCGTGCCCCTTGCTGCCTTTGGGTCCCTTGCCGCCAGCGCCACCGTGCGGCTTGCCGCCTTTCTTGCCGGTGCCATGCCCACCGCCAGCAGACGTCTCACCCGGGCGCGGCGGCACGGGGCGGATTAGACAGTGTTTGGTGTAGCCGATCAGGTCACGACGCCCGGCTTTTTCCAGCGCCTCGCGCACCAGCTTGTAGTTCTCGGGCTTGCGATACTGGATGAGCGCGCGTTGCATGGCCTTCTCGTGCGGGTCGCGTGCCACGTAGATCGGCTGCATGGTGCGTGGGTCCACGCCGGTGTAGTACATGCAGGTCGACATGGTGGACGGGGTGGGGTAGAAGTCCTGCACCTGCTCGGGCATGTAGCCCATGTCGCGCACGGCCTCGGCAAGGTCCACAGCTTCCTTCATGGTCGAGCCGGGGTGGCTCGAGATTAGGTATGGCACTACGTACTGCTTGAGTCCGTATTCTCGGTTCAAGCGTTCAAATTTACGGCAGAACGCGTCGTAGACGGCGCGGCTCGGCTTGCCCATCACAGAGAGCACCGCGTCGCTCACATGCTCGGGCGCTACGCGCAGCTGGCCCGAGACATGGTGTTCCAGCAGCTCGCGCAAAAACTCGTCCGAGGCATCTGCCATGGTGTAGTCAAAACGGATGCCGCTGCGGACGAAGACCTTTTTGACGCCCGGCAGCTGGCGCAGGTCGCGCAGCAACTGTGTGTAGCCGCTCTCGTCGACCACCATGTTTTTGCATACGCTCGGCCACAGGCAGCGCTTGTTCTTGCACACGCCGTGCTTGAGCTGCTTGTCACAGGCCGGGCGGCTAAAGTTGGCCGTCGGTCCGCCCACGTCGTTGATGTAGCCCTTAAACTCGGGATCGCGCGTGAGCAGCTCGGCCTCGCGCATGATCGAGTCGTGGCTGCGCATCTGCAGTACGCGGCCCTGGTGGAAGGTGAGGGCGCAAAACGAGCACTCGCCAAAACAGCCGCGGTTGGAGCTAATGGAAAATTTGATTTCGGCAAAGGCCGGTACGCCGCCCGCCGCGTCGTAGTCGGGATGCCAATCGCGGGCGTAGGGAAGCTCGGCCACATCGTCCATCTCGTCGGTGGTGAGCGTCGCCGATGGCGGGTTCTGCACCACATAGACGCTGTTGGGATAGGGCTCTACCAGGCGATGACCGGTGATGGGGTCCATATTCTGCTGCTGCACGTTAAAGCTGCGCGCGTAGTTGAGCTTGTCGGCGGTAAGGTCGTCCCAGCTGGGCAGCAGGTCGTAGTCGTAGACCTCGTCGAGCGAACCCGTGCGGTAGACGGTGCCGTTGATATAGGTGATCTGGTCGACGGGCAGTCCCGCGTCGAGCGCGTCGGCGATCTCGACAATCGCGTGCTCGCCCATGCCGTAGATGAGGATGTCGGCGCCCGAGTCGAGCAGTACCGAGCGCTTGAGCTTGTCCTGCCAGTAGTCGTAGTGGGCCAGACGGCGCAGGCTCGCCTCGATGCCGCCGATGATGATGGGAGCGTCCTTGAACGTCTGGCGGATGAGGTTGCCATAGACCGTGACGGCTCGGTTGGGACGGCGCCCCTCTTCGCCGCCGGGGGTGTAGGCGTCGGAGTGGCGGCGGTGCTTGGTCACCGAATAGTGGTTGACCATGGAGTCCATGTTGCCGGCACTGACGAGAAAGCTCAGGCGAGGCTCGCCGAGCACCGTGATGCTGGCGGGATCGGTCCAGTCGGGCTGGCAGATGATACCCACCTTGTAGCCGTGCGCGTCAAGGACGCGGCTGATGATAGCCATGCCAAAGCTGGGATGGTCCACGTAGGCGTCACCGCAGATGTAGACAAAGTCGCACTGGTCCCAGCCGCGCGCATCCATGTCGGCGCGACTGACGGGGAGGAACTTATCGCGGCCCGGACGCCAGGGGCGGGCGGGCGTCGCTTGGGAATGCTTGGTGCGGGCGACCGTGGCCTGCGCCTTACCGCCGCGCTTTTGCTGCTGGCCCTGTTTGCCCTGCTGACTGCGCTGGTTGTTCTGAGCGTGCTGAGGCTTTTTTGCCACGATCCCTCCCGGTGTTTGTATGCTGCACGTAATTGTAACCAGTCTTTTTGGGACGGGGCTAAAAAGACTGGTGGAGTACATGGGTTGGCGGATCGGCGTATCGATGCGGGTGCCGTTTGTTTCCAGACTGTGTATCCGCGCGTTGGGGAGCCCGTCTCGCGCGCATGCCATGTTGTCAATGGGTTACAGTATGAACGGCGGCTATGTTTCCGCCAACGCACGAGAGAGTCGTCAACAAGGAGGATGCACGACGATGCAGCGTGCCAAACAGATATCGGAGTCTATTGAGCTGGGCATCATCTTGGCGCTCGCCGGTGGCTTTATGGATGTGTATTCGTACATTGGGCGCGATCATGTTTTCGCCAACGCGCAGACGGGCAACATCCTGCTCGTGGGCGTGAGCATCTCGGAAGGCAACTGGGCACTGGCGGGGCGCTACTTCTTCCCCGTGGTGTCGTTTGCTGTGGGCATTATGCTTGCCGACCTGGTTCACGAGCGGTTTGGCAGTGTGATTCACTGGCGCCAGGTGACGGTGTTTTTTGAAGCCGTTATCTTGCTGGGCGTGAGCTTTATCCCGGGCGGCGGTTACAACCTGCTCGCCAACTGCCTCACCTCGTTTGCCTGCGGCATGCAGGTCGAGAGCTTCCGCAAGATCCACGGTCACGGCATCGCCACGACCATGTGTATCGGCAACCTCCGTAATGCCTTGCAAAACGTGGACGACTACATCATCACCCACAAGCGCGGCTTTTTGGAAAACGGCCTGCTGTACTTTGGCGTGATCTTTACCTTTGTGTTTGGCGCCGTGTTGGGCAACTGGTGTATTGAGCGCATGGGCCTGCACGCCATCGTCGTGGCGAGCGTGCTGCTGTTTGTCGCGTTTGCCATCATGTTCATCGACCGCGAGCGCGACTTGCGTTTTCGCTGGAAGGTTGCGGCCGAGGCTTGGAAAGAGGGCTGTCGAAAGTAACCGAATGCGGCAAAGGGGTTGTCCCTTTGCCGCAATATTTTTCATCTTCTGTTGAAACGCTTTAACAATTTTGACGTTCTCACGTGTTTTTTGTTTCAAAAGCGTTAGGATGGGACTCATAGCGTGGGGCGTAATGGGTGCCCCGCACACGATGGGAGGCTATCAATGGCTAATCGTTTCGTTCTCAATACCATCTCTTATCATGGTTCCGGCGCTATCAAGGAGATCCCCGGCGAGCTCCAGCGTCGCGGCTACAAGAAGATCTTCGTCTGCTCCGATCCCGACCTGGTCAAGTTTGGCGTTACCGCCAAGGTGACCGACGAGCTCGACGCCGCCGGCATCGCTTGGAGCCTCTACTCCGAGATTAAGCCCAACCCCACTATCCAGAACGTCAAGGACGGCGTCGAGGCCTTCAAGGCCGCCGAGGCTGACGCTATCGTGACCATCGGTGGCGGCTCCTCCATGGACACCGCCAAGGCTATCGGCATCATCATCAACAACCCCGAGTTTGCCGATGTCCGCAGCCTCGAGGGCGTTGCTCCCACTAAGAACCACGCCGTGTTTACCATCGCTGTGCCGACGACCGCCGGTACCGCTGCCGAGGTGACCATCAACTACGTCATCACCGACCCCGAGAAGGTCCGCAAGTTCGTGTGCGTCGACACCAACGACGCCCCCGAGGTCGCCGTCGTCGACCCCGACATGATGGCTTCCATGCCCGCCGGCCTTACCGCTTCCACTGGCATGGACGCCCTGACCCACGCCATCGAGGGCTACACCACCAAGGGCGCTTGGGAGCTCTCCGACATGTTCCACTTTGAGGCTATTAAGCTGATCAGCGAGAACCTGCGCGACTCCGTCGCCGAGGCCAAGTCCGGCCAGCCCGGCTCCGGCCGCGAGGGCATGGCTCTTGGCCAGTATGTCGCCGGCATGGGCTTCTCCAATGTCGGCTTGGGCATCGATCACGCCATGGCCCACACCCTGTCCGCTCACTACGATACCCCGCACGGCGTCGCTTGCGCCATGCTGCTGCCGATCGCCATGGAGTTCAACAAGCCGGTTTGCGCCGAGCGTCTGGCCAAGGTTGCCGTCGCCATGGGCGTTGACACCACGGGCATGAGCACCGACGAGGCCGCCGACGCCGCCATCGCCGCCGTCAAGCAGCTCTCTGCCGACGTGAACATCCCGCACGTCTGCGAGGCCATGAAGGCTGACGAGATCGAGGTCCTGGCCAAGGACGCCATGGCTGACGCCTGCTTCCCGGGTAACCCGCGCGAGGCGACGCTCGACGACGTCATCGAGCTCTTCAAGAAGATCTGCCCGGCTGCCTAACTTGGTTCGGCGGGCCCCTGCCCGTTAGCCCCACAATCGTCCTCGGACATGTCGGAAGCCCCCGCTGCGCACTTGAACTGCGTCCCAAATCTTGGACGCCCTAAATAGCGACTAGGCCGCGAGGGCCT